>JAGPFF010000044.1 GCA_018056725.1 Anaerolineaceae bacterium
CTGCAATTTCAGCCGGAAGGCGTTGCGGTCGGATTTCATCAACTGCCAATCAGCATCATCTTTTGATGGCAGTTGTGTCCGCCCAAGCAGATAGAAGGACCCGTGAGTCGCCCCGGCAAGGTCAAGCAATACCGGTGACGTGATCCCGCCAGTAGCGCCGCTCACTACAAAGACACTCTCCTTTGAAAGAGTCAAGCCTTCCATACCCCCAGTGGTCATTTCTCTGAGAGCAACTGAGAACCGCGATTCACCTTCGTATCCGATCTCAGTTGTGACCGGATCCCGTAACGTTTCGTTGATCAGGATATCGGCTGCGGATGAACACTTCACACCGGATTTGAAATCGATGAGTTTGACCAGCTGTGTAGGGCGTTCACGGCGCAATGCCTTTATGAAACCGCTCAGCAAGCCGTCCTGCGGATTTTCACCGTCGATGAATCCCAGCAGTCCTCCCATCGAAGTTGCACAGATCAAGAATGCTGATTCCGGCAGTTTTTGTGCCAGTTCAAACAAAGGGTTCAATTTGTGGGTTCTGCCCTGAATCCAGGTGTCGGGAGTCGAAGCATCCCAATTAAACTTGCCATCCAACTCCGCCAGGTAGTACATTCCCACGAGTGAACCAGCTTTTGAAAGCTGCTCCAGTTTTTCTACCGCAGAAGCAGTATCTGTGAGGACTGGATTCGAATTGGTTGCCTTTACTTTCTTCAAAAGTTCTGCGCCAGCCTTTTTTGAATCTGTGACGATCAAAACATCTCGATTCGCCAAATCCACACCGGTTGTCGCGCATAGCTCAACCTTTGGAATCAACACCAGAGCCGGCACCCTGAAAGTAAGGTTGGTTGTTGATTCAACCCTGGATAGTTGTTCAACAGGTTTAGCAGCATCCGAAAATTCCGATTCTTTCGGTTTAATTTGAGTTGCGGAGCTACTCAATGAATCTTTTACAAAATCTACCACCTTGGCCAGAGTATTGTAGTCGGCCAGGATCAAATCTTCGCGGCGGGGGATCCCATAATGGGTTCGGATCGTAGCGAAAAGTTCGGCCTGCTTCACCGTATCGATGCCGAGATCGGCTTCAAGGTCAAGGTCCATATCCAGCATTTCGGCAGGATATCCGGTCTTCTCACTGACCTCAGCGACCACAAATTGTTTGATGGCATCTATGTCCCCGGTTTCAGACAAAGCAGGTTCAGCGTTTTTTGTCTCAGCCTCTACTACATCAGATGATGCAGTGTCCTGAGCAACCTTTGCAGATTCAGCGCCAATCTTCGCAGCAACATCTGCATTTTCCGTTCCCAGATTCTCTTCAACAAAACCGATCACTTTGGCCAGAGTGTTGTAATCTACGAGGATCAGGTCTTCGCGGCGCGGAATGCCGTAATGGGTGCGAATGGAGGCGAATAATTCAGCCTGCTTCACGGTATCAATACCGAGGTCGGCTTCCAAATCCAGGTCAAGGTCGAGCATCTCAACCGGGTAACCGGTTTTCTCGCTGACCTCAGCCAGGACATATTGCTTGATGGCTTGATTCTCTGATCCAGACTCAGCTTCCATAACCGGTGATGCAATTGGGGCTATCGATGCCATAGCTTCGACTTTCTTGGGAAGATCTGCTGCGGCTGTAATGGCCTCTGGCATACTAACCGCTTTCACGACGTTCGATGTCGCCCAAATGGTTGGTAATTGACCATATTGCCAGTTGGCATGCATCGGCTCATGGGCAGGAACTCCCTGATCTTTGATGCGCAGTGTTCGCTTCACCAGTTCTGTTTCAGCACTCTCATAGCCGCTTACCGCTGCGAGCCATTGGGTGTATTTTGCACGGTCGATCCTCTCCCCTGTACCGGGAATGCGGTGCATCAGCGTCATGGCAATCTGAGAGCCAAACCCGGCTCCCAAACGCAGGGCATATTGAGGGTTGTAAGCACCTCCCTTCGAGAGGTTGAGATCACCCAACTCGGGATCTGGTTCGAAACCGTCCTGCACGAAGGCGATCGGAGGAACGATACCTGTTTCCAACGCTTTTGTAACCACGGCGTCTTCTATGCCCACGCCCATCGCATGGCCGGTGAAACCCTTGGTATTTGCAATGATCACCCGGTTGGCTGAATCGCCAAAGGTGTGGCGCAGGGCATGGATCTCAGCGCTGGCGCTTCCACCGCGTGCGGGAGTATAAGTTTCATGCGACATGAAAACTGTTTCAGCCGCGATTGTGTGGCGATCGATACCAAAGCGTCTTTCTGCTGTTTGCATCAAGCGGTCCATCACCTCGCTCACGTGATTGACATCCAAACGCGTGCCATGGAAGGCACTGTTGGCGGTATGGGTGGCCAGGATCTCGGCGATGCCGCGGACACCACGTTCACGGGCCGCGTCTTCACTTTCGATCACCAAGGCAGCGGCGCCCATGCCAATGACCAGACCGTTGCGGCGTTTGTCAAACGGGATCGCCGCCATACGTAATTCTCCTTCGGTCGTGGCTGCTCCACTGCCAAACAGACTGGATCCGATCCATGCCAGGGAATTTTCATTCGTTACATCATCCCCAGCCACGATCACCACACGGCGGCAGCGACCGGTGCGGATCCAATCTTCGGCGATCGAAACCGCATGTGTTGTTGTTGCACAGGCAGCATTGACATGTGTATTTGGACCACGCGCGCCAATATGCTCCGCAAACTGGGAATGTCCCATCGAGAGCACCCTGAAAACATACCTGCGATCAAAATGGTAATTGCTATCTTTGATTTTAGTTTCCAATTCAGCGGCACGCCGGTGTAGATTATCCAATAATGGAGAATTCGCTGTTTCTTTTGAAGATTTGATGGTGTCGATGAGAGAAGTCACCTCATCCAATTGTCGTTCCAGGATCTTTACTTCATAGAATCGATCCGCTTCTTCAATAGCACGATTCAAACCGGGGAATGCTGATCCAAAAATAACACCAGTATCATCGCGCATCGATTCGGGCAATTTCCAGCGATCCGGCAGGAATGTTCCTTTTGTTGTTATCTTGAATGACATGACAAGAGGAATACCTGCATTACGCAGCGCTTCGATTCCGGCCGCGATGGCTAATTTTGAAGCAATATCCAGCGCTTCCACGCGGTCTTCGGCGATGCCAAACTCGTCGGCAAGATCAAACTTCCCACCCTGCCCTGCCAGCTTGATGACCTGGTCAATATCATCGATCTCTTCCATCACCGCGCCGGCATCACTCTTCACCAGGCGGGTAACATGTTTATCCAATATTGCCTGTTGGGAACTTCCATCGATCGGTTCGATCATCATCTGCCCGTGAAGAACACGATCAAAATTATCATCCTCAAATACGTGCCCTTCTTTCCCGGGGAGACCAAGTCCAATACCCGTCACCACAACCGAGCCAGTAATCGGGAGGGTTCCGGGAGAGGGTATTGCCTGCTGTGGAACATCTACTGGATGGGAAACTTCGATAAGCGGTTGAACAGTGTCTGATTTTTTCGTTTGTGATTTGCCAGCAGGTATACCAGCCGCATAGATTCCGCACAAAGCCTCGTTGAAACTGGCCTTTCCGCCCTTACGCGGATGATTTGTGGCGATGATGGTGACATCGCTGTTCTCTTTGAGGTTATCCTGTGCCAGGGCATTAAGAACCCGTTTGGGACCTGCCTCAATAAATATTCTTGCACCCTGGCTGTACAAAGTCTGCATTCCCTTCACGAATTGAACCGGTGAAGCCACCTGGAGCGCAAGGATGTCAAGGATCTCTTCACGTTCGGTCGGGTAAAGTTCTCCGGTCACATTGGCAATAATGGGAATGCGCGGGCTTTGAACATTCATCCGCGCGATCACTGAGCGTAGAGGATCACTTGCAGGGGCAACGATCTTTGTATGGAAAGCATGAGAAACCGGAATCTTGACCGTCTGAAATCCTGCAGCGGTGAATTTTGCGATGGCTTCATCAATCGCTGCCGTCGAGCCGCCCAACACCGATTGCAATGGGCTGTTGATGTTGGCAATAACAACATACCCTTCAATCGATTTAATGGCTTCGTCCACCTTTTCCAGCGGGGCAGATACGGCTGCCATGCAGCCCGGGTCATCCACCTTGATCTTGCTCATTTCCCGGCCGCGCGCGCTGACAACTTCCAGCGCCTCGGCAAAGGTCAATACTCCCGAAGAAACCAATGCAGCGTACTCGCCCAGACTGTGACCGATGACATAATCGGGATAGACCCCGTATTTATTGAGCACGCGCATCATGGCCACATTGGCAGTGAGCATTGCGGGCTGGGTGATCGCGGTGTTTTTCAGTTCCTGTTCGGCCTGCTTAAGCTCCTCTTCAGAACCGCTCGTATAAATATAGCTGGTCAAGGGTTTCCCCAGAATGGGGGTCATGACCCGGTCAGCTTCGTCGAAAGTGTCCCGAACAAGTGGCTCGGTATCGCGCAGGTCAAGCAGCATATTGACATACTGCGATCCCTGACCCGGGTACATAAAAGCGACCTTTCCAGGTTTGCCGCTGCCGCGATAAACGCCGTACGCCTGCATGGCTTTCCAGGTTGGCGGCGAATCCTTTTCAAAGGCGGAAAGGGTTTTTTCCAATCGCTTGGCCAACTCTTCGCTATTGGCGAAATCAATGGCGATCCTTTCTTCTTCACCCAATTCTTCCGAAGTCGGGCATTGGGAAGTATAAGGATTCCCCGCCTGCAGTTGAGCAAGCTGAACCTCGATTTTTTTCTTCAAATCGGCAGAAATAGCTGCGGAAGCGAAGAATAGGCCCTGATACGGGGCTAAAGTAGAATCGCTATCCGTTTTGGGAGAAACCTCTACGGTTTGAGCAAGGGCTGGTGTTGAGCTCGTTGAAGGCTGAGTTGTAGCCGCAACCCCATTGTTTTGAGTATCGGTAACAAAACTCACCACTTTTGCCAGGGTGTTATAATCAGACAACTTCAAGTCTTCACGGCGCGGGATACCGTAGTTGGCGCGGACGGTGGCGAACAGTTCTGCCTGTTTAACTGTATCGATGCCAAGATCGGCTTCAAGGTCAAGATCCATTTCCAGCATCTCAACCGGGTAACCGGTTTTTTCACTTACAACAGAAAGCACAAATTGTTTGACGGCATCCACATCGGCGTTTGCTATATGTGGAATTTCGTTGGCGCTTTGAGTTTTTACGGTTTGATCTGAAATACTCGCGTTTTTGATTGTTTCGATCCTTGCCGGCATTGTATGGGTCTCTGAATCATTCCGTGACATTCCGGGGAAATATTCTTCCAAAACCACGTGGAAATTTGTCCCGCCAAAACCAAATGCGCTCACCCCAGCAAAACGATAATTATCCTGCTTGACTTCCCAATCTTGTGCGCCATTCAGCACGCGGAAAGGCAGGTTGGCAAAATCGACATTGGGGTTCGGGCGTTCGAAATTGACCGTTGGAGGGAGGGTTTTGTGATACAAAGACAGGATGGTCTTCAAGAGACCCACGGCACCGGCTGCGCTTTTCAGATGGCCAATGTTGGATTTTACCGATCCGAGAATGACGCTTCTGTTCTTCAGCCCCAAGGAGCCAAAGATCGCATTCAAACTGTTGACCTCAGCCACATCCCCCACCTTTGTAGAAGTGCCGTGACCTTCGATCAGCCCTACGAGTTTCGGATCGACCCGGGCATCCTGCCATGCACGCGTGATGGCGAGCTGCTGACCGATTGGATTGGGAGCCGTGATCCCCTTGCCTTTGCCATCGGAACTGCCGCCGATCCCGCGGATAACCGCATAGATCTTATCTCCATCACGTTCGGCATCTTCAAGCCGTTTCAAGAGAAAGACAACCCCACCCTCGCCCATGACAAATCCGTTGGCACCGTCGGCATACGGCCGTGAACCGTCAGCGCTCAGGGCGCCAATTTTGGAGAACTTGACATACGATTCGGGACCCATATGGCGGTCAATCCCACCGGTAAGCACTGCATCGAACTTCTCTTCCATCAATCCCTGGCAGGCGGCCTGGATTGCAGCCAATGAAGAAGCGCAAGCTGCATCGGTTACAAAATTGGGGCCTGTAAAATTGAACACATTGGCAACCCGGCCAGAGATGATGTTTGAAAGTTCGCCCGGCATGGTATCTTCAGTGATCGCATGCGCTTTGGCGCGGATATTGTTCGTAAAGCTTGAGATCAGACTCTCTTTGACAGATGCAGGGAGGTTTTCGAATTCAGGGATATCACGGAGCGCCTGGATATATTCGGGCAGCAATATCCTGAAGGTGGAGCGGTATTGGTACTCACCTGCATTTGCATTTCCGAAGATCACCGCCACACGCTCAGGGTTAAGTTTCCGATCTGGATATCCATAATCTTTCAAAGCTTGCTGGCTGACTGCCAAAGCCCATTGTTGGGCAATATCCATCTCTGCCAAAAGTTTTGGCGGGATTGCCAATCCATTCTTAAGAGGATCAAATTGGTATCCACGTACAAAAGCACCAATCTTGGAATAGGTCTTATCGACAGCAGAATGATCGGGGTCATAGTACAGATCACTATTCCAACGATCTCCAGGTACGTCAATCACCGAGTATTTGTTATTGACAATGTTATTCCAAAAAGACGGCACATCAAACGCATCCGGTAAAACTGCCCCCATACCCACCACTGCGATCATTTTTCCATTCATTTTTTTCGCGATCCTCCAATACCATTTTTGGGAAATAAAAATATACTTCCGACAGGAGTACCTTTTTCTCCCGGGACTAGAGTTTAGAATTGAGTTTTACGCATAGGGCTTATTTATCTACCAATAAATATTCACGACATAATTTCGACAGCTAATTTTCTATACTATAAAATAGATAACCCTTTATCGAAAGAATGGATACGAACCGTTTTTCTGAAAATTGTGGCGTCGTCATATCGGTTATTCCAGACAAATGATCTCTTCGCCTTTCTCGATCTGATCACCTGGGGTAAAAAAGATGGATTTGACTTTGCCGGCAACCGCAGAACGCAACTGCATTTGCATTTTCATGGATTCGAGAACTGCCAGAGTCTGGCCTTCTTCAACATCAAATCCAACTTTCACAAAAACGTTGGCCAGAATACCAGGCATTGGCGCAACGATCTCGGAATTCGATTGTTTGGTTTCCTGCCGGTAGATCCTCCTCTGAGGGGTTTCCACTCTGGCAAGCAGCCGCTGACCTTCCACCAGAACTTCAAGATTTTCTGCATCCATTGAATTCAGATAAAGTTCAATGGCTTTCTTCCCACGCTTGAGTACGTGCAGCCCAAGCTTATTGACTGTCTGCAGATCGGCCGAGACTGGTTTACCGTCAATTAGGATGGAATTGCTGTCCAGGTTGACGGTGTATTCGTTTTTTCCTATCGTAATATAGTATAAAGACATTTTTACCTCGTGTTACGCTACATCTGTTCTGACCAGGCTGTTTGCTGCCAGGTGCTTGAATTTTGCATCTGAGGTTCAATCCTCGATTCACGCTGCTGCTGTGCGAACAACGCAGCTGCCAAAGCGATCTCTTTCTCAAGCTCAAGGTTTTGATTGGGTTGTGGTAAATTAACCTCTTCGAGATAGGTGGTGTCTACATCACCTTCGATGAATTTGTGGCTGGTAATGATCTGCTTCAGAAATTCGAGGTCAGTCGAGATTCCGCCGATTTGAAGTTCGTCAAGCGCACGATGCAACCGTTGAATGGCGGTGCTGCGGTTCTCGCCCCAGGCAATCACCTTTGCTAACAAGGAATCATAATCAGCAGTGACTTCTATCCCTTGGTACAAGGCACTGTCCAACCTGATACCAATTCCACCCGGTTCGCGTAAATAATTTATCTGACCGGTGGAAGGCAGGAAATCGCAGGAGGGATCTTCTGCGAGGATCCGCGCTTCAATCGCCGCACCGTGGAATTCCACATCCTTTGGTTCGATGATTAACGAATTCCCCATTGCAAGCATTAATTGCTCTTTTACAAGATCCAACCCAGTGACCATTTCGGTAACAGGATGTTCCACTTGAATCCGTGGATTGACCTCAATAAAGTGAAATTGATTTTGTTTATCAAACAAGAATTCTACAGTTCCCAAACCCCGGTAGCGCAAAGAACTGCCCAATTGTTGAGCCGCCTGATACAACCTGGTTTTGGTAACTGCCGGAAGATTAGGTGCTGGAGATTCTTCGATCAATTTTTGATGACGCCGTTGGATGGAGCATTCACGCTCACCCAGGCAAACCACTTTACCATTTCCATCACCGATGATCTGAACTTCGATATGCCTGGCTTGCTGGACCATGGACTCGAGAAAAACACTATCGTCTCCAAAGGCAGCCAATGCCTCTTGACGGGCTAATTGAATGACTTCAGGAAGTTCATCGCTCGAACGAGCCAGACGAATACCACGGCCACCACCACCAGCAGCGGCTTTTACGAGAATAGGATAGTCCACCTGAATCGCCAATTCTACCGGAAACTCTTTTGGCAAAGGTCTATCCGAGCCGGGCAATACAGGCAATCCCGCTCTCTGCGCAGCCTCGCGCGATGCCAGTTTATCGCCCAAGAGATCGATTGTCTCAGGACGAGGTCCGATGAAGATCATGCCGTTAGCTTCTACTACCCTGCAAAAAGCGGCGTTTTCGGATAAAAAGCCGTATCCAGGGTGGACCATGGTGGCATGAGTCTTTTTTGCCGCAGCGATTATCTTTTCAGAGTTCAGGTAGGCAGACCGATCGCCAATACAGACGGCTTCATCTGCGTAACGGACGTGTAATGCCAACTCATCTGTATTCGTGAAGATTGCGACCGTTGGAATACCCATTTCGCGGCAAGTGCGTAAAATTCTGAGTGCTATTTCTCCCCTGTTCGCTATGAGAATTTTGGTTTGTTTTTTCATATCGAATATTTCCTCAATTATTGCGATTACAGCGGGATATTTCCATGTTTCCGTTTTGAAACAGATTGACGCTTGTCGTGAAGGATATCAAAGGATTGAATCAATCTCGAACGGCATTCCTCGGGCTGTAAAATATCATCCAGGTATCCACGGGCCGCAGCTACAAAAGGAGTTGCTAATTCTTCACGATATTTCTGGGATAGTTCTTTTTTTCTCTCATCCTGATTCTTTGCATTTTCGATCTCTTTACGAAAAATGATATTCACAGCAGCATCCGGGCCCATCACGGCAATCTCCGCACCGGGCAGGGCATAATTAAGGTCACTGCCCAGGTGTTTGGAACTCATCACAATATAAGCTCCACCATAGGCTTTCCGCAGGATCAAAGACACCTTGGGAACGGTGGCTTCGGCATAAGCATAGATCAATTTGGCTCCATGGCGAATGATGCCGCCGGATTCCTGTTCAACACCGGGCATAAATCCCGGGGTGTCCACCAGGGTGAGTAAAGGAATGTGAAACGCGTCACAAAATCGGATGAACCTGGCACCTTTATCTGCGGCATTAATATCCAGTACCCCTGCCAGAGTGTCGGGCTGATTGGCAATTACACCGACAGGATACCCATCCAGCCGAATTAATCCAATCACCAAATTGGTCGCATATTTGCTCTGGATTTCAAGGAACTCACCATTATCTGCCAAAACTTCGATAACGCGGATAACGTTATAAGGTTGTTGGGGATTTTCCGGGATAATTTGCGTGATCTCAGGTGTCGCCCGACCTAAATCGTCCGTGGATTGAATTCGCGGTGGGACCATCAAATTATTTGAGGGTAAAAAGGATAAGAGATAGCGCACGCCCTGTAGCAATGAATCCTCATTATCTGCATAAAAATGCGCCACACCACTTTTACTGCGATGAACCTCAATTCCTCCCAACTCTTCGGCGCTAATATCTTCATGTGTTACAGCCCGGACAACTTCAGGCCCGGTAATGAACATGTGGGCAGTGTTTTCAACCATAAAAACAAAGTCTGTGATGGCAGGGGAATACACAGCGCCACCTGCGCAAGGCCCAAGGATAACCGAAATTTGCGGAATTACACCTGATGCTCGGACATTGCGATAGAAGATATCGCCGTAACCAGCCAATGCCGCGACCCCCTCTTGAATCCGTGCGCCGCCTGAATCGTTCAAGCCGATTACCGGGGCTCCGTTTTGCTGTGCCAGGTCGAGAAGATGAGCGATCTTTTTTCCATGCGCCTCGCCAACAGATCCCCCCATGATCGTGAAATCCTGCGCAAAAAGGTACACAATTCGATTATCAATTTTTCCCCAGCCGGTGACCACGCCATCACTGTACGGATGGCTTTTCTCCATGCCAAGGCCAACTGCATTATGAGTGGCAAATAATCCAATTTCATGAAAAGTTCCCGGGTCAAGCAGTTTCTCAATACGCTCACGTGCAGTAGCTTTCCCTTTTGTGTGTTGGGCATCGATTCTCTCCTGCCCGCCGCCAAGAGTAGCAGATTCACGGGTAGACTTCAATCGATCTGTAAAGTTAACATTTGGCATATCAAACCCTGTAATCCAGCGGTCACTTTTTACATCCTAAATTGATACAAAGCACAATTTAAGATGCAAAACCCGCATATGCAAAGAAAGTTTCGTAGTGTGGAATTGTCATCTGATTGAAGTGGGAAAAATGAAATGTTACAATTTCAATCAACGAAAGGAGTGCGCCTTACCATGGAAATAGACAGATTATTATCATGGTTATTGTGTTCATCCCCGTGCACAGAATATAATGCACGCTTGGAATTACTCAACCAATTTCCAGATGATTCTGCCATTCTCACGGCGCGTCGTCGGATGATCGCTCAACCCCAAATTCAAGCCCTGATGACGGAAGTATCAAATTGGCCTGGTGATATTTTAAATAACCATAAAGATGCCTCTGCACAAATTGGTCTTTCTGGCTGATATAGGTTTACGTTTGGTAGATCCAGAGATCGATTTTATTTTGCAAAGAATTCTGAGACACCAATCACAAGAAGGGCCATTTCAGGTTTTGGTTAATATAAATCCTACCTATGGGGGGACGGGTGAGGATCAATGGTCGTGGATGTTGTGCGATGCCCCGCTAGTGCTTTACATTCTATTAAAATTTGGCATGAGTTGTAATGATGAACGAATTCGTAAAGCTAAAGATTATTTAGTTAGTTTGGTTCGTGAGAATGGGTGGCCTTGCTCTGTTGCTCCGGATTTGGGGAAATTTAGAGGTCCAGGCCGCAAAGCAGATCCCTGTCTCTTAGCCACTTTGCAAATGTTAAAAGTTTTAGCATTGATTCCGAATGCTGATCCACAGATTGTCCGAACAGGTATTGAAATGATTTTAGGAATGTGGGAAAAGAGAAGGGAACAAAAACATTATCTTTTTGCAATGGGAACGGATTTAAATAAACTCAAAGCATCCTTAATTTGGTTCGATATATTGCAATACCCTGGATGTTTTAACTCAATTTCCATCGGCTATATCAGACCCCCGCTTGCAAGAAATGCTTGCTGTAGTAAATCAAAAATCAGATGCAAGTGGTCAGTTTATTCCCGAATCCATTTGGACGGCCTGGAAAGAATGGGATTTTGGACAAAAGAAACTACCATCACCGTGGTTGACTTTCTTGGTGTTAAGGGTTATGAGGCGGTCAAATTATTTACAAAATTAACCTGTTGGGTAGTCTTCAAAAAATGAAACCAACGCCAGGTGAGACTCGATATTTATTTACAAAGTCTCCCCACCTGCATACAATCGCTAAGCGTAAAAAACGGGAAGAGAGCATAGCGCCCCGTTATTTCAAATTGGTAATTTAAAATATCTTCAACCCTGGTTTGAGAAAATTTGGCTTTTGATTGTGAGCTTACTGACATTGTCATTTAAGCAAAAACAAGTGGTTTGACAAAATTAAGGAATCCTCCAATTAGATTTACCAGGCGTTGCGAACAGGTATTTGAAAAATCCAATTCCTGGCAGATTGCTAGCGCTTGCTTATCGTTGATCTTGTTTTACGTCTACCTCATTTAGAAGCAAATTTGCATTGGTCAATGGAAGGATTAGGTCCACGAATGTAGATAACGGCATTCTTTCCTTTGCGTGATTCCAGTATTGCGCGAGTCCATAGATCGACCAACTCGCAGCTGTTGCTGCGATCTCAGCAGGAATACTTGACTCGGTTCGATTTAGCCATGTCATGAATAAGCCTTTTACTTGTTCCTTTACCTGAGCTTCCATAAGCGGTTCAAACTGACCACGCGGCGATTTACATTGACTGCTTGCTTCACGAATGAATTCGCACACCGCCTGAATCAAAGCGCGCAAATTATCTTCACTAAAGTGGCAGGCATTCAATGTGCGCTTTTCGATTTCCGTCCTAAATTCCTGGCGGATTTTGAATTCGAAAAGGGCAAATTTATCTGGAAAATGAGCATAAAACGTGGCCCGATTAATTCCAGCTCGTTCGGTAATATCCTGGACTGAAATAGAGTTGAAATCCTTTTCATGAAGCAGTTCTGAGAAAGCCCTTTCTAAAAGCAGACGGGTGCGCTTGATGCGGGGATCGATTTTATCTTCAATTACTGAATTGGACAACATTTTAACTCCTTCGTCGTTTATCCAACAATTTTCGTATTTTGGTGATTGACAAGAATTAACAATACATGTTTAATAAACAACATATGTTGTATTAACAACTATTGTAGTTTATCATAAACTTTACGGAGTGTCAATATGGAAGATGTTTTGCAAATTGTTCTGGTTTTAATGGCTGCCTCGTTTAGCATGGTTTTAGCCCTGTTTCTTATGAAAGTGACCAATCAGTCACAACGATCGGATGAAATTCGCTTGGCGCCCGCGCCAGCCTACTCCCAGCTTCAAAAATTTACCGTAACAAACTCAAGGAGATTATCGAATGACAACTCAGATTGAAAATATCACCGTTACCCCGAATGAACAGTATTCGCGGTTGGCTAGTGACACACAAATCCAGCGCACCGCTCAGTCATTAGAGGCTCGCGGCATCCACACCATCATCGCCGCGAATGGCGAAGAGACTCAAACGAAACTGCTGGAACTATTACCGGAGGGGGCGGAGGTTTTCCTTGGCAGTTCCACCACGCTGAAAGAACTTGGATTGAATGAAATAGTCGACAACTCGGACCGCTTCAATTCAGTCCGCGTTCGGCTGGCCAAAATGGATCGTGATAAGCAGAGTCGTGAGATGATCAAAATGGGCGCGGTACCAGAATACATCATCGGCAGCGTTCAAGCTGTAACCGAAGATGGGAGCGTGGTGATCGCCTCCAACACAGGCAGCCAACTGGCACCTTATGCTGCATCTGCAGCTCATGTCATCTGGGTAGTCGGTTCGCAAAAGATTGTTCGAACACTTGAAGAAGGTATTGAACGCGTGTACCAGTATGCACTCCCGCTGGAAGATGCCCGACTGATGAAAGATGTTGGGGTGCACAGCAGCGTCAACAAAATACTAATCGTCCACCGGGAAGTGATCCCCGGGCGGGTCACCATGGTCCTGGTGAAGGAGAAACTGGGTTTCTGATATACAACCATCCATCACCAGGATGAAACGAAGGGCAACGCTTTCAAGCTCTCATGACGACCGCAATTGCCCTGTATGGAAATTTATTCTGAATGACCGCTACGCCAGCCATTGTCAGTGCCCAATCTCACAGGGTATTTGAACAGGCATTACAACGACTGGCTGAACGGGCTTGAAAGTAGGAGATAAAATTGAATTCTAACAACCCAACTTCATTCCTCGAGCGTAAACACGCCAGGCCGCCCACCCGCCAGGGGATGCCCCATGCACAAATCGGCATCCAACCGGTGGCGACGATCAATGCAGAACTATTTCGGCGGTCTTTCTCACTGCCAAATGTCCAAAACCGCCCGACGGTCGTCTCCGTTCCTGGAGCGCGCGCACTTTGGGTAGATGAAAAAATTCCTCTGGCACATCCCGAGGTGATTGTAAGCGGGCGTGAATTTGCCCATATCCATCCCGATGGTAGCCTGCATCTTTCGTTACCACCGGATCGCGCCCGTGAAGCTGTTGAAAAAGGCTGGGGCGAGCCGCACCCGATCGCCAGCTACCTGGGCATCGAGGGAATGGTCATGCTTTATACCCCGCTCGATGAGGAAGAGCTAGACGTGGTTTTTCAACTGATCGTAGATTCGTACAACTTCGTCACTGGCAGCTCGATCCAGCCGGAGGAGGTTGTCCAAGAAGTTCTGAGGAGAGCATCATGAACATTCCGCAACCCATAGCCATAGCGCCCCAGCGAATCCACCCAAATACCCGACCGGGGCACGTTCACCTCAAAGTCGTCGATCTCGAACGTCAGCTTCCTTTCTACCAGCAAGTGCTGGGGCTGAAATTGAACTGGCGAAACGGGAAAAGCGCCGGGCTGGGGGTTGAGGGGAGGGATATCGTCCAAATGACCGAGATTCCCAACGGCCGGAGATATCGCGGTGTGACGGGTATCTATCATTTTGCCATCCTTTTCCCCAACCGCCGCGAGCTGGCCCGAGTGGTTGCTCGCCTTTTTAACCTGCACGTGCCCAATTACCCAACGGATCATGTGATGACCAAAACCACCTACCTGGACGATCCGGAAGGGAACAACATCGAATTGTATTGCGAGTCGCCTGAGGACGGGATTTCTGAAGTCGTGAATGGCGAGTTCATCTCCCGTCATGCGGATGGCAAGCCCAGCAACGGGCGTGAACCGCTCGACCTCGAAGCACTCTTCTCCCACCTTGGCAAAGAAGACCGCCTGGATGTGCCTGCACCGGCAGAAACGCGTATGGGGCATTTCCACCTCTTCGTCGCAAACCTGAATGAGACCCGTCACTTCTACCATGAATTGCTCGGATTCGATGATATGGGGGTGGCACGCAGCTTCCAGATGGGGATGGTCTCTGCTGGAGGGTATCATCATCACATCGGCTTCAATACCTGGCAGGGCGAAGGCGCACCGCCACCTCCCAACGATGCCCTGGGGCTGTCCTATTTCAGCTTCAACCTGCCTGATGCGGTAGAAATCGAGCGCATGGAAGAGATCCTCCGCGAAGAGGGGGTCGATTATGAACGCCGCGCTGACGGCCTGTTGCTGCACGACCCCTCTCACAATGCCCTGCTCTTGACCACCGCTGAACTAATGGAAGCGAACAAATGAAAAACATTGAAAGCCGAACAAATCTATCCATTTACCACATGATCCAGTTTCCCACGTCTTACTTTCCCGAAAATGGATCAACCCGATACCCCGCCATCCTGGCCCTGCACGGGCATGGCAGCAGCGAACGCGATCTGATTGAGCTGGCGCCTCATTTACCCGAAAATCTGCTATGGGTTAGCGGGCGAGGACCGGTGGTGTTTGCTCCTGGTGCTTACGATTGGTACCCCGTCACGCAATTCGGCCGCCCCGAGCCCTATTTGCTTGAGCAAGCGTTGAAAAAATTAGATATATTCATCGGTGAACTATTAGAAAATTATCCCATTGACCCGAAGAAAGTCTTTTTGATGGGCTTCAGTCAGGGCAGCATGATTTCACTGTCATTTTTGCTAACCCGTCCTGATCGAATTGCTGGCGTCATTGCTCAGTCTGGTTACGTGCCCATGCAGTCTAATATTGCGATCAACCTGGCGGGGATCAAAGGTAAACCGGTTGTGATGACCCACGGTTTCGAGGACGCGAGCATGCCGCTGGATTGGTCGCAACAGTCACGTGATTACCTGTTGAATCATGGCCTGGATGTGGAATATCACAACTTCCACATGGGCCACACCATCACCGCAGAATCTCTAGCTGCGGTGCGTAAATGGTTGGAAAAGCAACTTGCAAATGAATAGAAAACTGATAGGTAGATAGATACGGATAAATTGATAGAAGCAAATATCCAATCAGTGTTATCAATGCCAATTCTATATTTAAAAAGGGAGAGAACCTTAATCCCCAAAAAATCAGGAATGTGCTGATGGTATCAATTGGATGATTGATAAAGAATCCATATAAAGGCCGCTCGATCTTACGTTTGCGGGCCAGGGTTCCATCCAAACTATCTCCGAACCAGTTCAGGAGGAATCCGAAACTCGCAAGGCCAAAGAAAAATCATATTGAAGTTCGTAGCACAATAAGATAAAAAACGAGAAGGGACGCGAACAATCCTAGTCCAGGCAGATGGTCAGGGGTGACCCAGGCAGGCAGATTTTCTGCAAGCCAATTCAGCGCAGGGTGTCCCAAGGCCCAAGGATTGTTTTGTTGATGCGGATATGATTCTTCCTTACTATATTTTCTTCGATTTAATGAGGATTAATAATCGCAATGTGAATAAAAAGTTTATAAAGCTGGTTCCTTTTGTTTGTTTAGAAGTGTACGGAAGGCGACCATTCCCAAAAAAAATGGGGTCCAAAAAGTGATCGCTCGAAAGGCAAGAGTAAGAATAGCAGCGGATTCAAGTTCAACTCCCAAAGTATTTAATGCCAGAGTCATCATGCCTTCCA
>JAGPFF010000080.1 GCA_018056725.1 Anaerolineaceae bacterium
TGCACCTTTCATCCACCTTGAAGTCGTAAAAGATGGGAAAGCTGTTTTGGATTTGATGAAGCTCAATACTGGCGTAAATAAATGGGATGTCATCCTGTTGGACTATCGTTTGGCGGGAGTGAACGCGTTAGAAGTATTAAGGGAGTTGAATCAACAGGAGGATCACCCCCCGGTGATTATCGTCACCGGTCAGGGAGATGAAGAAGTGGCGATTAGTTCGTTGCGACTTGGTGCGGCAGATTATCTAATTAAAAATCCCGGATACCTGTATCAGTTGGTTCCAACGCTGCAAAATGCCTATCATCGGAACCAGCTTGAAAAAGAGCAGGCTGCTCTCGATGCCAGCGAAGAGAGATTTCACCGTCTGGTTCAAAACGTCCAGGATTTGATTTATCGTTTTCACTTTTTTCCCGAACCAGGTTTTGATTACGTCAGCCCGGCAGCGACTGAACTTACCGGGTTTTCGCCGGAAGAATTTTATGCTGATGGTAACCTGGCGCGAGAATTTATCTTGGAAAAAGACGAGCAGTTTTTGGAAGAGATCAAGACTGGAAACGTTGATTTTTCTTCACCTCTTTTACTGCGCTGGAGGCGCAAGGATGGAAAGATGGTGTGGATTGAAGATAGAAGTTCACCTGTTTATAACTCTGCTGGTCAGTTAATTGCGCTCGAGGGGATTGCCCGCGATATTACAGCCAGAATGGAGGCGGATCAGGCACTTAAAGAGTACAGCGAAAAGCTCGAAGGCGAGGTTAAAAAACGCACGGCGGAATTGATTCAAGCACAGGAGCAGGTTTTACGACAGGAAAGACAGGCAACCTTCGGGCGCCTGGCAAGTGCAGTGGCACATGAATTGCGCAATCCGCTGGGAGTCATTTCCAATTCCGTCTATTTCCTGCGTTTAAAACTCGAGCCAATGGATGAGAAAGTAAGCGAATACCTTAAGATTATGGATCGTGAATGCCAGGAGGCAGTCCGTATTCTTTCGGACCTCATAAATTATTCCAACCTCCAGGCAGGTGACCGTTATATTTCCAGCAGCGAAGAAATCGTGGAACAATCGATCAAACTTAGTCCGATTCCAGAAAAGATTCTGCTAAACAAGAGATTTGCTCGTGACCTTAAACCTGTTTTTGTTGACGCAGACCAGATTGAACAAGTTTTGGCGCGCTTGCTGGATAATGCTTATCAAGCAATGGAAAATGGAGGAACGATTTCTATCAGGGTAAAGAATTGTATGGAGAAACAGAAGCCGATGGTACTGATAAAGCTTACAGATGAGGGCTGTGGCTTTACAGCGGACCAAAAAGAACATCTATTTGAACCGCTTTTTACCACTAAACCCCGACATATTGGGCTCGGTTTGCCGATCGCAAAACGATTGGTCGAGGTCAATGGCGGCAAACTGGAACTGGAAAGCACGGAGGGGAAAGGGACGTGTGTCACGTTGTACCTTCCTGTAAGACCGGAGTAGAACCGTAAATGAATTGGGCTGTCAGCATTTACTTCCTGCTTATCCTGTTGACCCTTGTGATCAGCGGATTCCTCTTCTGGGTGTCTTGGCGAAACGCACCATTGCCCGGCGTGCGCGCCTTTACTCTGGTTGCTGTTTGTCTGTTCACGGTGACGATTTTTGAAATCTTATCCATGGTCAGCTCTGGAACGAAAGAGGCGGCATTCTGGTTTAATCTTCGTTTCCTGCCAAATGCTTTTTTGCCGGTCTTTTTTCTGGTTTTCGCAATGCGTTATCACGGTCACTCGGAGTGGCTATCCAATCGCCTGATTGCATTGATGTGCGTGGTACCCGTTATTACCCAGGTGATGGTGTGGACAAATCCATACTGGCATATCTGGGTCCTTAAAGATGTACTTTTTTACCAAATAGATGGCTATTGGATCTCAATGATCAGCGCCAGGGTTCCTGGTATTTGGTATCTGGTGCACACGTTTTATGGCTTTATTTTTATGCTGGGTGGCAGCGTTGTGATTTTTGTCACTGCCTGGCAAAGAAAAAAAGAATTTACCGGGCAGGCTCTGTTACTCGCCATCGGAGCGATCGCTGGCGCGATTGTCATCATCCTTCCTCTTTTTGGTTTTTTTACGCAACTAAAATTAAACCCTTTCATTCCTGGAATTGGAATAAGCGCTTTGATGTATGGTCTTGCCATACTGCGTTTTGACTTTCTAAGAGAAACCCCAAAAACCATCGCTCAACCTGAAAATGGTAAAAGGAAAGGCTTTGACCGGCTCTCTCTTGCCTATTTTATTTTCTTTTTTACTCTGCTAGCCATTGGAATTGGCATCGCAGGTTATTTTTCCTTTCGTTCCTATAGCCGCCATTCGCAACAACAGGCAAAGGATCAGTTGCAGACTATTACCAGTTTAAAAGTGAAAGGGATTTCAGAATGGCGGGAAGAACGGCTTAGTGATGCGCAATTAATAAAGGACAACCCACTGTTTGTGGAACTGGTGAAGGATGGTATCAATTCACCCGGGGAGAATCAATCTTCCCGCCAGCTTCAAGAGTGGGTGGATTCTATTAAAAATTCACTCAAGTACAATCGGGTTTTCGTCATTGATGGATCGGGGAAGGTTCTCGTTAGTTCACCCTCTACTGACACCTACGTCCCTGCCCATTTACTTGAAAAAGAACCGGAATTGCTGGTATCAGGGGAGATTTCTTGGATGGATTTCCATCTCCATGAAGATCAACGCCCTTATCTTGGAATCCTGGTTCCGCTTTATTTTGATCAAAATGATAGGACTCCTTTAGGAATGCTGGTTTTGGAAATAAACCCTGCTCAGTGGTTATACTCTTATTTGCAGGAATGGCCTGTTCCGAGTGAAACTGCTGAGACATTGTTGGTCGAAAAAGCTGGTAATGACGTTCTATATTTGTCTCCTCTGCGCTATAACAAAACGGATCCGTTGAAGCTGCGAATTTCTCTGGAACAAAGCGATGTGCTCGCCGTAAAAGCGATCATGGGGCAGTTTGGCGTGATAGAAGGTTTGGATTACCGGAATCAACCCGTTATTGGTTCCATTGCGCCTATTCCGGATTCGCCCTGGTTTATTGTTTCGCGGATTGACCGAGAGGAAGTCATGGCACCAATTCGCTCACGATTATGGCAGATCGTTGCCATGTACGGGGCAGTACTGGTGGCAGTGGGAAGTCTCATGGGCTTGCTCTGGCGGCAAAACCGTACCAGGTATTTAGAGGAACAGGTACAGATTACAGAAGCCTTACGCGCCAGCGAGGAAAAGTTTCGTAAAGCGTTCCTCACCTCGCCGGATGCCTTGATGATTACCCGAAATGATAATGACGTCATCGTTTCAGTAAATCAGTATTTCTCAGAGCGTGTTGGGTATTCGGCAGAAGAAGTAATTGGGAAGCGTATACAAGATATTGATATCTGGGAAAACATTGATGATTTGCTGGCGATCAACGATGCCATCAACCGCTTTGGGCATATTGAGGAATACCCGGCACGGTTTCATACCAAAAATGGAAGGATTCTGGATGGTCTTATTACGGCATCAATGATTATTTTTAATGGGGAGCCGCATGTTCTGAGTACCACACGGGACATTACGGAATGGCGAAAAGCGGAACGTGAACTTCTGGCAAGCGAAGAGCGGTACCGGCTGCTACTGGATGTCGCGCCGGTAGGATT
>JAGPFF010000081.1 GCA_018056725.1 Anaerolineaceae bacterium
CCACCGATGACAGCAACAGCATGAAGAGGGTGAGAGTTATGATTCCTTGGCCAACCTTCATCCCCTGACTCCTTGCACACCCATTGCTGAAGTTCTGCAATGTTCACTGGTTTTCCTGTAAATTCACGGCGGTAACAGTTTTGCTGACAAAGCCTGTCTGCTGCACAGGTAAGACCGCATGTTTCGCCAAAGGGGAGTTTCTCTCGGATTAATCGTGCTGCGCCGGCATAGTTTTTCGCCTCCATACGACGGAGAAAACCGGGAATATCAATGCCTGCCGGGCAGCCCTTTACACACTCTGGTTCCTGGCAGCCCTGACATTTTGCTGCAGCCAGAAATGCATTTTCCATGGAAACCGACGTTCCAGGGTTAAAATCTACCCTTTGATAAGGAGGGGTGACAAAGTGGACATACTTTTTGGAAAATGGATGAGCATCATACTCCGCTTTGTGCAAGTCGCGCAAAATGACGTTTGCTGCCCCGACTCCAGAAACCACTGCAGCGGGGGCGCCAGTTCCCATTACTGTGGAGTCACCACAAAAGTACAGGTTCTTCCATTCACTGCGGGCATGCAAGCGCTTTAACATTTCCTGACCAATCTGGTTTTTTGGACCGCCGACTGCTCCGCCATTTTTTAGCAGATACCGCTCAATAGTCGTCGGAGTGCCAATGAGAATCGAGCGAATATGCTGGCTGAAGCCTGGAATATGCTGATCAATCTGATGGATCATGCGATCCGCTTCATGCTGCTTTTGAGCTTCATATTCTTCCGAATGGTAGTCATCATCATTTGGACGCGGCCAAGTGCAGAGGTTGGGGGCAATTGCCATCACCACAAGCTCGTCGGGCGGGCATAGAGTTGAATCAACGAGAGAATTGATATAGAGGGTCAAATCAGAGGAATCAATCACCTTTCGGTTTTCAATGAAGATTTCCCAGGGATAGTAGTCTTTTGGAATAGCATTACGATCAACGACCATGTAGAGGGTCATGCTTGGAAACGTGGGAATCAAGGATTGCGCCCATTGAAGCCGCTCCTGGCTGATGTGCTCTGGGCGAACCAGATGCCCATAGATATTCCAGACAGTCGCATTGGCAATCACCCGATCAGCATAGATTTTTGTTCCATTCTGCAGCCTTACTCCATAAGCCTGCCCATTCTTGATGAGAATCTCATCCACAAGCTGGTGGTAAATCACCTGACCGCCATATCTCTCGAAAGCCTTTTCGATGGTGTTGGGCAGCATTTGTGCGCCACCTGCCGGAAAATACACACCTCCAACATGATTGTCGATAAACATGGTGGCTGCCAGTACTGCCGGAGTTTCTTCTGCAGTGGTGTACGCATAGGCTGAACAGAGTTTATCGTAGAAATTTATCAACTCTGGAGAATGAAAATACTTCTTCAGCAGGTCCATTGTGCTGGTGGATAAAAGCTTCTGCATTTTTATCAGGGAGAATGGATCGCTGATCAGGCGGCGCAAGCCCTGACGGGGTGAAAATTCAGAGGGCGGAACGATCACCTCGTTTTTGATGACAATATTTTCATACATCTTGTAGAGATCAGAATAAAATTGTTGTAATCCCTCTCGTTCATCTGGAAATAAATCTGCCAATTCTTCCATAAATCTATTTAAATCGGGCCAGAAGATAATTTCACGCCCCTCAAAACTCATTCGGGCTAGAGTGGAATGAGGAATGATCTCGATAGGCTCTTCAAGTTCGTTAATGAGAAAGTGGAAAGGTCGAAATCCTTTTTCACCAAAGCCATACAGCATCGCCGCCCCGACATCATGAACGTGGTCTTCCCGTTTGAACGATGTGCAGGCCCCACCAGGTTTTCCCTGTTGTTCAATCATCAAGACAGAGAGTCCCTGTTTAGCCAGCAGGCTGGCTGCTGTCATTCCACCCAATCCAGCTCCAACTACAATTACATCATAATGTTCACGTAAAATCAGGTCACCCATTAATTTCATGAATGGTCTCCATTCTAATCTTTGCCATTCAAAATGGCTTCGGCTGCCAGTTTTCCGGTCAACACAGCCACAGGCGATCCCCCTGGCGAATACGCCCAATGTCCGGCAGTCAGTAATCCGGGAATGGGTGTGTAAACGCTTGAACGCATTTGCAAAAAGTTACCTCGCGAGAATGTCCGCTGGCGATGGTAAGACCATCCCATGATCGCTCCATGAGTATTGGAGGTTTGTGTTGCTATTGTGTACGGGGTTGCTGAATCGTAAACTTCGATATGCTCCGTGAGATCGGAAATAAACTTCTCCAGGCTGCTGATCAGCTGCCTGGCATATATATCTTTCATCTGATCGTAGTTTGAAGACCCTCCCTCCCAGCCGGTACCATACTGCCAGGATGTCATAGCACTGATAATAATGCCGGTTTTACCTGGAGGAGCCAGTTCAGGCTGATGTACGCACGGGATGGAAATTTCCTGGGGTACACGCGCGAAGTAGTCTGGAAGCGAAATACGATCTTCCTCTGTGATGCCGACCAGATCAGGATGATAGAAGATATGCGAACAACCTTGGAAGTTTAGACTCTCAACGGGTTTATCAACACCCAGAAAGACATTCAACACGGAGTGCGAGACATCGGCGGATCGCAATTTACGATCAAACTTCCTGGGGAGCAAAGTTTCAGGCACGAGCTGTGTCAAAGCCTGTGAAAGGTCACTGGCAGCGATAACATACCGTGCATGGATTTCCTCGCCATTTGCCAGCCGAACGCCTGATGCATGCTTTCCATCGAGGAGTACCTGCTCTACCCGTGTTTTCAGCCGGATTTTACCACCCCATCTTTGCACTGCCTCTGCCAGTGTCTGGGGAATGACCTTAATGCCGCCATGGGGATAAAAATAATCAAGGAACATTCGAAAGTATCCCAGACCGAAGAAAACACTGGTGCCATTGGGAAAGAGGTCACTGAGTAAATTGATCAGATTTGGATTGTGGAGATGCTGCGCCAGATAGGGGCGAAGCTCCTGACGCATCAGAGAAGCTGCCCGCGGTAGACGGGTCAGTAAGGAACCATTCTCTTTGAACCACCCTTCGCGCGCATCATTTCCAGCTTCTGGCAGGTCAAAGAAAGGAATTGGAAAGGTCAGAAATCCATCCATCAACTGGTAGACCCTTTTTGTGTCCTGAAGGATTTGGCTTAACCCGGTTTGCTCCGCAGGGAAGAATTCACTCAAGAGGCGGAAGTATCCTTCCACATCATCGAAATGGCGAATAACATTCACGTGACCACCAGTAATCAGGGCAGTATGGCTTGGGTAAAATTGAATTTGTTGCAGTAAGCCAAGTTGAGCCAGCATCGGCATCATGACTGAACTGTTTTCAACTGCTTTGATGCCACCGTCGAACAGATAGCCTGACCGCGAGAAAGAATTGAACAACCCTCCCACTTGAGAAGCCTGTTCACAAACCAGAACTTTTAGCCCTCCCTTTGACAGGAAGGCAGCCGCTGTGAGACCTGCCAGCCCACCTCCAATGATGATCGCATCAAAGCTGCAGGTTTTATCCCTATCCATTTTCAGTTCCTTTGCGGACGATTGCAGTTGATCATCTGCCTTTCTCCAGCGAATCAGCCCGAGTCACTGGATGACGATTGGAGATCTATTCTGAATCTGAGGCTTCTTCTATTTTAAC
>JAGPFF010000010.1 GCA_018056725.1 Anaerolineaceae bacterium
GCTCGGCAACCGAACTATAGGAGGGAATCAGCGCGCCCACGATGGTGAACCCATATTTTTCAGCGAAGTAACCGAAAAGCATATGATCGGTGACTATCTTTCGGTTTTCAGGTGGTATTTGCGCCACTTGATCGGTGATCCATTGGTCGAGTGCTTTCAGTTCTGCGATATAGGCGGTGCTGTTGGCGTGATAAAGGTCTTTATGAGCAGGGTCGTAAGAGGTCAAAGCGGCTTCGATATTTTGCACCCAGATCACCACATTGGCAGGATCCATCCAGACGTGAGGGTCTGCGGAAAAATGTTCATCAGCGTTAGCCGTGAATTCGCGGGTGGCAATGCCATCGGAGACGATGACAGGCTGAATCTGAGTACCGGCATTGGCAATGACAGTGCTCATAAACTCTTCAAGACCCAACCCCACCTCAAAGACGAGCGCGGCATCGGCAACAGCGGCGATGTCCTGCGGCGAGGGTTGGTACTCATGTTCGTTTGAACCAGGCGGGACCAGGGTGGTGATGGCAACTTGATCGCCACCCACACGGCTGACCACATCTGCCAGGATGGTCGTTGTGGCGACGACGGGGATACGTTCAGACGAGGAAGGAGCGCTGCGGGTACCGGTACAGGCAGAGAGGAGCAACAGTATAACGAGAAGAATTAAAGCGAAAGGGGTAAGTTTTTTCATTTGATTTTTGATTGGACTGGCGATTCATTCTCCCGGCATTGTGGGCAGGTTCCAAAAAGCTGCAACCAATGTTCACGAACCTGGAATCCGGTGCCTTCTTCCACCCGGCTGAAGAGCCCTTCGAGTTCATCCCCCTTAAAGAGGATGGTAAGCCCGCAGCCGGTGCAAACCAGGTAATGTTCATGACCGGCGGGAGCAGGCATAAGCATGTGGCAGCCATCTTCACGATGGATGCGCTGGATCAGTCCGAGGGCTTCAAGCTGATCAAGGGTGCGGTATACCGTCACCAGACCAATCCCGGGTGATTTTTGCCGGCAAAGCTCAAAGACCTCCCCGGGCTGCAAGGCGCGGGGGCTGGTGGTAATGACATCAAGAATAGCTCTCCGAGGCGCGGTAATCCGGCAGCCGTTGCGCCGTAAAATTTTTATCCACTCCTCGGTTCTGTCCACGACAACTCCTTATTGAAAATTGTTTTCAATAAGATTATATCAAAAAAGATCCCCGCTGACAGGGGATCGATCATTAAAAAAACGGGTTAGTGGATTGTGCGGTTAATCGAAATGCTGCCGGAACCTCGACCGACAATTCGAATCACCAGCTTCGGGGATGCCGCTGAAAAATCAGGAGACTGCCAGGTGTCATTGCTGAAAGAGCCATTGCCATTCACCAGCCCAAGATCAGCCGGAAGGTGAAAACTGCCCGATCCGTCATCGAGCACTATCACTTGAAGCGGGGAGGATTGCGGGACGAGCACATTGACCGCGCCACTACCGCTGATGAGCGTGAGTGTCATCTCCGTCGCAGCAGGCAGGATCATCGTCACCGCTCCTGATCCGCTGGTCACTTCAACTGGATAGGCTGTGGCTGAAGACGGCAGGGTAAGCTTGGTGGCACCGGAACCTAACAGCGCTGAAAAGGATTCCAATTCAATCCCAAGCAGATCAATATCAAGTGCGCCTGATCCACCTTCCAGGTGGAGCGCGGTGAGCACATCCGGATGAAGTCCGATCTCCCATTTAAGACCGGTCTGTCCCAGATCCAAGGAAAACAGATTCTCAGAAGAGGTGGACTCGCTCAGCGTAACCGTCTTTTCTGCGTCCCCCTCTACGGTAAAATTCAGCTCATCACGGTGAACCAGGGTGGCATAGATCAAATCCGTTGAATCAGCGAGGGCTTTGATCCCAACCGGCTCGTTGGAAGTGTAGAAGTGATACGCTACCTTTTCAGTGTTGCCTAATGGCGTGGAGATAATTTCGGTCTTAACATTTGGAGGGGAATTAATCCCCAGTGCTGGTGCGTAATAAAAGAGAGCAACCACCGCGCCAATGGTGAACAAGCCGATCACGGCGCCAGCCCATGGAAAACGCCGTCCGAAAATGAGGTCAAGACCGATCACCACCAACAAAAGCGGCCAAAGTTGGAGCAGGAAACCAAAATTGAAATTCTGTAAAAAACCAAGATTGCGCAAAAGCAGAAGGATACCTGCGCCAATAAGCAGAATTGGCCAGAAGAATGAAGTCCGTTTAGGTTGCTGTTCCATCCATTTACCTCAATCGTTATCGGAGATTTTATACGATATACGATTTAAAGCCTCTCTGGTTGCACCCGGATCATCACTCACAAGGGCATCACAGCCAAGCTTCTTGTAATAACCCAAACGAGAATCCGGCTTAGGATCCAGCGGACAAACCAATTGCTGCCGTTGGTGAGCTTTCCGAACGAAGAAAGGATTGAGAAAGAGTGCCGGCCAAAATGGACCAAGCACTTCAGGTTGAGGGTGCGGCGAGATCCGGGTCATGGTGATCCACCCGATGGGCAGGGTGGGCTCTACAGCCTTTACGGATTGCAGCCGCGGCAGGGAAAAGGAAAGCACGATCGTGCGCGCCAATACCCCGGCATCCCGCAGTTCCTGTACCAGGCGCAGGCAGACCTCGCGCTCCAGAAAGCGATCGGTTTTGAGTTCGAGGGCAAGACCCGCATCCGCTGGTAGGATGGAAAGAGTTTCCTTCAAGGTGGGGATTCGCTGCTCCTCAAACCCGGCAAATCCGTTGGATGCGCTGAGCGACTTTAATTCAGCAAGTGTTTTTTCACTCACCGCCCCCGTTCCATTGGTCGTGCGGTCGACGGTGCCATCGTGAATGCACATAAAAACCTCATCCGCGCTGAGGTGGAGATCGGTTTCCAGCATGTCAGCCCCTTCAAGGAAGGCACGTGAAAAGGCAGCCAGCGTGTTCTCGGGGGAAACTACCCGGTTACCGCGATGCGCCATGAGGTAAGGTTTGGTTCTTCCGGGCAAAGAGAGCTTGTTCATCCGTTCCTCCTGAATTATTTCGGCAAAACAAGGTGTTTTTTGTCTTTCGAGGGGAGAGTATCATATACCGGTTGATGGAATGGCAGACTGTTCCCACCCGGAACCCCGTAGAATCTTTATCGACCTCAACCGAGAATTCTCCTCAAAAAATCCCGGGGTGAAAATCCTCCCGGAAATTACCAACGCGGATGGTTGTGATCCCATCTATAAAACTAGTATATCCAACCGGCCACCTGTACGCAAATTTTACTTTCCTTGAGGGTGACGCCGAAATTCGCTTTTCTCTTTGAGGCTTTAATGGGCGAAGGAGAACTCTGTCTTGAATTTCAACGAACTTATGGAAAAATCTGACCCAAAGGCGGGCTTGTGAGTAAATTATTTCTAGAAAATAATCATATTATGGTTGGGTGCAAGAATTGGGTTGATGGAGGTTGGAAGGGAAACTTCCCCGGAAGATGTTAAGTCCGAAAAAAGTTAATCTACAGGGTCTGATCGCTATCAGCAAAATGAAAAAGGGGGGAATTCTGCTGTTACTTCATTTCTTACATACTCAAAATAATTAATAAAAAGTTAATAAATAATACTTGACTTTGGTTTGTAATAAGAGTAATATCATCTTAATTATACAAATTAAGTTTCGGGAAGGGAAACGATGACCAAATTATTCGAACTACCACCTCTAAAATTCGCTTTCGATGCACTTGAACCGGCAATCGATGCGCGCACCATGGAAATTCATCACGATAAGCATCATGCCACTTACGTCACCAATTTGAATAAAGCCCTCGAGTCTGCTCCGGAATGGACAGAAAAATCCATCGAAGAAATCCTGAAAGACATCAATTCAGTTCCGGAGGCGATTCGAACTGCAGTCCGGAATAATGGCGGTGGACATGCCAATCACAGCCTTTTTTGGGAAATTCTCACTCCGGGCGGGAAGAAAGAACCCGCTGGCGGGCTGCTGAAAGAGCTTGAGAAAACCTTTGGTTCAGTAGATGCTTTTGTCGAAAAATTCACCACGGCAGCAACTACCCGTTTTGGTTCCGGTTGGGCATGGCTGGTGGTGGATGGTGAGAAGAAACTCCAGGTTTATTCCACAGCCAATCAGGATAGCCCGCTCATGGATCATCACGTGCCCATTCTGGGGCTGGATGTGTGGGAGCATGCTTATTATCTCAATTATCAGAACCGCCGACCGGATTACATCAAGGCGTTTTGGACGGTGGTAAATTGGAGTTTTGTAGAACAGCAATACGAAAAAGCACGGTAATACCTTGAGGACCCGACACATACACAGCGCATTAGTGCCTTTAGAGTCCGGCAAAGTCTGAAAAGGGGGAAGTGGACTGCCACTGCAAAAACAAAGGTGGCGTTGTGAAACGTGATAGGGAAGGCTCAATTTACGACACCCCCGCCGCAAGGCGGGGGTTTGAGTTTAAGAACCAGCAGTGAAAAATAGACCCCGCGAAGATGGCGGGGTCTATCTGATGGATAACGAGTTCTACTTGCCAGCCTGATAGACCGCGATATAAGCCTCTTTGATCTTCTTGGTGTAGATGATCCACAGCACGATAAACGGGATGAGCGATACTCCAAATGTTACGACGCTGCCAAAGAGACAAATGAGCATCCAGGTGGGAATTTTGACATCGATCTTTTCCATCACGATATTGTGCTTATCGAACAGAGCATTGAACTCGCGGGCAAGACCTCGGAAAGCCGGGAACACCCAGTAGTACCCCCAACCCGGGATAAAGCACCAGGCAGTGGCAGCATCCGCATTGGCGCGGCTGCCTTCGTGTTCGGTGAGCTTCCAGGCTTTGTGGAAGATGATGAAAAAGAGCACTGTGGCTGCGATCAGACCCAAGCCAAAAACGACCGTTGCAATGAGACTGATCCAAAACCACATCCACAAGTTATTGATTTTGGTGATCTCAGGATCTTCATAAACCACAGGAGCTGATACCACCTGGCTGACCGGTGGGGGCACGGCTCCCATCAGGCTGGCAAGGGATGATTGACCGATGGGCAGCCAGTTGGGCATGCCGCTCGTCCAGACAAGAGTTGCGTGGGTGATGACGCCGGCATCGATCTGCTTCTTGATTTCCTCTTCATCCACTGGACCGACTTGCTGATTATTGAGGGTGTAATACCACATAGTTATCTCCTTTATCCTTTCAAGTGAACAAGCCTATTTACCCATTATAGGTTATTTCCGTTTGCAGGTATCTTAAAACAGGGGAAAAGAATGAAAAATTACTCATCACCGCTGGAGAAATCCGTGTGACGTGCGCGTTTTCGCTCGCTATAACGCTTCTTTTGGATGAGGCGCTGCTCTTGCGCATGACGGGTGGGGCGGGTCGGCACGCGCAGCCTTGAAGGAACAGATGCCCGCTCAATCAGGTGCGTCAGGCGTCGAATGGCTTCCTGCCGGTTACGTTCCTGATCGCGATAACGGCGGGCGGTGATGACCAGCACACCTTCTTTAGTGAGATGTTGACTGGAGAGTTGCAGGAGACGGAGTTTCACGTCTTCCGGCAGCGAAG
Organism: Anaerolineaceae bacterium; assembly: GCA_018056725.1. Classification (GTDB taxonomy): domain Bacteria; phylum Chloroflexota; class Anaerolineae; order Anaerolineales; family Anaerolineaceae; genus UBA6107. The sequence continues at coordinate 5,543 of JAGPFF010000010.1, forward strand.
GAGAATTGCGCATGTCGAAACGCAATTGAGCCGCGGTGGCAAGTTTGTTCACGTTCTGCCCACCCGGACCCGAAGAGCGGATGAACGTAAAGTTCAATTCCTCTTGCGGAATTACAATAGCGGACTTTTCCATATTTCCAGTATAGCGCCAATTCCTCACTTATGAATTTTGGTTCGTTTTCAACAAGAGTACGGATATAATAAGAAAATCTTACTTATGAGGAAGGAATAATACTCAATGACCGAACCTTCTGTTGACGATTTCAGCCTGGATGAACTTCTCCAGTTAAACAAACGCCAGATTACTCCTGAAGATCTCAAACGCTACGAGGGTTATATGGCGGAGATCTTTACCGCGATGGGGATGGACATTGCCACGCCTTCGACCAAAGAGACCCCGCGACGATTCATCGAAGCTCTGCTGGAATCAACCAGCGGTTATGAGGGGGATCCCAAATTGATCAAAGCTTTCCCACGGGAATGCCGCGGTGAACCGGATTGCCGTCTGAGCCAGGTGATTGAAGGTCCCATTCATTTTCATTCGCTTTGTGAACATCATGTCTTTCCGTTTTATGGTGAAGCGTATGTGGGTTACGTGGCTGATGAACGGATTTTAGGGATTTCCAAGCTGACCCGGCTGGTGCGTTTGTACACCAAGCGTTTCGCAGTGCAGGAGCGCATCGGTTATCAGATTGCCGATACGCTTGAGGCGCTGATGAAGCCTCACGGCGTGGCAGTATTCATGCGTGCCAAGCACATGTGCGTGGAAATGCGCGGTGTACGCGAAATCTCGCCTGCCACCCGTACTACTGTCTTTCGCGGGGTTTATGCCGATGATCCATCCTTGCGGGCAGAATTTCTCAATGTGTGCGGGATTATCAAATAACCCTCGCTGAAATTCGACCCCCTCTTACCAGGAAGTGCCCGAAAGAATGACGCTTCTCCTTTTAGGGTATTGAATAATCACGACAAGGAAGAAGTGAAGTTTAACAGGCTGGTGGATGGTTTTTCAGCTATTAATGGCTATCCAGAGGAACCTCGAACTCGCGCAGCAGAAAGTCCAAAACCTGAATGGCATTCAAATTACGAACTTCCTTTCCGTATTTGAGGCTGTGCGGATTGGTGAAGTCGGTGAAACGGGTGCTGGACCATGAATTCAAATGGACCGCATCCTTTCCTAATCCGTGATCCACCAATGGGCGGGTTGCCCGCCAAAAATTCCACAGGGGAATTTCGTATTCAATAGACAAACGGGCAATGGTGGCATTGATGGAATTATCCCCCTCCAGGTTGTCAGCCTTGGTCACCAATATTGGAACGATGCCCTTCTCAAGGCTAAGCTCGATGATCGCGCGCATGTTCCTTTCAAAACGCTGCGGGTCTTGAAGCTGGAAGTAGGGTTCATTGGAACCAAGGGAGATGATCGCAAAGCTGGGGTGGTCCAGTCGATACTGGCATTCCAGGAGATGTTCATCGGCAAGGCATTGATCTCCGTTCCAGATGGAAGTGAACATGCTTGATGAATTCAAGCTGGCTTTGGCTGCCTGGCTTGGACGGCTGAAAGCACCCTTAAAGTAATCAATGGTGGGTTGAAGATACGCGTAATCCCCCAGATTGTAGCTTTCATCAAACCCGTCAAGAAAGTCTGGTGATCGGCTGGCACAATCTCCAACCCGGGTAAAGATTCTTGGGTCGTTTCCCAACTCTCTCCCCTTTTGGTAAGTCTCACGAACCACATCCGAGATGGTTTCAGGAAGGATGGGTAATTCCATCCAGAAATTTTCCTCCAATGGTAGCGTAGGAGCGATCGTCGTTGGATCCATTCCTGCTGCTTCAGCGGTGGATGCCAGTTCAGTGTGCTGAGGGCTGGAGACTTGAGCAGCCCCCATAAGGGAGGAGAATGCTGGTGTTTCTCCTCCACTTGATGCCGTGGGAGAGGATGAGGGAATCCGCGCAGCCACTGATCCTGGCGGCGTTGCGAATTGGGTGCCGGAAAATTGGGCTGGAGAAGGTGTGGGTTGTGATGAAACATGTTTTCCAAGCTCTCTGCTGCCGAAAAAAAGCAGAAGGAGGGTAAATGCCAGGGTCAGGAAAAAGGAGACCCTTTGAAAAACAAAGCCATTGGAAGGTTGCTGATCAGGTGTCATACTTGGGTTTTAAATAGTTCGGATCTTTCCAATTATATTAAGGTTTCCCTTTTTAAGGGTGGGTTTTGGAGGTGTGAATAAGGAAGGAGTAGAGTGCATTGCCAACCATCATGGTAAGATGCCGGATTCAATCAGGCGTAAGGCAAATAGTTGTTCGCCCTGTGGGCTGCGATGGATGGCACTGTTGGTGAAAAATTCCTGCGGAACGGCGTCCCAGAGATCAAGGCAAGTCCATCCTTCCGCCTCACATGTTGCGCCAAGGATTTGCCGGTACTGATCGTAGACCCAGCGGGGATAATAATAGTTATAACGAATATCGCTGTTTTTGCCTTCACTCACCAGCATGGGCTCATTTACAAGGATGACAGGCACTTCAGCAGCCATCTGCATCCCGGCGGAAAGGACGTCTAAAGCCAGAGTGTCAGAGGGAATTTCGGGCGGAACCCAGCCCTGGTAATCCGGATCCGACTCCAGGTCTCTCAGGGCAGGCGTGAAATCATCCGGGTAGGTCTGATCAACCCCGGTGGCGGACCACATCGCTCCATAGACTTGCAGCCGTAACCAATCTGCTAACGGGCGCCGCTGGGCTACAATGGTTTGCTGCCAGAAGCTCGTGCTTTCCTCCAGCGGAGTCAGGTCCAGGTCATACCGGTCAATCAGGGCATTCACGCGTGCGGGGTTTTGGGCAACGATAGGTGAGGTGAGCTGATTTGCACGCGGGAAGGATTCCAGCGTAATCGACCACAGGATAAGATCGGGCGCAAATTGCATGGCTTGATCAAGCACCATGAGATCTTTCACCAGTGACATGGTGGGATAGCCAAGATTGTAAAACTGCATGCTCCTGCCATCCGGCGCAGTCAAATGATGGGCATTCAGAACCCCCACAAGGGTATCTTCCGGGCGCAGCAATGTACCCCAGATGGAGGAATCCCCAATCACGATGACCCGAAATTCATTGCTGCTTTTTGGAGTGCCAGCGAGAACGTGTGAAGCGAACATGGCATCAAGGTCTGACAGGCTGAGATTGTAGGATTGTGCAGGATTTTCACCGTACGGGAAGCGCTCACGACCACGCAGCAGGTGATTGTAAAGAGAGAGTTGGTTAATACGATTCCCATTGCACGCTGCCCAGATGAGGTTAAAGACGAAAAACAGCAGCAACCCCTTCACAAACACATTACGAAGGAAACGGTAACTCATGGTGCTCCAACTCCGCCCAGCAAACCTGTAAACACGCGCAGTGACGTGGTTGGATTGGGTAGGGCAAACCATACCCAGCCGAGGGCGACATAATGGAAGGTAAGGAGGGTCGAAAAGACCGTTAAACCATGATCCAGCCAGGGTCTTGCCTTGATCCGGGCTGCCAGATGCCGCGTGGCATTGCTCCACCGGTTATTGATGAAAAGTCCCAGCCCATGCCAGATACCCCAAAACACGAAGTTCAAGGTAATACCGTGCCAAAGCCCGATTAATGTCATCGTGGCAAGCTGGGTGATCAAAATGACCTCCCAGGCAGGTAGCGAACGGGCTTTGGTGCGCAGGAACCGCGTGACCGGGTTGAAGAAATAGGCACGAAACCACTGAGTGAGCGACATGTGCCAGCTATCCCAAAAGCGGGTCAGATTCGGTTTCAGATAGGGATGATTGAAGTTTTCGGGCAGGCGAATGCCCAAAAGCAGCCCCATACCGATCGCGAGATCCGTGTAGCCGCTGAAATCAAAAAAGATCTGAAAACTGTAGGCATAGAGCAGCAGCCAGTACCAGCCCAATCCTTCAATCTGGTAGGCATTGGTGCCATTCAAGGCGATAAGCGCCAGTGTATCCGCCAGCACGAATTTTTTAAAGAGCCCCACCACCAGTCGGCTTAAGCCTGCTTCCAGTTGCCGGGGGGAGGGGGTCTCAGCCGTGCGCAGCTGGCTGATAAAGCGTTCGGCACGGTCAATGGGTCCGGCGTTGAAGGATGGGAAGAAGAGCATGTAGACCAGATATTCGTCCAATCTCATCGCGGGCAGGTGCCCGGTCTGACGATCACGCAAGGTGTGGATGAGCCGAAAGGCGATGTAGGAGTAACCCAACCAGCGGATATCCAGAGCTGACGCAAGCTCACGGGATTGACCGGTCAGACCGCGCAACGCTGAACTGACCCACTGGGTCAAAGCGGGAAGTTTTAACCCCACAAAGAGCACGATCAATGCGAAGATTGCCGCCGCGAGGAAGGTGCTTCTTGTTTCCCGCGTTCGGCTGAGCCAGTAGAAGATCACCCCACTGACAGCCAGAAGGATCACCACCAGGTATAGTTGAGGCGGGCGTGAAGGCGTGATCACTCCGCTGCTGCTGAAATAGCGGGTGAGGGCAATGATCATCACTTCTGCAGCGATCTGCAATGATGTAAGAAGAGTGGCGCGAAGATCACGGTCCTGGGAGCGTGAAGTCAACCACCACCCCAGCGCCGCAATCAGAATCGTGGCTGTGGGCAGCCAAAAATCCAACCCGCGGATGGACAACCCGGGTTGGAGCCAGAAAATAATGCCGATACTGGCTATCAAGAGATAGTTCAGCCGGAATTTTCGAGTAAAGGGAATCAGGTTGAGCAGGAAACCTGTAACCGCAAAGGCAATGAGGATCAGAACATCAACCAGGGACATTTAGAATCCCTGATAGATCCATTGAGGTGAGCTGCTTGAAGAGAGAATCACCAGCAGGGTGAGGATGAGCGCGAAAACCAGCGCCCAGAGATTTTCACGTGAAAAGAATCGACGCAGCACTTATTTCGTCCCGCACATGCGCCAGTCGCCACTTTCCTTCTCTACGGCGTAATTGCGCTCAGAAAGATCAATCTTAAGCACCTCGGCGCCGTATGACACCTCGATTGTCCCGCCGCATTGCACCGTAGCGGAATCACCGGATGTTTCCAGCACGCTGCATTCCAGGTTGGAGAGCACAGGTTCAAAGGCGCCAAAACTTTCCATAGTGGTCAGGGCTTCAGCTTCGTAATCAGAGCAGGAAAGGGCGCTGAGTTGAGCCTTGTCCTTTGCCACCATTGCTTCCCAATATGCCGAGACAGCCTCGGCGGGGGAAGAAGAAGCCGCGCATGAAGCCAGCAGGATCGCGGTAAGAAGAAAAACTGCGATAAAGGTCGTTTTTAATTTGATCATGATCACTCCATAGCGGAAAATTTTCCGATAGATCTTTATGAAGGTACCTGCCAAAAAATGTTCTCTGATTACGAAGCAGGTGTGGGGGAAACCCTTTCAGCGGGGTCGGCAAGTTGCTGCATCAGAAAATTAAGCATCTGCAGGGCAGTAATATTCTTGACTTCTTTGCCGTATTCCATGCTGATGGGCAGTGAAAAATCGGTAGCCGGAGGTCCTGACCAGGAATTGAGATGTTCTCCATCCGGTTTTAGCCCATGATTCTCCAGCGGTTGAACGGCTTTCCAGAAGTTCCACAATGGCAATTCATATTCCATGGCGAGGCGCGCGATGGTGGCATTGATGGAGTTATCGCCTTCAATGTTATCGGCTTTGGTGGCGAGCACCGGGACGATACCACGTTCCAGAGTGCTCTCTATGATGATTCGCAGGTTCCGCTCGTAGGCTTCCGGATCCTGCTGGTGATATTTGGCATCGATGGTGCCAAGGGCAATAATGGCGATACTGGGGTTATCGAGGCGGTACTGGCAGTCAAGCATGATCTCATCACGTTCACACAGGTCGTTTGTCCACAGCGAAACCAGCAGCCTGGATGTGGTTGTGCCGGGGTTGGTGGATTGATTGGCGAGGCGGAAGGACTTTTGAAAATAGTCAATCGCAGGTTGGAGATAGGCATAGTCCTTGCCGAGATCATACATCCCACCGAAACCGTGTAGAAAATCCGGCGACATGCTGTTGCAGTCACCCAGCTTGGTAAAGGTGTGCGGGTCATTGCCCATCGCGATCCCCTTTTGATAGACTTCGCGCATCTTGTCGGAGAGTTCTGTCGGAATCACCGGCAGCTCCTGCCAGAAATCTTCAGGGGTGGGAGTGGGAGAGGGGGTTGAGGAGGGTTTGGGAACTTCTGTGGTCACGGCGAGTGTTTCGGTGGGCAGTTCGCCAGGGGTTTGAGTTTCAGAGTCGATGGGGGCAGGATCAGTTGTCAACCGTTCCACCACATCAACGGGTTGATGCGCAACCGTGGGTGCGGGGAGGGTCGTGTTGCTCTGACATGCAGCCAGAAGAAAAACACTAAGTAGGACTGACAGGAAGAGGATGAAACGGGTTTGACGGAGAATAGGATGCTTCAGCATAGTATTTGTGGTATGGGGTATCCATTCAGGATGGGATGGTGGAGCTATTATAACGTCTGTTATGCCGCATCTGTTTCCTCTACTTTTGCGGAGGAGCGATGACCACAATGTTCGCCACAGATTTGGGTCCATTGACGCCCCTCGGATTGAAGCAGCCGGTTGGCGGTTTCAGGTCCCCATGAGCCTGGTTCATAGATTTCCGGCGCTGGTGAAGAGGGATCCTCCCAGGTGTTTAGGATGGGGTCAAAAAGCGCCCAGGAAAGCTCGGTCTGGTCGGCGCGGGTAAACAGAGAGGCATCCCCTGTAACCACATCCAACAACAGCCGTTCATAGGCTTCGGGGATTTCGTTGCTATCGAAGACATCGCTGTAATGATAAGCCATGTTCACCGAGCGGGTTTGCGAAACGGTGTCGGGAACTTTGGTTTCAAAACGAAGGTGAATCCCCTCATCCGGCTGGAGACACATCGCCAGCAGGTTGGAAGAGCCTTCCAGATCGGAGGTCGGGAAGATCATGTGGGGCGGCTTTTTGAACTGGATGATGATCTCACTCACCTTATCCTCCAGTTTTTTGCCTGAGCGGAGATAAAATGGCACACCCTGCCAACGCCAGTTGTCGATAAAGAATCGAACCATGGCATAAGTGGGTGCCCGCGATGCGGGCGGCACGTTCGGTTCCTGCAAATAACCACGGTATTGCCCGATGGCGGAATGACGAAACACTTCCTCGCCCCTGATGGGACGAATGGCACGAATCACCTTGATTTTTTCGTCTCGGGTGGCGTCAGCATTATACGAACTGGTTGGTTCCATTGCCACCAGTGTGAGCAGTTGAAGAAGGTGGTTCTGGAACATATCGCGGATGATGCCGGCTTTGTCATAATAACGGGCTCGAGAGCCGACCCCCACAGTTTCAGCAACGGTGATCTGCACATTGTCAATGTAATTACGATTCCAAAGGGGTTCGAAGATGGCATTGGCAAAGCGGGCGACCATGATATTTTGCACCGTTTCTTTGCCCAGGTAATGGTCAATACGATAAACCTGATTCTCGTTCAACACCGCGTGGATGTTTTGGTTTAATGAACGCGCACTGGCAAGATCAGAACCGAATGGTTTTTCGATCACCACCCGCCGCCAGCCGCCATCTTCTGCCAGCATATTGGCTGCAGCAAGCCCCTTAATAATTTCAAGAAAATACTCTGGTGGGGTCGCCAGATAATACATCCGATTCGCTGGTCCATTTTCCAATGCAGTGAGGCTGGCATGGATCTCCTGGTAGGTCTTGGAATCTGCCACATTGCCGGGTTGGTAGGTGATCTTCCGGGCGAAATCCTGCCATAGCGATTCCTGGATGGGGATTCGTGTTACCTGATCGAGCTGCTGGCGGGCAACCTGACGAAAATCATCATCCGTCCAGGGGCGCCCGGCGGTGCCGAATACCCTGAAAGGCTCGATGAGCCGTTTTTTGCGAAAGAGATTGAAAAGCGCAGGGATCAATTTGCGATTTGAGAGATCTCCTGAAGCGCCGAAAATGACAATAGAAGTAGAATTGGTCATAAATCCTTTCCTTATCGTTGCCTGAAGCGATTATATCCAGAAAATGACCCTGCAGAATGATAGAATTCTGTAACTATTTTGGGAATATCGGTGTTATATTTCGTGTGATCATGATTAAGATTCTGAGTATTTTCTTACTGGCTTATTTGATAGGCAATTTTTCACCTGCTTTCATTGTTGGCAAATTGGCGGGTGGAGTAGATATTCGTCAAAAAGGCAGCGGCAACGCCGGCGCGACCAATGTCTTGCGTTCTCTTGGCTGGAAGTATGGCTTACTGGTCTTTGTTCTGGATGCGCTCAAAGGGGTGGCAGCAGCGCTGGCGGGTCTGGCATTGGGGGGCAACGCGGGTCTGGCAGCGGCTTCTTTTGGCGTCATTCTTGGGCATGATTTTCCGGCATTGCTGAACTTCCATGGCGGTAAAGGCATTGCCGCCACTATTGGCATCTTCCTCAGCCTGTTACCGGTTCCCACATTGATTGGTATTCTCATCCTCGTGGTCGTTGTCCTGCTCACCAAGATGGTCTCGGTGGGATCGCTGGTTTTTGTTGTCAGCATGGCAGGATACACGCTTCTTTCCGGTCAGCCGCTGGTTTTGGTGGTGGTGGCGGTAGGAATGGCGTTTTTTGCCATCCTGCGGCATCGTACCAACATCAAACGCATCCTTGCCGGGGTTGAGAACAAGATCTCGATCTAAATCTTTCTCGTTCCAAGCAAAACAACCTGATAATTGAGATAAAAATCCGTAGACCGCGGATATAATTTGCCTATATTGGTCTGAATTGGAGGAAGAGATGCAAATCGGAATGATCGGTTTGGGAAAAATGGGGATGAATATGGCGCAGCGATTAATTCGCGGCGGGCATCGTGTGGTGGGCAATGCCAGAAGCGAGGAAACGATTCGAGAAGCGGAGGCAATAGGCGTTGTTGGTGCCTACTCCGTTGAAGAACTGGTTGGTTCACTTTCAACACCACGAGTGGTTTGGGTAATGGTACCGGCGGGTGAAGTGACGGAATCGGTGATCAATTCCCTGATTCCGCTTCTTTCCAGAGACGACATCATCATCGATGGTGGCAATTCAAATTATAAAGACAGTGTAAGACGGGCGGCTGAGTTAGCCGATTACGGGTTGCATTTCGTGGACGCGGGCACCAGCGGGGGAATTTGGGGATTGAGCGAGGGATACTCGCTGATGGTTGGCGGTGAAGAGCAGGTGGTGGATTTTTTGCAGCCGATTTTTGAGACACTGGCGCCAGCCTCCGATCAGGGCTGGGGGAGGGTTGGACCTGCAGGGGCAGGACACTTCACCAAGATGGTACATAATGGCATCGAATATGGCATGATGCAGTCCTTTGCCGAGGGGTTCGAAATTCTGAAAGCCAAGAAGGAGTTTGCCCTTGACCTGCCCCAGATCAGTCGCATCTGGCAGCGAGGCAGCGTGGTGCGTTCCTGGCTGCTGGATCTCATTGTCAACGTGATGGCGGAGGATCCATCGCTGGAGGATATCGAAGCGTATGTGGCGGATTCCGGCGAAGGTCGCTGGACGGTGTTGGAAGCGATTGACCTGGATCTTTCTGCACCGGTGATTACGGCAGCACTGCAGCGTCGCATCCGCTCACGCCAGGAAGAACCCTATTCAGACAAACTGGTCGCGGCGATGCGCAATCAGTTTGGAGGGCATGCGGTCAAAAAGAAGGAAGACTGATCAGAGGATCATCAGCACGCGTTCATGGCTGCTCAGTTCAGCGTAGAGCGCATCCACCTGGGCACGGCTTTCGGCGATGAACTCGAAAGCCACCGATCGGTAACGATTTCCACTGGACAGGCGACTGATAATATTTTCTTCCAATAAATCTGGCACGTGACGGCGCACAATTTCAATGACGAAGGTCTCAAAACCTGCTTCATCCTCTCCGATGACGCGGAGAGGAAACAGGATGGGATAGTCAAGCTCTGGTTGTGTCTGATGACTCATTTTTATATCTACATTAATTATACCGGGTATTGCTATTCGGAATTTCCATTCCAGAATTCGAGCCACTTTCTTACCGAGCGGGTCATTTCAACGGAGAATTCGGAGACAAATTTACGGTAATAAAGTGCCTGAACAAATTTTTTGGCAGCTTCTTCTTTATCCGACGGGGAGGACTGATCCACGGACTCTTTTAACATCTCCGGGAAATCTGCCGGATTGACCGGTTGGTAATGATTCTGGTGGACGATAAAGCGCTGGTCGAAACGGCTGGAAGTGCCAGCGTGGGCACGTGTGCTGAAGGGGTAGCCAAAGCACACCAGCGTAATCGGGAAGGTGAAGCGCGGGAGGTTGAAAAGCGCCCGGTGTTGTTCAGCGTTTTCCAGGATGTCCCCGATATAACAGGAACCAATGCCGAGCGATTGTGCGGCTATCACGGCGGTCTGGGCGGCGATAAGTGCATCGCAGCAGGCAAGCATCAGATCGCCCTCCTGGGGCAGGCGGGGCTGACAACCATGTTCATCACAATTTTGCGAAGCGCCGCTCCATTCAAAAAGATTCACCCAGCGCTGATAATCCGCGAGGAAGAGCAGGACGTAGGGGGCGCTGGCGATGAAGGGTTGATGATCACAGGTTACCGCCAGGCGGTCTTTGAGTTCCTGATTTTCGACCTCAATGATCGAGTAAAGCATCATATTGCCGGCAGTGGGCGCACGCATGGCTGCCTGGAGAATAAGATCTTTCTCTTCACGGGCGATGGGGGTTGGGGCATATTTGCGCGTGGAACGTCGCTTAAAAATCACGTCGAGGGTTTCGTTCATTTTTGATCTCCCTGAAAAAAGATATATCCATCGACCCTTTCCTTGGGTCTGCGATTACAATTATCGCATGGAAAAACAAAACCCGTCCGATCTCCCTGCTTTACTGAAAGGCTCCCTTGCCTGCCGCCTTCCATTGTTGCAAGAAGGCAGGCAAACGGCAGTCCGGTTATTCAATGGCTTTACTGAAGGGCTGCCCGCGTTGACTGTCGACCTATATAACCAAACGCTGGTGTTCTTTACCCACAAAATTACCGAGAACGATTCGCTCCGGTTGGCTGAAGCTGCCTTACCTTACTATCTTTCCGCATTAAGCGGGGTTCATTGCGCCATCCTCAAACAGCGCTCCTCCCGTGAGGAGTCTAAAAAGAAGGGCACGATCCTTTTTGGCAGCCAGCCTGATACCCTCCTCCTTGAAAACGGCATCCAGTATGCTGTGGATTTGCTCGTCAACCAGGATGCAAGTTTCTACCTGGACACGCGCAACCTGCGTGCCTGGTTACAGGAGAATTCCAGCGGGAAGACAGTATTGAATACATTTGCCTATACCGGCAGCCTGGGAGTGGCAGCACTGGCGGGGGGCGCCAAAGAAGTAACTCAAATGGATCGCAATGGACGTTTTCTGCAACTGGCGCTGCAATCTGTACGGCTGAATGGTTTGGATGAAGCGAAAATGAACTGCAGTGCGGTGGATTTTTTTGTAGGCGTGGGGCAGATGAAAAAGAGTCGAAAGGTTTTTGATCTCGTGATTCTGGATCCACCGTATTTTTCACTCACCGAGCGCGGTCGGGTGGATCTGGTGAACGAGGCAGCCCGTTTGATCAACAAAGTCCGACCGCTGGTAAACGACGGCGGGCAGTTGGTGGTGGTGAATAATGCCCTTTTCCTCAGCGGGCAGGCTTTTCTGCAGGCAATCGAAGTGCTGGGAAAGGATGGCTTCATAACCATCGACACCATTATTCCGGTACCGGAGGACTTCACTGGCTACCCCACCACACTGAAGGGTCGCCCACCGGCAGACCCCGCGCCGTTTAATCACTCCACAAAAATTGTGATTTTGAAGATTAAGCGAAAAGAAAGCATCCCGATGAGTATTGAAGCAGGGTGAAGCCTGAGGCAGGAGCCCAACGGGGTTTGAAAATCCTGTTCGAAAATTCAATGGAACTCGAAGCGTGTAAGAAACACTGTCTGAATAATTGCTTTGCGTCAGGCGTTTGGTGAGAACTTTGATTTTTATCGTTTTTATGAATTCAGGAAAAAATAAATTTTTTACAAATCAAGCTAATAAAAAATTTTAACAAATAATTCCCCTTCCCCCCTACACGATTGGGCGATAGGCGGATTATCCCGTATTCCCGTTTTCCCGGCACGCATACCATAAGGAGCGCCCGAAGCGCGGTCGTACCACCATTGCCCGACCGTGGCAGACATCGAAGAGACTTCCAGAATCAGTGGCACGAGAGCTCACCTGGCTCATTTCCGGTGCGGCTTCTTTTTCAGGCATGTAATGCAGAGAGTAGTGCCCGACGGGAATGGGTGACTCAGGATCACGAAGAATTGCTTTGTGATCAGTGCGCGGAGCTGTGCAGGAGCAGAGCAGGATCAATGTGATCAGGATCATCACCGCAACTTTTGTTTTCAATGTATCCTCCTTTCTTTATAAAAATAAAACCCGGAAGCGGCTCACCGTTCCCGGGTTAATGCTTTTTCCTCTTTTTAGGAGGGTCTGTTGTTATTTTGGTACCTTCGTTGACGACCCTCCGTTTCCAATTGTCTACAAAATTCTCGAAAACGGTGAAGCAGGACGCCTTTTCATTAATAGGATAGCACGTCGCTGAAGTAAAGTCAATGAGCGGCGAAGTAATCTTCGATGCCAGTCAGATGGCAGGATTTCTCCCACAAAAGGCGTGCCAGATCGCCATTCTGTGAAAGCCGGCTGGGGGCTTTCGGCTCACAGTCTTTCCAGTACAGACTGTCACTGATTTCTTGCCGCGGAGCCAATGCCAGTCTGTGCACTGTACGGGCGGGAACTTCGGCAGAGGTGCCCTGTTTCTGGCGGTTGCGCCAGACCAGACTGCTCAGGAACCCGCTGTCTTTGAGACCGATGTCTGTATTAACCAGTCCAGGATCCACCACCCAGGCTTGCAGGTTGGCTGTAGGGACGCGCCGGTTGAATTCAAAACTGAAGAGAATATTACTTAGTTTGGAAATTGCGTAAGCTTGAATGCCAATAAAGAAAGGCGCTTTTTCAGGTCGTGAAGGATAAATTGATACTTGATAGTGGGAGGCGGAACCGGTGGTGATCACACGACCATCCGCGGCACGCTGCAGCGCTGGCAGCAAGCGCTGGGTGAGAAGAAATGGCGCCAGATGGTTGACGGCAAAGGTCATTTCAATCCCATCTCGGGTTAACGTGCGGCGGCTGGCATAGATTCCGGCATTATTGTAGAGCACGTCCAGTGCCCGGTTGCCGTTGTCATCCAGTATCTTCATTACCTGATCTGCCAGTTGATGTATGCTGGTTTGAACGGATAAATCCGCAATCAGAAAATCTATGCGGGCTTCCGGACAGATTTTCAGGATGGACTCTCTTGCCTGCTGGCAGCGGGATGGGCTTCGTCCCACTGCCAATACAGTGGCACCTGCTTTGACGAGATCGAGCGCCGCCTGGTAGCCGATCCCGGATGTCGCTCCGGTGACCAAAATCGTCTTCGTATTTGCGGATTCGACCATACTCCCTCTTCTTAGTGGCGCAAGAGCGCGCTCGTGTATAAAATAATCACAACCATTTTCTCATAAAAAAACACCTTTAGGAGCAGGAATGAACGTTCAAAGCAAAACGGTGCGTTTTACAATGTTCGCCCTGTTGTATTTTACCCAGGGGACAATTCTTGGCTATTTTGCCTCGCTTAACGCCCTTTATATGTTGGATAACGGGCTGAATATGGCAGATGTGGGCATTTTTTCCACCATTGCCCTGATTCCATTCGTTATCAAGATTCTTTTTGGCATTCTGAGCGACCGCTTCAACCTGCTCGGTTTAGGACACCGCAAACCGTATATTTTCATCGGCTTGTTGGTGCAATTTGCCTGCCTGCTGGTGGTAGCCAATATCAACCCGGGAACAAACTACTGGTTGTACGTTGGGCTGGCGTTTTTACTGCAGCTGGGCATGGCTTTTTATGATACCTGCACCGATGGACTGGCGCTCGATATTACGCCAGAATCCGAACGGGGCATCCTGCAGGGGTTCATGGTGGGAGGGCGTTCGGTAGGGGTGATCGTTGCGGCATCGGTTGCCGGGTTGATTGCCCAGCACATTTCGTGGTCAGCGGTTTTTTACTTTCTCGCGCTGCTGACACTCATCCCGATCCCGTTTTTGTTCTTCATCCATGAACTTGAACGAGCGCCCGAAATGCGCTTCAATTGGAAAGCCTTTGGAGCCTTTAAGGACAGAAAAGTACTCGCTGTGGCAGGGGTGGGACTGATTGTCTTTATGGTGATCGTTGGCTCAAACCAGATTGTAAATCCTTCCTTTGATGCCCGGATTGGCATTGACCTGAGCACCGCGGGATTGATCACTACCGTCTGGGGGATTGGCTGCGTGGCGGGGGCAATGGTTGGCGGCAGGGTGATGGACCGGCTGGGGAACCGGAGCGCGCTGAGATTATCGATTTTGCTGGTGCTTCCAGCGATGGTATTGCTGGCTCTGACGGCATCCCGACCGATGATGTGGCTGGTAACCGTTTTCTTTGGTATCGCCTACGGACTCTCGCAAGCTGTCTATTTTGCCCTGGCAATGAAATATACCCAGCCCGCCATTGCGGCATCCATGTATTCTATTCTCATGGCGGTCACAAACATCGGACAGGGGATAGGGCTGGGGTTGAGCGGCGGGCTGGCAAACTCAGCCGGATATCCAGTTACTTTTCTGGTGTTCGGCGCATTATTGCTGCTGGTACTGCCCTTTTTTCCAATCCTGTTTGGTAAACGCCCGTCCTCCAGCAGAGAGGCGCGATGAAGCGGATCTACGTTACTCATTGCTCGCGGGAGAAGGATTCAACGTTGGAGCAGAGTGGGGAAAAAGTTACCCCTGACAGACTCTATACTTCAACGGGGTTACAGCGTTTTATCCGTCATTGCAATGAAAGAGGATATGACTGGGCGATTCTCTCTGACCATTACGGGGTCGTTTTCAAGGATGAACCCATTGCCTGGTATAACAAACCCCCTGATAGCGTAACGGAGGAGGAGTTTATCGAGTTATTACGCAGTTTTGTGACCCGTCTGAAGCCGTATGACGAGATTTATTTTCACCACCGCGCCTCAGAAACCCACCCTGTGTTTAGCCGAATTGTGAACCAGGCAAAGGAACAGGGTTTGCACGTGGTGGAATTTTCTCCCGAAGACCCAGATTAAGAAACCCTTATCCGATGGATTACTTTACCCCAGGAGAACAACGAATGGAACCACGGCACTTTCTCGATACACAGGACTTCACAAAAAAAGAATTATTGGATCTGATCGACTTGATCCGATTGATTAAAGAAGCTGACAGGCAGGGCGCAACGCCCAGACTGCTGCCGGAGGCTTCGCTGGCGATGCTCTTTGAAGAACCTTCCACCCGTACCCGTATTTCTTTCGAAGTGGGGATGACTGAACTCGGAGGGCATGCTTTGTATCTTAAACCGGGTGAAATCCATCTGGGGGTCCGTGAATCACTGGCGGATACGGCGCGCGTAATCTCCCGCTATGTGGATGTGATCATGGCACGCACCCTCAAGCATGAAACAATGCTGGAATTGGCGAAATATGCCACAGTGCCGGTGATTAATGGGCTGACGGATTTTAACCACCCCACCCAGGTGGTGTGTGATGTGTTCACGATGATGGAGCACAGGACCCCCGGCAGGAAACTGGAGGATTTAAGGGTCACATTTGTGGGAGATGCCACCAACGTATTGAGCTCGCTGATGCTCATTTGCACCCGGCTGGGAATGCACTTTACCCAGGCGGCGCCGGTGAAGTATCAAGCCCCGCGGCAATGGCTGGATTGGGCAGAAGAAAACTGCCTGGAGAGTGGGGGATCCGTGCGGGTAACGGATGATCCAGTGGATGCCGTAAAGGATGCGGATTTTATCTACACCGATCTGTGGTGGTGGGTGGGGCAGGAAGCGGAAATCCCTGAACGGCGTGCGGCATTCATGCCAAAATATCAGGTCAACCGGGATTTGCTCAGTAAAGCTCCGCCCAATTGTAAGTTCATGCATTGTCTGCCAGCTTCACGCGGCGTGGAAGCAACCGATGAGGTGATGGACTCACCGCAATCAGTTATTTTTGACCAGGCGGAGAACCGACTGCATACCGAAAAGGGTCTGCTGGTTTGGCTGGTGTACCCGCGGCTGAAACAACCAACGGAAGCCTTAAAAAAAGAGCAGCAAAAGAAAGTGGTGGAATTCCTGCACGACAGGATGTGATGGACCTGACCAGAAAGGAGCTCCAATGACGCAATTAATTCCTTCAACGCCCCGCAAGGATGGCTTCTGGATGCCGGGAGAATTCTCAGCCCATGCCGGTACGTGGATGCTTTGGCCGGAACGACCGGATAATTGGCGCCTGGAAGGTGCCCCAGCGCAGCAAACTTTCGCCAGGGTGGCAGCCGCTATTGCTGAATTTGAACCGGTGACTATGGGGGTATCGCCAAAACTGTTTCTGAAAGCCCGTGCCATGCTGCCGGAAACCGTGCGTGTGGTTGAACTTTCGTCCAACGACTCATGGATGCGTGACTGCGGACCCACCTGCATCACCGATGGTCGAGAAGTGCGCGCGGTGGATTGGAAGTTCAATGCCTGGGGCGGACTTTATACCGACTACCGTCTGGACGAACAGGTAGCGCTGAAAGTGGCGGAGATGGAATGGTTGGACCGTTATCAGGCGGATTTAATCCTCGAGGGTGGTTCGATCCATACCGATGGACAGGGCACGCTGCTGACCACCAGGGAATGCCTGCTGAATCGCAATCGCAATCCTCATTTGAGTCAGATGCAGATTGAAGAGTATTTGCGGGATTATCTGGCGGTTGAAAAGATTATCTGGCTGGAGCGCGGGATTTACCTGGATGAAACCAGTGGGCATGTGGATAATATTTGCTGCTTTCTGAAACCTGGTGAAGTGGCGCTGTCATGGAGCGAGGATCCAAATGATCCACAATTTGAAATTTCACACCAGAATGAGGCGATTTTACGGTCTGCCACCGATGCGCGGGGAAGGCAGCTAAAGGTCCACCGCATCCCTCTTCCAACGCCCATCTGCATCACAAAAGAAGAAAGCGCGGGCGTCCTGCCAGTGGAGGGGACCTACCCCCGCCAGGAAGGTGACCGTCTGGCAGCTTCGTATGTTAACTTTTATTTCTGCAATGGCGGAGTGGTGGTTCCGACGTTTAACGATCCCATGGACGCGGTAGCGCTGGCGCGGCTGCAGGAGCTGCTGCCGGAGCGCAGGGTGGTGGGCGTTTATTCACGAGAAATCCTGCTCGGCGGCGGAAATATTCACTGCATTACACAACAAGTACCGGCGGCGGCAACCAACGGGACTTCTGTTTACCAATGAATTTTAGCCATTGCTGATCAGACCGCGGGCAATTCATGCGATCGACCCCATTTACGCCCGGATTTATTTCTAGAAAAATTTACCAACCCATTTGGCTTCTTCCTCGAATATAGGAGGGAGGACTTTTGGGTGTGATTTAACGCAAAGGGTTAAAGTTTGTCAGTCATCGGTTACTACAGGAATTTGAGCATTACCGGGACGGGAAATGGTGGTTCAAAATACCCAGGGCGGTCAGATCCGCGCGCAATTGAGGAGCTGATTGGTAGTGAATGCCGGTAAAACCGAGTTGAGTAGCTGTCTCAATATTTGCCAGCGAATCATCAATGAACACGCACTCCTCCGCTGAACGACCAATGCGCTGCAGGAAAAGGCGGAAGATTTCTTTACCTGGTTTTACTGTGCCCACCATGCCAGAAAGCAGGTAGTCATCGAGTTGAGACAGAAAGGGATATTTGTGCTGCACCCAGGGGAAAGATTCAGTTGACCAGTTACTCAATCCGTAGACCGGGTAGCCGGCAGCCTTGGTTTCAACCAAAATGTCAACTACAGGTTGGATGGCATCGCCGGAACATTCAGTCCAGCGGTCAAAGAACGCCTGCACCAGCTCGCGCTGATGCGGGTATTTTTCGGTCAATTCCTGAGCCATTTTGGTGAAAGGATAACCGGTATCGAGAATGGGATTGAATTCGCTGAATTTTATTTCTTCCAAAAATTGCCGGATGGCTTCATCCGAAGGGAGCAATTTGCGGTAGAGATGATAAGGGCTCCAGTCAATCAAAACTGCACCAAAGTCGAAAACAATTGCTTTTTTCATCGGAGGCTAATTCTACCCGAAAAAAGGGCGGCATGGAGGGTAATAACACAACGGGGTGATATACAGCTTCACTGAATTCATACCGAATCCCAAACCAATGACTGATTTCCATAAATCAATCCGGAATCGAATTTCGATTCCGGATTGATTGCGAGATCCTGACCCCAAGTGGCAGCATACTACTTAGTTGAAACTACCACCCGGGCACATCGGTTACACAAATCGTTCGACGTGGATTTGCCCTGGTTGTGTTCTGGTATGTTCTACAAATCCCTCGGCGGTCAGAGCTTCCATCATCGCGTTGACCATGCCTGACACCCCGCAGAGAAAAACATGAGTGTTTTCAGGTGTCGGTTGGAATCCCCACACTTCTCTTACCGCGCCTGATTTCCAGATATCCTGCACCCAACCCGTTCTCCCCAGCCAGGGAACGGGTTCGTCCTCCGGGCGATCAATGGTGGTGATGTATTTGAAATTCGGACAAAAATACTGCATCATTTGTAATTCCGAACGGTAGCCGAGATCCCAGGAGTGATAAGCACCATGGAGCACCGCATACTTGCGCTCGGTGCCGCATTGTAAATCAGTGGTTAACATGCTGATGTAAGGCGCCAGACCGGTGCCGGTGGCAACCATCACAATATTTTTGTCGTGGGGCACCTGATTAAGAGTGAACATGCCGCTCGTTTTAGGACCAAGCCAGAGCGGGTCGCCAACTTTCAGAGCGAACAGGCGTGGAGAAAGCGCTCCGGTGGAGAGCATACTGATATAGAACTCCATGTATTCCCGGTTTTTGGAGGAGGAGGTGATGGAATACGAACGGCGGATGAGCTTTTCGGGGTCGCTGGGGGTTGGCTCTGGCTCCGACCAGGGGCTGCGGGGTGCGGAACCCGGTAAGCCCAGCACGGCAAACTGTCCCGGAACGAAATCCGGCAGCTCCCAACCTTGTGCTGCCACACGCAGCGTCATTACTCGCGAAGAGAGTTCCACTTTGGAAATTACCTTTGCGTTTAAACTTATGTCAGCCATTTTTTCTCCTTAAAGACCATGCACTCCATTTTCTTGAGATGTGCAAGAGAAGGGAAACCAGTCAGGTCCCCTCACTTTTCCTGACTAAATTATACGAAAAAACACTGAAATTGTCTAAATTTGTTAAGAAATCAGCCCATCAGTGAGGCTTGAAGGCAGGCTTATTGGTAATAAAAAGTTTTTGAGTACTTCCCTATAAGGGATGGTTCAAATAGTTTTCTTTTCTTCCTGTTTGAAAGCAAGGTAAGAATAAACCAGCACAATGAGTGTTGCGCCTAGAATGGCAATCATCAAGATCCAAAACGCCTGATCGGGGAAAAGGAGACCCAGCAGGGTCAAGATACCGGCAAGGATGAAAAGTTTGCTACCCAGGCGGTGTGTTTTTTGCCACACCACATCATTCGCCAGTGTCCAGGGCGTACGGATGCCAATGAAATAATTTCGTTTGGCTTTATTGAGCATCAGCCCAACAAAAATAAACAATAATCCGATTGCGGGAATCATTGCTGTGCTCATCCGGAACCCTGTCCAGCCAAGGTTCCATAACAGGGTCAGACTGTGTATATAGAGCATAAACAGATTGAAAAAAAAGATGAAGAGATTGAACCAGCCGCGAAATTCCGCCACATTCCGTTTGAGCGGATCAATCAGGGGAATGAGGAGGAAGAGCACCGTCAGACCAGTCATCATCAAGGGGATCATGAAAGTTCCCCACACGCGCGGCATGTAACCATCCACCTGATCGGCTTCATTCCAGTGCGAAGCCATAGGATCAGGTAATTGTGACCAGAGAAGCCCGCCAACCAGGATGGCAACGAGAATGAGCACGGCGGAAAGAATGAGTGTGGTTTTGGTAGACATGGTGGTAGAGAATCCTTTAAGATTGGAATGACTGCGAGGAGGATTATAGCCTGATTCCAGTAAGTGAGGGCTTATTTAATGCCGCTGAGCGGCGATGGTTTGCCGCGCTGACCGAAACAAAAGGACTGGCAGTGTCACCGCCAGTCCTGATTTGCCGGAAAAGGAGGAATTAATAGGTCAGACCTTTGGCGTCGGCTTTGACCCGTTTCTTGAAGACCGTATACGTCCAAATCTGATAGATGAGCACAACGGGCACCATGATAGCGGCGACAATGCTCATTACTTTCAGGGTATAGGGGGAAGAGGAAGCGTTATAAATCGTCAGGTGATAGGCTGCATTAGTGCTGGAAATCATCACATTGGGGAAAAGCGCCAGAAAGAGAGCGCCAACGGTAAACACGACCGCCAAACTGGAGCATATGAATGCCCACCCCTCGTGCTTCTTGCCCATCATGACGCGTGAAACAATCATCGCCGCGGCTGCCAGAACCGGTAAAATAAGGGTAACCAGACCTTTACTTGAGAAAGCGGATTTGGTGAAGAACAGGGCTGCGAACAACCCCAAAGCAAAGACCAGGGCGGCGGTGAAATACATTTTGGCATTGGTGTGAGCTTTTGCGCGCAAACCTTCCGTCAATTTCAGGCTAAGAAAATTGGCGCCGTGGAAACAGAAGAGCAGCACTACCGTCACCCCACCTAACAGGCTGATTGGATTGAGGAGGTTAAAAAATGTGCCGGTGTATTGCATATTGGCATCAATCGGCACGCCTCTAACGAGGTTGGTAAACACCACACCTAACAGAAACGCTGCCAGAAAGCTGGAAATGGAGATCGCCCGATCCCAGCCATAACGCCACTTCGGAGATTCGCTCTTGCTGCGAAACTCAAACGCCACACCGCGGATGATAAGCGCGAAAAGCAACAGGAAAAAGCCGAGGTAAAAACCGCTGAACATGGTTGCATACCAGTGGGGGAAAGCCGCAAAGGTGGCACCGCCCGCCACAATCAACCAGACTTCGTTACCATCCCAATGGGGTCCTATGGTGTTGATGATTGCACGCCGCTCCACATCTTTGCGGGTGAGCGATGTGAGAAGGATACCCACGCCAAAATCAAACCCTTCGAGAAAAAAGAACCCGGTGTAGAGTATGGTAATCAGGATGAACCAGAGAATATTGAGGTCCATTATTTACCTCCATGTTTCTTAGTGGGTTCCACTGCAGCAATAGGGATGGAATCCACTTCCACATTAATGAGCCCTTTTTTGGCAAATTTTAATAGCAGGTAAAGGTCAATTGCCATCAGCACACCATAGACCAGTACAAAACCAATCAAACTGATTAGCACTGTGCCAGGCGTAAGTATGGGACTGACGGCATCTTTCGTTTGCATTAGACCAGTAACCACCCATGGCTGGCGACCGGTTTCGGTCAGGATCCAACCAGTGGTATTGGCGATGTAAGGGAGAAGAATGATCCATACCAGCCAGCCGGAACCCTTGATGATTTTCTCCGGGAATTTTTTTAGTGCAATGATCAATGCCCCAAGCATCAATGCAGCCATCAAGAAACCCACCCCTACCATCACCCTGAAGGTCCAAAAGGCAATCGGAACATTAGGAATGTAATTACCCGGACCGTAAAGTTCCTCATAGCGTGCCTGAATCTGATTGATCCCTTCCACTTCACCGTATGGACGGAAGAAATAAAGCATGCTCAAAGCTTTTGGAATGGTAATCGACCAGGTGGTCTTTCTCCCCGTCTGATCAATTCCGGCGATTAAGTGGAAAACTGCCGGGTCGGCTGTTTCATAATGAGCTTCTGAAGCGGCTGCAGCCATGGGTTGCACCTGGCGTAAATAAATACCCTGTAAATGACCGATATCTATTACACCCGCTGTTGCGATCAAACCAATCAGCGCGGAGAGGTAAAAAGACTTCTTGAACGCCTCGGTCTCATGGTTTCGCACCAGGTGGTAAATACTGAATCCCAAAATGAAGAATGCCGCGGTAACCAGACCGGAAAAAAAGGTGTGCAGAAAGAGCAAAATGGCGCGGGGGTTGCCAAGAAGCGCGCCAATACTGATCATTTGAGCGCGACCATTCACAATTTCATAACCTACCGGATTTTGCATAAAACCGTTCGCCACCAGAATCCAGTAAGCGCTAAGATTGCCGCCGATCGCCACCAGCCACATCACAGCGGCATGGAGTTTTTTCGAGATTTTTTCCCAGCCAAAAATCCACACTCCCAGGAAGGTGGACTCGAGGAAGAAGGCGAGCAACCCTTCAATGGCAAGCGGGGCGCCGAAGACATCACCCACAAAGCGTGAGTATTCCGACCAGTTCATCCCAAATTGAAATTCCATTACGATACCGGTCACGACACCCATCGCATAATTGATCAGGAAGAGTCGCCCCCAATATTTGGTAAGACGCTTGTACATGGGATTACCCTTCTTCACGTACATGGTCTCGAGAATTGCCACAAACCATCCCAGACCGAGTGTAAGGGGAACGAAGAAGAAGTGGTAAATGGTGGTGAGAGCAAACTGCCAGCGAGAGAGAACAACAATATCCATATCAGGCTCCTTTTGGGAGAAGGTGTACTATGCTTACCGTACTGGCCAAAATCCAGGCACCAGCAGCCGCAACACAGTGTCGATCAGAACGGCGAGTAAAAGCAGGTTACTGAAGAGCCGGTTGTGGTAAAACGCAAAACCTGAAAACCAGGTTGGCCAAGCCGGCCATTCCTTTGGCGGTTCCGCCGGGCGCGGTTTGGTATGAGCGCCAATGGTAAAAATGGCACGCTTTCCTGCCAGAAAGACAAGCAGCAGAACCGGGGTGAAATAATGGGTGACAAAAATGAGCACAAGGAGGCTGATGTAAATCAGAGCGATTACAGCCATATTCAAGTACCGGGCGGCTTTCTCGCCAATCACCACTGGAAGGGTACCAATGTTTTTGGCTTTATCTTCCGGGGCTTTGTCAATGTGCTTGCCGAGATTGATGCTCAACACGCTCAACCCCCAGGGGATCCCGGCAAGCGCTACTTCCCAAAAATGGGTGGTATCCCCTTTAGCCAGCACCAGGTAAACAGCCGCCACCATGATTGGTCCCCAGACAAGGAAGATCGAAAGCTCTCCCAGCGCGATGTGTTTGAGCGGCCAGGTGTAAAGCAGCAGCACCAGGGCGCCAAACGCAAACAAACCGATGATGGTAAGAGAAAAATTGGTATAAAACAGGGCGAAAATACCTGCCAGCATCGCCAGCGTACCGCTGACAGCAAACCAGCGAAACTGGTCATCTTTACTCCAGAACTGCTGAACTAGCGGGTGTACGCCATACTGGCTGCGAAAATACTCGGCTGTATCCACCCCGCGGGAAAAGTCAGTGTAATCATTGAGAAAATTATTTGTGCCATGGGCGATAAAAAGACCAAGGGTGACAATTACCCAGGCAAGGATCGACATTCCCCAGTTGCCATCGAAATAGCCTTGCCGCATGGCAAGCAAGCCTCCGATGGCACAGGAATACAGAGTTACAATGGTAACACCTGAGCGAGTGGCGATCAGCCACTTGGAAATGATGTCCAGCTTGTCCCACTCCGTTTTGCTGTCCATCTTAACCAATCCGGAAAGCGCTTTTTTCCACATGGAGAAATTAATCTTCATCGGACCTCCCATTTGATCCGGTTTATCGATCGTTTGATTGTTCAGGATTTCAATTAGATTATATACAATATTTTATGGATTTTTTTCACCCGCTTAAGGAGAAGGAAACGGGATTAATCACGCTCGCGGATGGGCGGCGGCGCGGGTGCCAGCACAGCTACGCCTGGCAGCTGAATTTTTCTTGCAACGAAGAAATTAATCACTGC
Source organism: Anaerolineaceae bacterium (assembly GCA_018056725.1). Taxonomy (GTDB): domain Bacteria; phylum Chloroflexota; class Anaerolineae; order Anaerolineales; family Anaerolineaceae; genus UBA6107. Next base: position 29,517 of record JAGPFF010000010.1, read on the forward strand.
AATCACCATGCCCATCAGAAATACATATTGAAACCCAAAGTTATTCCAGATTACACCCCCCAGCAGGGCAACACTGATCGAAAAGACATGATCGATGCTCACAGCAGCAGAGAGAGCAGGTTGAATGTCCGCCGGGTCGAGGGCGATTTTTTGCATAAACGTGGAACGCGCCATGCTTACCGAGAAAAGCATTTGGTCGAGAAGATAGCAACCGCATACCACCAGAAAGGCGGTATTCTCCGGTAATACAGAACGGGAAAAGCCATACCCCAGGCAGACGAAAACCAGCATCAGGGCTTCAGTGGTCAAAACGAGGCGCTCACCGAAGCGGTCAATGGCTCGACCAAGCAGCGGCTGAAAAAGAATGCCAATGATTCCACCAAGCGTATATAAGGTGGCTAGAGTTTGAGTGGGTTTGTGAAAAATAGTTACGATTACCCAGGGGGCAAAAGTGATGAAGATCTGTTTGCGCGAGCCGGCGAGAACGGAAAGTACATAATATAGCGAGTATTCCCTGCGTAATTTAAGAAAGACCCGCGGCGCAGCCGACCGTTTGGGTTGCATGAGGAACATCAACAATGCGGCAAGCAGAAAGGCAACGGAGGCGATGGTAAAGCTGGTTTGATACTGGAAATTCAGATACTTGAAGCCAATGAAAACGATAAAACTGCCCAGGATAGTGGCGGCATTACGAATGGCATTCAATTGACCGAGCCTGCGACCCGTACGTCCTTCAGTGGCAAGCTCCATTCCCACAGTGGTTGAAACGGGCATGAAGAGGTGATTCCCCATACTGTAGATAAACAGGAAAACCACCATCAAGTGATAACTGGAGGAAGAAAAACCAATCAGGAAAATGCCAAGTGCGGCAAAGATCATCGCCACACTGCCCAGGCGTCTGCTGCCTAAAAACCATAAGGCAGCGGATAAAAACAGAGTAATAACGCCGGGCAATTCGCGGGGAAATTCCAGAAAGGATCGTTGAAAACCACTTAATGCAAACGTGTCATTGAGGAAGTTATTGAGTGAAGAATCCACCAGGCTGCCAGCCATGCCAATGGCAAAAGAGGCAGTGATGAAGAGTGCCAGTTCACGCGGAAGATTTCGGATGCGGTTGGGGAGGGATGCCGGCTTCAATGGGGAAAGCCCTTTACTTGCGATCCGCAGCAATCAATTGTTTGAGACCTTCCACAGCCACTTTGATGACCCGATCGGCATCAAATTCGTTCATGTGTTTGTTCTCTGCCTGCGCCGGAGCTTCAGCCAGGTCAAACTCGTTAATCACCTGCATGATCCCTCCAGCCCGCTTTCGTTGAATGGAGGAAATGATAAACAAGGCTGCGGATTCCATTTCAGAGCACAGGGCTCCGGCTGCGATCCAGGCGTTCCAGCGATCTTCCAGGTGCTGTGCCATGGGCATACGGCTGCGCTCTACTTCCCCATAAAATGAGTCTTTGGATTGGCAAACGCCTGTGTGATGAGGGAAGCCGAGTGCAGCCGCGCCGGCGCGCAATGCGTTCATCACATCCAGGTTAGCGATGGCAGGAAATTCCATTGGTAAGTAATGGGATGTCGTCCCTTCATCCCGAATAGCTGCCGAGACGATCACTACGTCACCCGTATGAACGTACGGTTGCATCGAGCCGGCAGATCCAACGCGGATCAACGTATCCGCACCCACCTCAATCAGCTCCTCGGCGGCGATGGCTGTGGATGGGCAACCAATGCCGGTGGAGACTACGGACACTTTTTCGCCCAGGAGGGAACCGCTCCAGGTGACATATTCACGGTTTTGTGCGACGAAATGAGGATTGTCAAAGTAACGGGCAATTTTTTCGCAACGCGCCGGATCACCCGGAAGAAGAACGTAACGACCTACATCGCCTTCTTTAATATGTAAATGAAAAGCCAAACCCTCTTCATTTCTCATGTCAACCTCGGGAATAAATGATGGATTCAAATTATAGCAGGATTATCCACATTCACAGGGAGAAAAAAGTGTCACTTCCTACACGCAGCACGAAAAGGACTTTGGGCACCTCGAACTTGCGATGCCTAAAGCCAGTAATTAAAAAAACCAGCGTTCTCCGCTGGTTAATGAATTGGAAGGCGAATTTGTGAGGGGTTCAGATCGTCTTGATGCCGTAATTATCCGCCAGCACCTGCTCGAGGCTGGGCTGGGTGCTGAGCAGGTCGGTAATATGGTACTGGCTGGCAGCCTTGATCAGCCTGTCAGGTTCGCCCTGTACCACACACCGCACCTTGTTGCCTTCGATCGTCAGGTTGCGGATATTTGGAATATCCCGGAAGGAATCCCGGGTCACCGAATCAGCAAAGCGCATTTCAACCACCCGGACGGCGCGAGCGCGCAACTGGGTGCCACGTTCCACTGCCACCAACTTACCGCGATGAAGAATGGCAACGCGATCACAAATTCGTTCCATCTCAGAAAGGGAGCGTGAAGTGATAAAAACTGTACGTCCGTCTTCCCTGGCTTCGGCGATCAGGCGATAGAAGACATCTTGAATGGCAGGTTTGAGTTCGTAGCAGGGTTCATCGAGAACGAGTAATTCAGGGCGGGGAATAAACGCCAACAACAGATCAAACACCTGGCGATCATGTGAGGAGAGGGTGGCTGCAGGTTGGGCGAGATCAAGATCAAGTTGTTCGGTTAACTTTTGAATGTCGGTCCACAACATGCCTCCAGGAGTATGCCCCTCGGAGCGGAGCAACTCGGCGACGGTATGGCGGCTTGGAGCAGGGTAATTTCCGGGGAAGAAACCGGCACGTTCATGAATCTGGCGGGCTTCGCGCTGGCTATCAAGCCCGAACACCAATAAATTACCGCTGGTGGGGCGAAAGTAACCTGCCAGCAGGCTGAAGAGGGTACTTTTTCCAGCATGATCGTTTCCGAGCAAGCCAAAGATTTCCCCGGGCTCCACTTCAAAAGAAATGTCTTCGATCCCCTGGCGGTGACTGTAATTTTTTGATACCTTTTCCGCTTTGATGACAAAATAGCGCATACCGGCCTCCCAATGTATGAATGACCCCAACCAAATGGGGCTGCGATGGGTTTTGCATTTACTTTCAAGCCGGATAAAAAACCGGCTGGTTGTGGAAGCACCAGCCGGCAAAAACTGCAAGTGGGTTTGATCAGGCGACCCTGATCAGGCGGGTACTTCCTCGTGGCGCTGAATCGACAGCGTCGTATTCAGTTGAGTAAACCTGGATGACACTAAGCTTCCCCGGTAACTAAGGGGAGGCACATCCTTAGAGCCATCTGTTTCTTCCGACTGCATTTGATACCCTTTCTGCTTAATAATTGGTCGATGATTAAGCGGTTGTTCAGTACTCCGATTTTACGGAATCCACCCCTGAATGTCAATAGGAGAAATGTACGAAAATGTGATGAAAATAAAACAGGTCATCCTTCTTGCTCCATTCAGTAGTACTCTGGGTCGGAATTTCATATATCGCAGTATGCAGGAGGGAAGGCAACCTGCCAGATGGGGGATTTACTGGAAACAATGGAGACTGGACATTAACATTCAGGGTCTCCATAAGCCAGGTGAGGGAGGATGGGCGGCAGTTTATCCGGGATCTGTCGCGTGGAGAAGGGTTAGCATTTCCTCCACCGCATTTTTAATAAACTTTATTCTCTTCGTTCATTGATATAATTTAATTATCCTGTTAAAAAATAAGAGGAAAACCTATGACCGCAACAGTTTATTATGGTTCCCCGCGTCAGGCACGCCTGGAAGCCAGTGAAAGCCTGCCGGCGAAACTCGACTTGATTCTCGATGCACTCCATTTACGCGATCGAGTGAAGGGAGAATCCGTTTGCCTGAAATTACACGTAGGCAATCATCTTGGTTATTCCACGGTTCATCCCGTTTTTGTACGCAAAGTGGTGAACGCGATCAAAGACGGAGGCGGGGAGCCTTTTATTGTGGACGTCGATTGGGACGTGGCTGGTTGTGAAAGCCGTGGTTACACCGCCGAGGTTTTGGGCTGCCCGGTATACCCAAGCGCGGGGATTGGGGAAAAGTACTGGTATTCCCACGAATGGGAGTACAAGAATTTGAAAACCTGGAAAGTCGCCGGTCTGGTGGAAGATGCCAGCTTTTTAGTTAATTTTGCCCATGTCAAAGGGCACCCTGCCACCAGCGTTGGAGCAGCTTTTAAGAATATCGGCTTGGGTTGTATGATTGGTGAAACACGAAGCCAAATGCATGACACCAACCATTTTGACCGCTACTGGTTCAAGGAATTATGTCCGGATAAAAGTGTGATGGCGCAGATTGTTGATTCCTGTCCCTTTGGGGCAATCGTGACCGACAAATATGACGCTGAGGAATTGCATGTCCACTTTGAACCCTGCAACCAGTGTGGGCGGTGCCTTAAAGTAGCTCCTCCCGGAAGCCTGTTAATCCAACCGGTCAATTTTCATTCTTTTATGGAAGCCATTGCCATTTCCACGGCAATTACTCTTTCCACCTTTGCGCCCGAGAAAAGAACTCATCTGGCACTGGCGACCCATATGACCCCGATGTGTGATTGCTTTGGATTCACTACCATGCCCGTTACCCGGGATGCCGGCATTTTTGGTTCGGATGACATTGTCGCGCTGGAGACGGCTGTGCTGGATGCTACTGCCCGAAATCCATTAATCCCTGAAAATCTGCCGACCTGTATGGAAGTTCAAACCGATGCCGGTCATCCCTTCTCACAAATGCACGGCAAATATAAGGATCCATACGTGGTCGCTCGATATGGTGAAATGTTGGGTCTGGGAAGCCATGACTATGAGTTGTTGGATGTGTTACCCGTAGAGGATATCAGCCCTCAGGCAAAGGGATATTACATTTCCGCCCGGTGAGACTGGAAAAAGAATCCATATCGGGGTAGGCTTCCGACACAAGGAAATCTTATGTCATTGCAGCAGTCTCTTGTTCGATCAGAAGAGCTTGTTGAAGTTTCATTAAGACTTCTTTTTTCTGTTTTAACATTTCCTTGTAATCGAGACTGTCCGTGCCTGTAATTTCAACTCTGAGATCCGAGATGCAGGTTTCCAGCAATTCAACCAGAATAGCCCTTTCATTTTCATTCAGTTGTAACTGGATCATTTCTCCTCCTTTCCCGGTAAAACACACGCTGTCTTCGAGTGGACAGCGTGTGGATGGATTCACAGAGAAAAATTGAAAAGCCGTCAGTGATTAATTTTGCTTCACTTTAAGTATAGAAAGATGCCTTCCTAAAGTCAATACTTAAAGGATTCTATGTGAAGCTTTTGAGCCATGCATCATCACAGCAGGTTAGTATCGGGGCGAAGGGATTCAATGAGCTTTATTTAACAGCCGTGAGGATAAGATTGCCGCTTGTTTCCGCTGAAAATTCCTCTCCCTCCATGCTGCCAAAGCTTTTAATTTGCTTGAATCCAGCCCTGGTGAGCTGCCGCTTGAGAGGGTCATGGAGCTGAGGACTCAGGAGGGTGCTCACTACACGGGCGTGCCAGCCTGAGTCGCCACGTCGCTTGAGGGTGACAATATTGAATCGGATCAGACCTCCGGGGAGAAAGTCGTAAAACCGCTGGAAGATCCATTCACTTTTTTCCGCCAGGTGGGTTTGCGGTTCCATCCATCGCAGCTGAGAGCGCATGACGCTGTCGAAGTTTCGGTTTTGGATCAACAACATTCCCCCTGGACGAAGAACTGTGGCGAAATCAACCAGAGCGTTTGCAAGGGCTTTATCCGTGATCAGATGCGGGAGAGAATTGCCCAGACAAAGCAGCAAATCAAATTTTTCGGCTCCAAAGGATTGCCGTAAATCACCCAGCCCAACCGTTTCAAAGTGGACATTGACTCCTGCATGCCGGGCATTCTCAACGCCTTTCTCCACCATTTGTGGGAACAGGTCAGCGGCACTGACTCGATGCCCTTCTTTTGCCAATGTGACGGCATGCATCCCGGTACCACAGGCGGTATCGAGAATATCGAGGGTCTGACCGTGTGAAGGTGCCAGGCTGTGAATCAGACTTTCAATAAATGGCATCTCATAAGCCAGGCGTTCTTCCCAGTTTACAAATCGGTCATAATCAACGGAAAAAGTATCGTACATAATTTCCTCTATAATTGGTTCAAAGACGGTTTTTCTGATCCGGATCTTAATTGTCCATATACAATATCATAAAAATAAGAACCTGGTATAAAAAACCAGCTTTCAAAAGAGTAGAATGGAACCATGAAATGGATACTTGAGGTTTATCCCGTTTTAGGGTGGATGGGAAGTCTGATCATCCTGCTGGGTAGCTGGATCACCGCAACCGCCTACCGCGGTAAGCATGGGGAGCGATATTCGATCACGCACTATTTTGTATCGGAGCTGGGCGAGGTGGGGGTATCCAGGCTGGCATGGTTGTTTAACGGCAGTCTGATTATCGGGAGTGCCCTCTTTCTGGTCATGATGCCTGGCGTAGGGTTTCGCCTGGTGAACGTGTGGGGGTATCTGGGCACGGCAGCAGGCATGGTGGCTTCGGCTGCCAGTCTTTTGGTGGGGGTTTTTCCGATGAACCGGATAAAGCCTCATACTGCCGCGGCAATGACTTACTTTCGGTTTGGAATGGCTACGGTAATGCTCTTTAGCATCGCCATCCTAACACAGCCCGCTGATGACCGGGGAATTCCCACCGCGGTTGTGGGTGCCGGTGTGGCAGCATTTGGCGCTTACGCTGCTTTTCTCGTCCATACCGGGCGCATGGAAAAGAAACAAGCCACCCACTCATTGGATACCACCGATGTGCATGAGCGCCCATCCTTCTGGTGGACTCCGTTTCTGGAGTGGCTGGTTGTCATTCTGACCATTCTATGGTTTCTGGCGCTCTGTACAGGGCAATCGGGTTGACTGACCAGCTCCGATTGAGAGGTTCAATAATTAAATAAGTCGAAGGCGTGAAGACCACAACGCGAGTTCCGGATATCCCGCATGAATCAGGTAAGCCAATGGATTGGGGAAAACACCCGGAAGAACATTGTTAGTAAGAGAGATGAATAAAAAAACCCCCTTCGAGGGGGATTTTTATGGCGGGGAGGGGGGGATTCGAACCCCCGGTCGAGTTTAAAGCCCGACAATCACTTAGCAGGCGATCCCGTTCAGCCACTCCGGCACCTCCCCGAATCTTCAGTTGTTGCCCGTGGTATTGAATGGCGGAGGGAGAGGGATTCGAACCCACGTTGGCTTTCACCAAACCTGTTTTCAAGACAGGCGCCTTAAACCACTCGGCCATCCCTCCATTTTTAGCAGGGCGGTGTCATTTTATCATGAGTGGCATAGGCGGGCAAGGAAGGAGTTAATTTCGCCCGGTGAGTGGGGAATAAAAAGTGACTTCTGAACCGCTATCACGCGCGTAGGTACCTTCAGGCAGGCGCAACAGGCGCCATGCTACCAGCCAGTCTCCGGCAGCGCCGGAAGCGTTGAAAATCACGAACAGCAAGAGCAAGAACCGCACATATGGGTTTACCACCGGCAGGAGGATTAATCCCAGCAGAGTGATCCCCACCAGTGGCAGAAGAGTGGCGATCAGGAAAGGGGTACGGGGCAGGTACCAGTCACCGGGGCTGGCGGAAGCATAGTACCACTTGAACTCAAAACGCGGAACTTCATGAGTGATCCCCCAGAAAACCAGACCATGAAGCCCTTCATGCACAATAAGCATGATGACGGTCACCAGCAGGATACCCGCCAGCGTGGAGAGGACATTGGCGCCGGTAGCCAGAGTTAATGAGCCCGAATCCCGGAAAAGGAAGAGGATCAAAAAGGCGAGGAGGAAGGTGAAAACGGGCAGCACAATGCTCCACACCAGCATTGGAAGTAAATCCTTTGACACGCGGATGGATACTCCTCCGGACAACTGGTACTCCGGAGGAAGCGTTTTGAGGGGTTTGTCGCGCAAGTGTGCAGCCATGTATAATCATTTTATCGCATCCAAATGGTTCAATGGAGGAGAATAATGGCGGAATCCGGGTTGAGAGCGAGGCGGGCACTGATGTATGTGCCGGGAAGTGAGGAGCATAAACTCGAAAAAGCAGCCAGCCTGGGGATAGATGGGGTGATCCTGGATTTGGAAGATGGGGTGGCATTCAACCGCAAAGATGAAGCTCGAAGCATCATCAGACAGGCATTGGAAAGCATCAACTACGGTCGGACGGAGCGTTTGGTACGCATTAATCCCATTTCTAGCGGGCGGGCGGAAGCTGATCTGCGAGCAGTAGTACCCGGTAGACCAGATGGGATTGTGATCCCCAAAGCGGATAGCGCCCAAATTGTGCGCAGCGTGGCTGACATCCTAACGCAGATTGAAAGAGAACATCATTGGCAGGAAGGCGAAATTGCCCTTGCGCTGTTGATCGAAACCGCCACCGCCTTTGTTCACCTGACGGAGATTTGCCAGGCGAGTCCGCGGACGCAGGCTCTGATTTTTGGCGCTGAAGATCTCTGCGCAGATACCGGTATCCTCCGCACGGATGAGGCGCGAGAATTGTTATATGCGCGTAGCGCTCTGGTGATGAATGCTGCAGCTTTTGGTCTGCAGGCGATTGATATGGTTCAGATTCACTATCGCGACAATGATCTACTGGAAAAGGAATGCCAGGAGGCTTTGCAACTGGGCTTTAGTGGGAAAACAGTGGTTCACCCTGCTCAGATTGGGACGGTGCAGCGCATTTTTACCCCGGATGAAAACCAGGTAGCCTATGCCCGCCGGGTAGTGGAAGGGGCTAAGGAAGCCCAGAACTCGGGGAGAGGGGTTTTCACCCTTGATGGGAAGCTGGTGGATTTGCCGGTGGTCAAGCGGGCGGAAAGCATTCTGGCACGGGCACGGGCTGCGGGGATAGCGATCCCGGATTAAGTAAAGTGAGTTGGCATCAAAGCGCCATCCGGGCTGATCGGGAGGTTTCAGCAGCAGCGAGTACCGGTTTATCTTTTCGTGCCGTGCTAGTCCTCTTTATACGGAAGAACCTGAATCCTTTTCGGTCGGGCACCGTGCACTTCAAAGAGATAGGCAAGACGACCGAAATGTACCAGGTCACCATGTTCCAGGCGCACCCCTCGGGTTGAAACGGGCGCATAGTTGACCCAGGTGCCCGTGGTCGATCCGGCATCGGCGATATGGAACTCACCGTCCGCATCCCGGAAAATTCGTCCGTGGCGCGGGCTGATTGAGGGATGAGTGAGGACATAATCCGCCTTCTTGGGATCGGAGCCGATGATGATCTCTTCATTTCCAAGAGGGATTTCCACCAGATAACTCACTTCAGGGGGTGAGGCGGAGCGTTTTTGCAACAGGCGGGCAGGGGTGAGACCGATTCCGCGAATTGTCGGCCATTTTACGCTTTCCACTTTGCGAACTGGAGCCAGCGTATAATCTCCTTCAATTGGAACAGGTTGGAGAAGCGGGTCCACCGGTTGGCGGGACGGGCGTTTCTTTACTCTTCGCTGGATTCTGCGGATTAAGACGATCAACGCAGTGACTAGCACCAGCAGCAGGATCACAACTGCCACAATATTCCCCGCAGTCAGGTTTTGAGTCAGCCGCTCCCACAAAGTCAGCTTGAGCTCCTCAACATTCACCTGAACCGGGATTTGGATGGTTCGACCTTTTAATCCGGCGATATCCTCAATGGTTACCTGCAGGGAATGAGTGCCAGATGTTGTGATGGATGTCAGATCCCAGGTGAAAGTGGTAAAGGGAGCACTGTTATTTTCATCCATCAGTTTGCCATCCACAAACAACCGGCTGGCAGTCAGATCGCGCTCAAGACCATCCGGGAATTCAACCAAAATCTCCACCTGGATACTCGAGGGAGTGAGCACGGAATCACTTTTCTTTTTGGTTTCCGTCCAGGTGCGCGAGATTTCAACCGGTGGGGCAAGGAAAATGGGATTGGGTGGCAGCACGTTCAGGGTGAAAGATACCGGGGTGGAATCCAGGCTTACCTCACCGCGTTTGAGATGAAGCACAAGCGAGTAATCACCGCTCACGTTTGCCTTGGTTTGATAAGAAAGCTGATAGAGGTAGGAGAAAGGATCGAGCCAGACGGAAAGGTCGGGTAATTCTTCAGAACCGGAAAAGAGAGCGTATCGCCCCCCCGTGCTTTCAGCATATTGTTGCAGGCGCAGGGCGCCTTCGGTTCCGTTATAGTCCTGTGGACCGATCAGCCAGATCATCACGCGGACACCGTTTTCCCGGGCGCGGGTGAGGAGGTCCTCCATGCCGGTGAATTGGGTGTCGGTAGGCATGGGGGTGACAAAAAGAATGACGCTGGTTTTTTGGTTCTCCGGGTTCTCTACCAGAGCCGCATCAATTGCAGTGGAGAGGCTAGCCATGCCAGGGGTGGCAGCGCGCAGATCAGGTTGGTAGGCTTCGAGAGCGCTTTTCCAGCTGGCAGGATCAGTGGCGATGAGGGGCAGCGGACCCTGGTTGGCGATGAGGGAGAATTCGTTTGAGGTTTCTTCGGCGTTTTTGGCAATCCAGTTAAATAAGGCGGTTTTTATCCGGTCAAAGCGCGATACGCCGGAATAGCGATTAGCCAGGGTTGGACCCTCGTTGACCGCCACAATGAACCGCACACCGGTATTAATCATCTCCAATGAATAATCGGTGATGACGGCATTATTCTCTTCCACACGCAATTCAGCCGGGCGAATTTCCTTAATGAAATTTCCCTCCGGGTCAATTGCCCGAAAGGTGGTGGTAAGCTCAGGATACGCCGTGAGATCGGGCGGTGCAACCGTGATCTCTCCACTGGATTGAGCAGCCACGGGGATGGGATTCAGAATGGCGGTGACGATCAATAACGAAACGATCAGCAACCGCCAAACTTGTTCGTAGCGAACCAGGGGATTTTTCATTATTTAAATTGTAAGCCAAAACAGCCGGTTTTTACGGAACGGTGCATAGACTCATTCCCATTCGATTGTGGCAGGTGGTTTGGAGGTAATGTCGTAGACCACACGATTGATGCCCGTCACTTCGTTTACGATCCGGTTGGCAACCCTTCCCAGTAGTTCCGCCGGGAGCTGTGCCCAGTCTGCTGTCATGAAATCCTCCGAGGTGACTGCCCGCAGCACAATCGTCTCATGATACGTGCGCTGGTCTCCCATGACGCCCACCGAGCGCACAGGAAGAAGTGCGGCAAAGGCTTGCGCCAGTGAGGGATTGCCGGGGAGAGGTTTGCGGTTGATGAGCCCCGCCTGTTCCAGCTCGCCAGTAAAAATGGCATCCGCCTGCTGCAGGCGTTGCACCCGTTCAGGGGTCACTTCGCCCAGGCAGCGCACGGCTAACCCTGGACCTGGAAACGGCTGCCGCCAGAGGAGATCAGAAGGGATACCCATTGTTTCACCAATGAGGCGGACTTCATCTTTGAAGAGAAACCGCAGCGGCTCGATCAGTTTGAAGGGCATTTTTTCCGGCAGCCCTCCCACGTTGTGGTGCGATTTAATGCGCTGCGCCTGGCTGCGGTCAGGGGCGGAGGATTCCACCACGTCAGGGTAAATGGTGCCCTGCACTAAAAAGGTAGGGGTTCCAAGGCGGGTGGCTTCTTTCTCAAACGTTTCAATGAATTTTGCGCCAACGATATGCCGTTTTTCTTCTGGTTCGGTCACCCCTTGCAGGGCAGAGAAGAAGGATTCGGCGGCATTGACGCGGGTGAGGGAGAATCCTGGCTGCTTTCGCAAGGTCGTTTCTACCAGATCAGCTTCACCCAGGCGCAGCAGCCCGGTATCCACAAAAACGGCGCGTAACTGGCTGCCAATGGCACGATGGGTCAGGATTGTGGCGACAGTGGAGTCCACTCCGCCGCTCACAGCGGAAATCACCCGGGCATCGCCCGCCTGATTCTGAATGGCTGTGATTGCCTGCGAGATGATATTCTCCGGCGTCCAGTTTGGTTGCGTGCCACAGATCTCCAGCACGAACTGCCGTAAGATCAGCATTCCGCCGGGAGTATGGCGAACCTCAGGGTGAAACTGCAGACCATAGAGATGCTTTTCGGGATGGGCGATGGCTGCCAGTGGACTGTTGTTTGAGGTGGCAATGCAGATGAAACCAGGCGGGAGCGATTCAACCCGATCGCCATGAGACATCCAAACTGCTTGAGAACCGGCGGGGAGCAATGGGTTTTCGGCGCAAGTTTCAACTTCAGCCAGACCGTACTCCCGCTGCGGAGCAGAGGTTACCACACCGCCCAGAGAATGAGCGAGCAATTGCATGCCATAACAAATCCCCAGTACCGGCAGCCCGCTCTCAAGAATGTAAGGAGGCAGACTGGGCGCGGCTTCTTCATATACTGAAGAAGGACCTCCGGAAAGGATAAAACCCGCTGGTTGAAAGCGCCGAAGTGTTTCCGCGTCAATATTCCAGGGGAAAAGCTCACAATAGACCTGCAACTCACGTACCCGGCGGGCAATGAGCTGGGTATATTGGGATCCGTAATCCAGTATTGCGATTGAGCTGCCCATAACCCGATGACCTCTAATCCACAAACTCGATACGCCCGTCCTCCATGCTGGAAATCTGGACCAGGGCTTCAATGGGAACATTTAAGTGGGCAAGGGCGAAACGACCACCCTCAAAAGTTTTTTCGATCAGTGTACCAATGCCACAAATCTGCGCCCCGGCAGCTTCGGTCAGACGTGCCAGACCGAGAATCGTCGACCCGGTGGCGAGGAAGTCATCAATGATCAGCACCCGTTCACCAGGTTTGAGATACTCCGGCGAAACAATGAGCTCCACTTTGTTTCCTTTGGTATGGGAGGGAGCAATTGTCAGGTAAACCATGTCTGGCATGGTGACGGGGCGGCTCTTACGGGCATAGACCACTGGTACATGGAGATAAAGCGCAGTCATCAAGGCTGGGGCAATTCCGGAGATTTCTGCGGTCAGAATGCGCGTCGGGGAAGTTGGGCTCAGGCGGCGTGCAAGCTCCTTACCACAATCGTCCATCAGCACTGGATCCACCTGGTGGTTGATCAGGCTATCCACCTTGAGGATTCCTCCACCCAGGTTTCTGCCTTCCAGAGCGATTCTTTCTCTCAACATTAACATGAAAACCTCCCGGATAATGAATCATCCATTTGTGAAGCTTGAGGTAAAAAAAGCAATTCCTAAAGCGCACCGCGCCATCAAACCAGGTTCGATCGTTTGAACCAATACAAGTATAGCATTGCTGAAGCTCTTATTTTGGGATGGCAGCGCTGGTAGAGATCGCAACCTTCATTAGTAATTGAGAATCCCCCCTATTTCGGGCGGGCGTGTATGTTAGAATATTTTTATGACCTCACTGGAAATTGTACTGGCTTCAAATTCACCCCGCCGGCGGGAATTATTAACCTGGATGGATCTCCCTTTTACCGCCACCGCTGCGGATATTGATGAAACCCCCCTTGCGGGGGAGTTGCCTGCGGATTACGTTCTGCGGCTGGCAGAGGAGAAGGCGCGTGCCTGTCAACGACAGGCAGGTTTCGGCGCGGTAATCCTCGCAGCAGATACAACGGTTGCCGACGGCGATGAAATTATTGGCAAACCACGCGACCGTGCGGATGCGCTGCGTATTCTACGCCAGCTACGAGGGCGCACTCATTTGGTGCACACCGCCATCGTTGTAGGTGTACCTTCGCGGGGATTAACCACAGAAGAATTATGCTCCACTGAAGTGAGGATGCGCCGTTATAGCGAGGAGGACCTGCTGGCATACGTGGAAAGTGATGATCCGCTGGACAAGGCTGGAGCTTATGCCATTCAGAACCCCCAATTTGACCCTGTGCAGAAGATTTCCGGTTGTTATGCCAGCGTGATGGGTTTACCCCTCTGCCACCTGGAACGATCCCTGCGCCGCCTGGGGTTTGGCGCACGCAAGGGCATCCCCTACCGTTGTATGCGTGAACTGGCGTATACTTGCCCCATCTTCAAGCGCGTGCTGGCTGGTGAGGACGTTGGTTAAGGAACAAAAAAATAAGGACTACCATGAAGCAAATTTGGCGTGTTTTTATCATCGGGTTGCTGCTGTTAACCTCCTGCAGTAATCCTGGCACCCCCGCGGAAACCTTAACAGCAGAACCCACTGAAGCAGGATTGCCAACGCCGGTGGTGCAAACTACCCGCTTGCCGGAAGTGGATGACACGGTAACTGATTTTCTGGGCAAGTGGAATTCAGGGGATTATGCCGGCATGTACGCCATGCTGGCACCAACCAGCCGCGATGCCATCAGCGAAGCAGATTTCATCAAAATCTACACAGACACTGCTACCAGCCTCACGCTCAAAGAAATTCAATATGGTATTTTAACCACTCTGGTCAACCCCACTTCGGCAAAAGTGGGCTATCAGGTTGTTTTTAAAACCAGTATGTTTGGCGACCTGATCCGTAAGATGGAAATGAGCCTGATCGCGAACGAAAACTTATGGCAGATCCAGTGGGAGAGCGGGTTGATCATGCCTGAGCTGAGTGGCGGCAAAAAACTAGCCCTGGCTTTGACTGCGCCTGCGCGCGGGGATATTTATGATAATGACGGGGATATCATTGCCGCGGACTCTGAAGCCGTTGCGCTGGGAGTGGTACCCGACCAGATTGCGGATGATCAGATTGGCAATCTGGCAGGGGTGTTGAACCTGGTCACGGGCATCCCCACCAATATACTTGTGGATACTATCCGCACGGGCGGGGGCTTTTATGTGCCTATTGGTGAAATCTCCAAGCCGGTTTACGAGAACCGCTACACGGCATTAAATTCCTTCAGCGGTCTGGTGATCAATGAGTACAGCGCCCGTTATTATGATAACGGAGGCGTCGCGCCACAGGTGATCGGCTATATGCTGAGCATTTCACCCGAGCAGTTTGAAGAATACAAGAGGAATGGCTATGCCGGGGATGAAAAGGTAGGCGCAGCGGGGATTGAAAAATGGGGCGAATCCTATCTCAGAGGCAAACCCGCCGCTGATCTTTATGTGGTCAACCCGGATGGAACGTATTCTACCCTTGTGGGCAAAGCTGATCCTCAGGCAGCCAGCGCAATTTACACCACCATTGACAAGGATCTGCAGGTATTGGTGCAAAAAGCTTTGATTGGCTTTACCGGCGCTGTGGTGGTTGAAGAAGTGGATACCGGGCGCATCCTGGCAATGGCTTCTTCTCCTGACTTTGACGCTAATAATTTCCTTCCGCAGAACTATAACAGCCAATTTACCCTGGCGGATTTGGTGAATGATGAAGGGAAGCCGTTATGGAACCGGGCAGCCCAGGCAGCATACCCCCTGGGTTCAGTTTTCAAATTGGTCACAGCCACCGCCGCTCTTGAATCCGGGCTCTACAAACCGGATACCACCTATGAATGCACCAGCCAGTTTACCGAGCTGCCAGGCTTTGTGGGCAATGACTGGACGTATGATAAAGAGTTGCCGCCTTCAGGAAACCTGACCCTGGTGGAAGGGATTATGCGCTCGTGCAACCCCTGGTTTTACCATCTGGGTTTGGATCTCTACCGCCAGAAGGGTGCTGATTATCTTTCAAACTGGGCACGGCTCTATGGCTTGGGTGAGGCAACAGGGATTGATGCCGTGCTTGAAGAAACCGGGCAAATTAATGACCCCACAACCGAAGGAGCAGCCGTGCAAATGGGGATTGGGCAGGGGGATATGCTGGTGACACCCCTTCAGGTGGCGAATATGGTGGCAGCGATTGCCAATGGTGGCACATTATATCGCCCACAGGTAATTCAGAAGATCACCAGTATTGATGGAACCGAAATCGAATCCTTTAAACCTGAAGTGATTCGTGAAATTCCGGTTAGTGACAGCACGCTTGAAGCCGTCAGGCAGGGGATGGAAATGGTGATCAGAAATGAACGGGGCACCGCTTTTCGCCGATTTTTGGGGATGAGCACACCGGTTTACGGAAAAACCGGAACGGCGACTACCTCTGTGCAGGATCCACATTCCTGGTTTGCGGGGTTCACCGCCGCCAACAACCCGGAAAAACCGGATATTTCCGTGGCGGTCATTTTGGAATATGCCGGCGATGGGTCTGCTTATGCGGCGCCAGTCTTCCGGCGAGTGATCGAAGCTTACTTTACCGGAGAAGTGTATACCACCTATCCGTGGGAATGGGATATTTACATTACCCGTACTCCTACACAGGAAACGAATGAGACCCCGGAGCCGTGATCGCTGACCTTTTGCAGGGGATTGTTATCCGTTACCAATCCGGCTTTTACACCATCAAAGCCGGCAGCGAGATCATAACGTGTGTCCTGCGGGGCAAATTGAAGCGCCGCAGCGTTCCCGGTGATGTCATTAGTATTGGGGATCGGGTGAAATTCGCGCGCTTGCCCGAGGGCACAGGCGTGATTGAGGAGATCGAACCACGACACAGTGAACTGGTACGGCTCGATCCTACCCCCAAAGGAGCCTACAGGCAAATACTCCTCGCCAACCCCGATCAGATCGTGGCGGTTTTTGCCTGCACCTCGCCCACTCCGCGCCTGCGTATGCTCGACCGCTTCCTGGTTATTGCGGAGAAGCAGCGCCTGCAGGCACTGGTCATTGCCAATAAAGTGGATCTGGTGGGAAAGCGGGAAGCCCGCAAGCTTTTTTCCATCTATCCACCTCTGGGTTACCGGGTGATCTACACTTCCGCGGCGAAAAATGAGGGGATTGAGGAGCTGCGGGAAGCGCTGGCAGGGAAAATTTCTGCGCTGGCGGGTCCTTCAGGTGTGGGGAAAACTAGCCTGATGAACCGGGTTCAACCTGGTTTGGGTCTGGCTGTACGTGAGGTCAGTGAACATCGGGATCGCGGCAAACATACTACCGTTGTTCGGGAGATGTTTCCACTTACAGGCGGCGGTTTTGTGGCGGATCTGCCAGGCTTGCGCAAGCTGTCGTTGTGGGATACACAGCCCGAAGAACTGGATGGATACTTTCCGGAAATCCGCGATCTGGTACGTTTCTGTCAATTCAACGATTGTGCTCATTACGATGAGCCTGGTTGCGCGGTCATCCGCGCGGTTGAGGAAGGCAAAGTGAGCCCGGAACGATACGAGTCATACTTGCGCTTGCGCGCCGGCGATGATTAGTGCTGTAGAGGAATAAAACCCCTATTTTGTCAGGAATTCCATTCAACATTCAGTCAATGTTCATATTGACTTTTACGGGAATCGTCGTTATTATAAGTTTCCCCTTTCTATCACGCCGATACTCATCGAAGGGGTAACGTTCAAATTATTGAGGTTTTGCTCTATGAAACCCGAAATGAGCAAAAAAAAGCAAGTCGCGGGACTGTGGTATGGTCTTGCTGCCGGACTGGCGTTTGCGGTTTTTGCCTGGGGGGTGGATGCTTTCTTGCTTGCCAGTGCGAACAATTCCTTTGCCTGGGTTAAATTCATTCCTGGTCTTTTCATCTGCTTATGCACCGGGGCACTCGTTGGCTGGTTGACGGTGCGTTTGCAAAATACCTTGCTCGCAATCCTGTTGTGGATCGGGCAAGCGCTCTTATTTGCTCACCTGATCATCTGGCTGCCTCTTAAGATCGCTCCAGTGCTAATCCGATTGTTCGACCCCGCGTTGGGTGACTACCTCAAGTACCCTTTTTATCCTGAATTAAAGCAGAATCTATGGGTTGGCTTTGCCATCATTGCAGCGGTTTCCATCATTATCGCCGTGCTCGAAAATATCCTAATCGATCAGGCGCTGTTTTCTGTCGGTACGCATGCGGTGGTTGTTCCTGTGATTGTCGCCATGCTGGCATTCAGCCTGGTGGGCAGCACGGGAGATTCATTATTAAACAAACATCTACGTGAGCCGGTGCTGATCGTCGACAAGCTGGTTGATTTCGCTTACGAGAACCGGAATAATGAAATCTCCACTGATCTGGCGCGGAAGATGCATTTAAATGCGCTAAAACCAGTGGAAGATCTCCTTACCGATCACCATCGCGTGATTCTAAGCAACTTTGACCAATATCTTGGTCAGGTGGATGTACTGGTCATTTTCAAAGGACATTGGGTGAAGTGCGTTACCATTTACAACCAGGTCACAAACTGTACCCCACTGTTTGAAAAGCCCTGGATTCGCCTCAGCAGCCGGCTTAAACTTGCCGGGATACTGGAACCGCGCCTCAATGTTTCTGCTGAGTAAGAGAATTGGTAAAGAGAGCTATGTTTTATCTCCCCAAGGTTAAAAAAATGTTTTTAAATTATGGTACACTAATCAATGCCGATATTTTGGAATAACATTACGAAAATAAAGAGGACTTTTTGATGGTTGAGCAACTACTAAATGTCCAGAATCTGGCTACACAATTTAAGACGCCTGAGGGTACTGTTCATGCAGTAAATGGCGTTTCGTTTTACCTCAACGAAGGGGAGACCCTGGGGGTTGTGGGGGAAAGTGGTTGTGGGAAGAGCGTCACCATGCTTTCCTGCCTGCGATTGATTCCCTCCCCACCCGGGAAGATCGTCAGTGGTCAGGCTTTGTTCAAGGGCAAAGATCTGCTTACCATCGACAACGAAGAAATCCGCAAAGTACGCGGCGGGCAGATTAGCATGGTGTTTCAAGACCCGATGACCTCGCTCAACCCGGTTATGACCATCGGTAAACAGATGGCGGAACCTCTGATGCTGCACCTCAATATGACCAAAGAACAGGCGCGCAATCGGTCTATAGAACTTCTGGGCATGGTGGGAATTCCAAATGCAGGGGAGCGGCTGAAAGATTATCCACACCAGTACTCGGGCGGGATGCGCCAGCGCGTGATGATTGCCATGGCGTTATCCTGCAATCCACAGATTTTGATTGCCGATGAACCTACCACGGCGCTCGATGTGACCATTCAGGCACAGATCGTGGATCTGGTAAAGCGGTTGCGAGATGAACTGGGGATGGCGATTGTCTGGATCACCCATGACCTCGGCGTGGTCGCCAATATCGCCCATCGGGTGATGGTTATGTACGGTGGTTACATTATTGAAGAATCCGAAGTGAAAGAACTGTACGCCAACCCGCGGCACCCTTACACGCTTGGATTGTTGGGCAGCCTGCCACAAGTTCACGAAGAAGCTCATAAAAAACTCTTTTCCATTGAGGGTATGCCTCCTGTTCTTTACCAAACGCCCAGATCCTGTCCGTTCGCTCCACGCTGCCAATGGGTCACAGACCGATGCTGGCAGGAGAATCCCCAGTTAGAGCCTGTTGCAGACGGACATCGGGTGGCATGCTGGGTCAATACCAAAACCGGGAGCAAGGCATCATGACTGCTGAAAATAATGTGCTCATTCGAGTAGAAAACCTGGTAATGCACTTCCCGATCTTCCGCGGTGTCGTCCGCCGTCAGGTGGGCGTAGTCCATGCCGTGGATGGTATCTCCTTTGACATTCACGACGGAGAGACTCTCGGCTTGGTGGGTGAATCAGGTTGTGGCAAATCCACCACCGGTAGAACGATTTTGCAGCTCTACAAACCCACCGCAGGAAATGTTTATTTTAAAGATACCAATCTGGTTCATTTGAAAAATGAACCATTACGCCTGATGCGGCGCGAAATGCAAATGATTTTCCAGGATCCCTATGCCAGCCTCAACCCCCGTATGACGGTTCGCGATATTATCGGCGAGCCGCTAATGGCGTTTGGTGAAGCTACCGGCAAGCAGATTGACGAACGGGTTGCCTCGTTACTGAATCTGGTCAAGCTGAACCCAGATTTTGCCAGTCGCTATCCACACGAGTTTTCTGGCGGGCAACGACAACGCATTGGCGTGGCGCGCGCGCTGGCTCTAAACCCATCCTTCATTGTCTGTGATGAACCAATTTCAGCGCTCGATGTATCAATTCAGGCGCAGGTGGTGAACTTGCTGGAAGAATTGCAGCAGGAGCTCAACCTGACCTATCTGTTTATCGCACATGATCTTTCGATGGTTCGCCACATCAGCAACCGTGTTGCAGTAATGTACCTGGGAATCATCGTCGAACTCGCAGACCGCAACGAGCTTTATCGAAACCCGCTGCATCCCTACACTCAGGCATTACTCTCAGCGATTCCGGTGGCAGATCCAGAATATAATGAAAAACGCCACCGTATTATTTTGGAAGGTGACGTGCCTTCTCCTGTCAATCCACCTTCAGGATGCCGCTTCCGCACCCGCTGCCCGATCGCAGCGGAGATTTGTGCGCAGCAGGTTCCTGAATGGCGGGAAGTTCAGGCGGGGCATTTTGCGGCTTGCCACAAAATTTAGTAAAAGAGTTTTTTTGAGGAGGTGATGACAATTCCGGTAGACATGAAGAATAAAGCGCGTCTAAACAACCTATCGACTCGAAAGAATTTCTCACAAGGAGGAGAAAAATGCGTAAGTTTTATGTAGTGCTTGCTATGCTCATGGTCGTCAGCTTCGTTCTGACAGCCTGTGCGCAGCCGACCGCAGCCCCCACTGCGGCACCTACTGAAGCCCCATCAGCTGAAACCCCCGCTCCGACCGAGGCTCCAGTAGAAGAAGTTGTCCTGAACCCATATCTGGGTTCCAACAAGCTGGATGGCAATGGTATTCCTGCGACATTCTTTGATGATGTCCATATCCGCAAAGCCTTTGCCTACTGCTTTGACTGGGAAACCATGATCAATGATGTTTACATGGGCGAGGCTATTCAGTCCAAAGTCTTGTCTCTGCCTGGCATGCCTGGTTACGATCCGGATGCCCCATACTACACCAGCGATCTCGACAAATGCGCCGAAGAATTCAAACTGGCGGATGTCGATAAAGATGGCGTCGCAGCTGGCGAAGACCCCGATGATGTCTGGGAAATGGGTTTCCGTGTGCAGATGCTCTACAACACCGGCAACACCACCCGCCAGATCATGGCTGAAATCCTGCAGCAGAACCTCGCCACAGTCAATGAAAAATTCAGTGTTGAAATCCTTGGTTTGCCCTGGCCTTCCTACCTGGCTGCTCAGCGCGCCAAGAAAATTCCTATCATGACCGGCGGCTGGCTGGAAGATATTCATGATGCTCATAACTGGTATCAGCCTTACACCACCGGCACCTATGGCGCCCGCCAAAATATGCCCGATGACCTGAAAGCCCAGTTCAAAGCCCTGTTGGATGAGGGTGTTGCTTTGATCGATCCCGCTGCCCGCCACGAGGTTTACAAGCGGTTTAACCAGCTCTATTACGATACTGTTCCTGGTATTCCTATTGTCCTCGCGACTTCTCATGGTTATGAGCAGAAGTGGGTTGAGGGTCGTATCATGAACCCGATCTACTCCAACATCTACTACTACACCATCTCCAAACCCACCGATCCCACTGATCCGGATGTCTTCAAGTACGTAACCATCTCCGGTGGACCGGATACTCTGGACCCCGCCCTGTCTTACGATACAGCCAGTGGTGAAGTTATCCAGAACATCTATGAAACCCTTGTCTTCTATGATGGCGAAGCCACCGACAAATTCGTCCCGCAACTGGCTGAATCCTGGACCACTTCAGATGACGGCACAGTATGGACCTTCAACATCCGCAAGGATGTCAAATTCCATAATGGCGACGTATTAACTCCAACTGATGTTGCTTATTCCTTCCAGCGCGGTTTGCTGCAGGGTGGATATTCCTCCCCGCAATGGCTGCTTGCTGAGCCTTTCTTCGGTGTTGGGATGGATGACATCACCATGCTGGTGGATGAAGGCGCTTCCGCTGATGACCGCGAAGCTTTGATCGCCAACGATCCTGCGGTCCTCAAGGCTGCCTGCGAAACCGTCCAGTCAAAGATCGTGGCTGACGATGCCGCCGGAACCGTGACCATGACCCTTGCACAACCCTGGGGTCCTTTCCTCCCGACCATCGCCAATGGCTGGGGTTCCGTCATGGATAAGAATTGGGTCATTGAGAATGGCGGCTGGGATGGCACATGCGATACCTGGCAGAATTACTATGGCATGACCTCTGCTGAAGATCCCTTCACCAAAATTACTAATGGTACCGGCCCCTTCAAGCTGGATTACTGGACTCAGGGTACGGAAGTTTCCCTTGTTCGCAATGATGACTACTGGCGCGAACCCGCCGCCCTGAAGCAGGTCCTGATCGTAGAAGTCGGCGAATTTGGTACCCGCTTTGCGATGCTCGAAGCTGGTGATGCCGATGCGATCGTTGTCCCGGCTGAATACCGCACCCAGGTGGATCCGTTGGTGAGTGTTGCCAGCGTCTATGACGCCGCGACGAACACTTATCTGCCAGATCAAAATGTTTGCACAATTGACACCAACAAGCTTGGTCTTGAGCGCTTCGAATTGTGCGATACAGCCAATGACCGACCATTGCGCCTGTACATTGGTCGCCCTGGTCTGACTCAGGATGTGATCCTCTTCAACTTCAACATCCAGTAAGCCAGATCGTCCTTTGAAACAATCATGCGGGAGTCTCAAAAAGGCTCCCGCATGAATCCCGCGAGTTTTTCTCTGCGCTATGGGTTGAACCCAGGCGGTTCAAGCCGTAGCGCACAGCAAAACCTGATTTGAGGTGTTCAATGACCAATTACATTATCCGCCGCTTGTTGCTGGTCCCGGTGCTCCTGTTTGGGGTGACCCTGATCATCTTCGGCATGTTACAGTTTATTGGACCGGTCGAACGGTCTGCGCTCTACGTTCGGGATTTTCCCAAGAACGAAAATCAGATTGCAGGGATTATCCGTAAGTATGGTCTGGATAAACCGATTTACGAGCAATACTGGCGCTGGCTGGTGGGGCATAAAGATGCGGTTACCGGTGAAAGGGTGGGGGGTATTCTTTATGGTGATTTTGGCTATTCTCGAACCGGTTCTCAACCGGTAATAAATATTATTAAAACTCGCTTCCCCAATACCCTGGATCTGGCATTGTGGACGGTTTTCCCTATGTTATCCGTAGGCATCTGGCTCGGAGTTCAGGCGGCGGTCCACCAAAATGGATTCATCGATCAGGCGGCGCGAATATTCAGTATTGTAGGCACCTCTTTCCCGACCTTCGTGTTCGGGCTGCTGGTTTTAATTGTTTTCTATGCCAAACTTGGCTGGTTCCTGCCGGGAAAGAACTCGGATTGGGTGACGCAGGAAATTATGGCGGGTACTTTTACCCGCTACACTAAATTGCTTACCATTGACGCCCTTCTTAATGGACGGTTTGATATCTTCTGGGATGCTCTGCGGCATATGATCCTGCCCATCCTCACACTTTCCTATATCAACTGGGCAACTTTTGTTCGTGTCACACGCTCTTCCATGCTCGAAACTCTGCGCATGGAATACGTAACCACCGCCCGGGCGAAAGGTCTGAAAGAGAGGGATGTGATCAATAAACATGCGCGACCAAATGCCATGCTTACCATCGCCACCATGGCTGGCATGAGCGTGGTGGGTCTGCTGGGAGGAGTGGTCATCACTGAAACCGTATTCAACTATCCGGGTATCGGACAGGCAGCCGCCAGTGCAGCCCAACAATTGGATGTGGTGACTACACTGGGTTTCGCTATCTTCAATGGCTTGATTTTGATTATTGCCAATTTGATCGTGGATATTCTTTATGGCGTGATCGATCCACGCGTAAGGCTGGACTGAGGAGTTAACTATGACTGAACCTGTTACCCCAAGTGGCGACAACACACTACTGAAGGAAGTCCTGCCGGATCGCAAAATTGGACGTCTGGAAAAATTCCTGGGTCCTGAAAATTATCGCATCCTCAGGGGATTGCTCAAAACTCCAGCCTCGATCATTGGTTTTATCCTGATCGCGTTATTCATCCTCATTGCCATCTTTGCGCCGGTGATTTGTCCGCCGGTTGGCAAGGACCCTTATAGGATCCCGCGCGATGGCTTCAGCGGTGAACCCAAAGCCCCGGGGACCGTCTGGAAGAAAAATGTACCTGATATCCCCTTCTGGTACAAAACTGTAACCGGGAAAGACGAGTGGGTGCACATTCTGGGAACCGCCCAGGGGCAGTACGATATCTTCTATGGCATCATCTGGGGTACCCGCACCGCTTTCAGAACAGGCATCATCGTGGTGCTTTCCACCGTGTTGATTGGCATCATCCTTGGATCACTGGCTGCATATTATGGCAAATGGGTGGACCAGCTCATCATGCGTATTGTGGATATATTTATGACCGTGCCGTATATTATGATGGCATTGATCATGGCGGCAGTCTTAACCCCGGTGATTGGCAGGAGCCTGATTCCGGCAATACTGGCTTTGATCACCTTCGGCTGGATGGGCTATGCCCGTATCATCCGTGGGGATATCCTCTCGGTAAAACAGCGTGATTTCGTCCTGGCAGCGAAGGTTAGCGGCGTCAAAGATGGGCGCATTCTCTTCAGGCACATCCTTCCGAATGCTATTTTCCCAACCCTGGTACTGGCTTCTCTTGGCATCGGGGATGTGGTGCTCAGTTTTGCCGCTCTGTCCTTCCTGGGAATCGGTACAGAAATCGGCTATGCGGATTGGGGGCAGGTATTAAGTTTTGCCCGCAACTGGATCACCAGTCTGGGGCAGTACTGGTACATTGTCGTTTATCCCGGTCTGACGCTGGTCTTTTTCGTGATGGGCTGGAACCTGGTGGGCGATGCACTGCGTGACGTACTCGACCCCCGTATGCGCGGCAAGTCATAAAACTGCCTGGTTTAAACCTTCAAACACAGCCCTGGAGAATATTGGGCTGTGTTTTTTATTGGGTTCTGACTTGCTTTATAATTGACGCATGGAAAAAACCAAAAAGTTCCTTCCCCGAAGATACCCCACAAGCCGGCGTGCGCTACTGGCTTTCCTTGTCCTGTGTCTGTTCTTGTTGAGTGCCTGCGGGCAGGCGCTTCCGAGCTCGCCAGTGATCACGGGAACTGCAACTCCGCTTCCGCCCACACCCACCACACAACCGCCCAAGACATTAATCGTCTGTCTGGCAACGGAACCGGAGAATCTCTACCTCTATGGGGATAGCTCTCGCTCAAAATGGAGCGTGCTCGAAGCGCTCTACGACGGTCCAATCGATACCATAAATTATGAAGCTTCACCGGTTTTGATTGAGCAAATCCCAAGCGAGGGCAATGGCGGAGTGATGCTTCAGGCAGCGGTGGTAAGCGAAGGAGACCCGGTAGCCGACGTGACGGGAAACGTAGTGGCGCTTAAAAAGGGAGTTCGGGTCTTCCCGGCAGGCTGTACCTCAGCGGAGTGCGCGGTCACCTGGGATGGGGAGGCATCCCTTGAATTATCCCAAATGGTGGTGCAATTTAAGCTGCTCAAAGGCGTTACCTGGTCGGATGGAGAACCATTGACCGCGAAGGATTCGGTTTTCAGTTACACCATCAGCGCCGACCCGCAGACAAAAGTGAGTAAAACCAACCTTGACCGCACGCAGACCTACAAAGCGCTGGATGATACCACCGTGGAATGGGTCGGATTGCCAGGTTATTTGACACTCAACCCTGCAGCATTCTTTTGGATACCTCAGCCCCAACACCAATTAAAGAATTTAACAGCCGAGCAATTGACCACAGACCCGCTGACCACTCAAGTTCCTCTCGGCTGGGGTGCCTACAAAATTGATGAGTGGGTGAAAGGTGACCACATCCGCCTCGTTAAGAACCCGGAATATTACCGCGCCGCGGAAGGATTGCCGTATTTTGATGTTCTGGTTTATCGCTTCATCCCTACCACCCCAGAGGCTGATCTCTCGATGGTCATCACTGGCGAATGCGACATTATGGATCCCGGTACCGGGTTGGAATCGCAAATGGTCACCATCCGCAAACTGGAAGAGCAGGGCAAGGTGAAATCCTATTTTGGTATGGGTCCGGAATGGGAAGGTTTGACCATGGGAGTCAGACCAGCCTCCTATGATGATGTCTATAATCCATATGAAGATCGTCAGGATTACTTTGGCGATGTCAGGGTCAGGCAGGCGATTGCCTACTGTGTGGATCGGGAGAAAATTCAGGAATATATTACCCTCAACCAGTCTGATATTCCGGGTAGTTACCTTCCGCCCAATCATCCCTACGCAGCAACGATTTCCTCAACTTATGCCCACAATCCTGTGCTGGGCAATCAACTGCTGGAGGAAGCGGGCTGGTTGGATAAAGATGGGGATCCTGCCACGCCACGGGTGGCTGTGGATGTAGAGAACGTTTTTTCAGACACCGAATTGCGGTTAAATTATTATGCCACTGAGAGTGACCTGCATACCCAGGTGCGAAAAGTAATCGTTGATTCTCTGGCGGAGTGTGGTATTGGTGTCACGACTAATTATTTGGCGGTGGATGATATGTATGCCAGCGGTCCTCAAGGGGTAATCTTTGGCAGAAACTTTGACCTGGCGGAACTTGCCTGGTCGACCGGTAGAATGCCGCCTTGTTTCCTCTTTACCTCGGCAGAAATTCCTTCTGAGCGTAACAAATGGCTGGGCACACAATATGGTGGGGTGAACATCACCGGCTGGACGAATGAAGACTATGATTTGGCGTGTGAACAAGCTCTTTCTGCCGGGTTGAATGAGGAGCTGCTGCGGTCTACCAATCAGCGCATGCAGGAAATTCTGATGGAAGAAGTTCCTGTACTGCCACTATTTTTCCATGTTAAAGCCATGGTTTCCCGCCCGGATTTATGCGGGTTGAATTTGGATGTGACGTCACGCAGCGCCCTGAAAAATATTGAGAGCCTGACGCTTGGGTCAGGATGCGCTGCGGATTGAGCTGTGGGAACAGCCTGCACCGGCGCCTGGTTTTGTGTTAGAATCTACTGCGCGTAGCGGGGATCGATGGGGCGTGGTGCAACGGCAGCACACCAGACTTTGGATCTGTGGATCTTGGTTCGAATCCAGGCGCCCCAGCCTGAACTACCCCGGCAGCATTATCAACATCCCCAAATTGGAAAACCCCGGAAATTGACCTCGATGATGAACTTCGCCTCTTTTTAGCTGCGCGCGGTGTGTATTTGTTTCGGTGTAAAATTGAAAAAGAAGATCCGTTCAACCTGGAGTAAAACATGAATCTTGCAACCATCATCCTGGCAGCCGGACAGGGTATACGCATGAACTCAAACCTGCCCAAAGTATTGCACCTATTAAACGGCAAACCCCTGGTACGTTATTCAATTGATCTGGCAAGAGGGCTTGGCTCCAGCAAAATTGTGGTGGTCGTGGGCAATGGTGCGGAACAGGTTCGCGCAGCAGTGGGAGCAGAGATTGAATTTGCATTGCAGGAGCAAAGATTAGGCACGGCTCACGCCGTGTTGGCAGCGCAATCCCTGCTCGGCAGCAATAACGGATTGATTGTGGTCATTTCAGCGGACATGCCTTTATTGACGACAGAGACCCTCTCCAGACTGGTGGAAGAACAACAGTCGAGTGCAGGTGCCTTCGCCTTGCTGACGGTGCGTTCGCATGAAGCACGTGGATTCGGCAGAATTCTTCGCCAGGAAAATGGATCCGTCGCTGGGATTATTGAAGAGGCACAGGCAAGCCCGGAGCAGCTTAAGATTGACGAGCTTAATGTTGGCGCATACTGTTTTGATTCAAAATGGCTCTGGAAGGCGCTGAAAAAAATTAACCTCTCCCCTAAAGGAGAATATTACCTGACGGATATTGTGGGGGTTGCCGTGGCGGAGGGGAAGAAAGTGATCCCGGTGGAAGTGCCGGACGCTGAGGAAGCCCTGGGGATAAACAACCGCGTGCACCTGGCAGAAGCGGAGCAGATCCTCCGCCGGAGAATTAACCGCGCGTATATGCTGGCAGGGATTACAATGATTGATCCACAAACCGTCTACATCGAGGAAGGGGTAAAAATTGGCAGGGATACTATTCTCTACCCCAACACAACCCTGAAGGGAAACACTGTGATCGGGGAGGGGTGCGAGATTGGTCCGGATACCATCATCAGCGATTCCACCATTGGAGATCACTGTCATCTGCTGGCTTCCGTCATTGAAGGCGCGCTGGTGGAAGATGAGGTCGCTATGGGTCCTTTTTGCCACTTACGCAAAGGCGCGCACCTGGGACCAAGGGTACACATGGGCAACTTTGGCGAGGTCAAAGATTCTCACCTTATGGCAGGGGTGAAGATGGGGCATTTTTCTTACATCGGCAACGCGACGATTGGTGAAAATGTCAATATCGGTGCCGGAACGATCACGTGTAATTTCGATGGCGAGCACAAACATCCGACCGTCATCGGCGAGGACACGTTCATTGGTTCGGATACGATGCTGGTGGCGCCTCTTAAGATTGGCAAAGGAGCAAAGACAGGGGCTGGCGCGGTAGTAACCCATGATGTGGCGGATGGAGAAGTTGTCGCTGGTGTGCCTGCCAGAGTGATGAAAAAAAAGGATTGAGATGCTGGCAGCCTGGATTTTATTGATCGTTTTCAGTGTGATTGACCTGTTCTTATCTTTACTGCGGGCAGCACTGTTCAACGCGCGATTGCCTCAATTAATCGATCAGGGAACAGCAGACAAAGAACGACTGGAAAAAACAATCCGCATTTTGGAAAAATCTCGTCTGCGTGCCACCATGCGCGTGCTCACCGCCCTGACGCATGTGCTTGTGCTGGCTTGCGCCTGGCAGTTATTCAGTTTGATCCACCTTGAAATCCGCTTCGGCGGGTTGATCGGGATATTCGCCGGCATCCTGCTCATTTTGATAGCGCTGGAATTCCTGGTGGAACGCTTCCCATTAAAGGATCCTGAAGGCTGGGCATTAACACTGGCTCCGGCTGCCAACCTTCTTGACTTGTTGTTTGGACCATTGGTGTCGTTTTTTATTCGATTACAGGGGACTCAGGATGTGATTCAGCGCAACCTGGGATCGGTATCGGAAGATGAGTTGAAAACCTGGGTGGAAGTGGGTGAACCGCAGGGGGGGCTGGAGCCAGATGAACGAAAAATGATTTATTCCATATTCCAGTTTGGTGATACTCTTTGCCGCGAAATTATGGTGCCACGGACCGAAGTGTTGGCTCTGGATGTAAAAACTCCCTTAAGCACGGCGATCAATTTGTTTGTCGAATCGGGTCATTCCAGGGTGCCGGTTTATGAGGAGGTCATCGATAATGTCATCGGGCTTCTCTATGCCAAGGATTTGCTACGCCAACAAAGTTCCTCCGCCGATCACCCTTCCATTCGCGAGTTCCTGCGTCCGGCATATTTCGTACCCGAGTCTAAAAAAGTGGATGATCTGCTGGCGGAAATGCAATCCAAAGGAATTCACATGGCTGTGGTCGTTGATGAGTATGGCGGCATGGCTGGGCTGGTTACCCTGGAGGATATCGTTGAGGAAATTGTCGGCGAGATCCGGGATGAGTTTGACCAAAGTGAATTAAGGCTCGTGCAAAAAATATCTCAGGATGAATACCTCTTCATGGGCAGGGTCTCATTGGATGATTTCAATGATGCGCTCGAAACGGATCTGGTGAGTGAACAGAGCGATACACTGGGAGGTTATTTCTTGAATCAGATGGGGCGGGTACCAATGGAAGGTGATCAGCTTAATGTTGGCGGCTGGAAGCTAACCGTGGAGGAAGTTCGTGGTCGCCGCATTGGCAGAATCCGCGCGGTAAGAATTGAAGAACCCTCAGAGGTGGAAAGAGAGGAAGAGCGTGATTGATGTGGAAATGCGGGAAAAACTGATCGAAGTCGCCCGCCATGCCCGCAAATGGGCGTATGCACCTTATTCCCATTATGCGGTAAGCGCAGCGCTGTTAACCAGCAGTGGAAAGATTTATGATGGCGTCAATATTGAAAATGCTGCATATCCCACTGGTATCTGTGCGGAGCGGGTCGCCATCTTTAAAGCTGTCTCAGAAGGTGAACGTGAGTTCACTGCCATCGTTGTAATGACCGATAACGCCGGCACACCCTGCGGCTCCTGCCGGCAGGTGATGTCTGAGTTCGGGCTGGAGACACAAGTGCTGATCGTTGATGGTGCGGGTCAGGTCCATATAGATACCAATGTAGAAAAATTACTACCCACCGCGTTCCGCCCGGAAGACTTAATTTGAGGGCGCATGCCCAAAGTTGAACGTACACTCAAGGTGGATGCAGTTGTTCTCCGGCACACAGATTGGGGAGAGGCGGACCGGCTGTTAACCTTGTATTCGCGTGAACAGGGTAAGTTGAGGGCAATCGCCAAAGGTGTACGCAAGATCCAATCCCGCAAGGCGGGACACCTTGAACCTTTCACCCGCGCCATAATTATGCTGGCGAAAGGGCATGATTTGTGGATCGTTACTCAGGCGCAGGCATCCGAACTCTATCCCTCAATACGTGAAGATTTGCAAAAAATGAGCCGCGCAGCTTATGTGGTGGAGTTGCTTGACCGATTCACCTATGAAGAGGGGCAAAACAGGCAGCTTTACCAGTTGCTGACCGAAACGCTGGAACGAATCAGCATCATGGAAGATGGTTTCATACCGGTAAAGTACTATGAAATGCGCCTCCTGGATTTGCTGGGATTCCGTCCGCAGCTTTTTGAATGCGTCGCCTGCGGGCAACCGATCACTGCCCGTGATCAGTATTTCTCAGCCGACCTGGGG
>JAGPFF010000082.1 GCA_018056725.1 Anaerolineaceae bacterium
CCACTTATTGAAGAAGCGGAAAAATCTACCGAATCCGAAGCGAGTCAAGCCGAAAAAGAACTGGAAAAAGCAGCATTACCTTCCTGGCTCTCTCCACACCCTAAAGAGGAAGGCACAACCCCGGTATCGCCGGCTGCTGGCGGGGAGGAATTCACGGAAGAGGGTGTTCTTGCTGGAATTTCCGGCACCCTGCCCGGAATTGAGATTAAAGACCGGGCGCTCAAGATCCATCCGTTTATGCCTGACGCCTCAGTCTCTGCCATGCAGCAGCAGAATGCTCAATTGTTTCAGCAATTGCTGCAACCTGCTGGAACTCGTTTACTTGCGGAAAAGGCAGCAAAACCTCACCATCGTGGCGAAAAAATTCTCCGCCTCGTCATTACCCTGCTCCTCCTGCTGGGGGTAATTTATCCATTCTTTGCGGGTTCCTTCACTGGAGTTTTTCCAGTCCTTTACCCAGCTGAAGTGGTTGCCTCGCTGGGGGTGATTCAGAATCTTCCGGCTGAAAAACCAGTACTCATTGCTGCCCACTTTGAAGCTGCCCTGGCAGGCGAATTGAACTGGACGGCTCAATCAGTGTTGGACCACCTCGTTTCTCGTGGTGTGCCGATTGCCATCACCTCTACGAATGTTACCGGGTATGCGATGGTCAATCAATTTGTGGAACAGGCGGCAGCCCGGCAGCCGACGTATGCTCTTGAGGAAAAAGTATTTAATCTGGGGTATCTTCCCGGCGGAACAATTGGGATGGGAGCCATGGTTAACAACCCGCTGGCGGCTCTTCCTTTGACGACCAATCTACAACCGGTAACTGATCTTCCCATCCTTAATGCGATCCATTCGTTGTCTGATTATGGTTCTGTTATTCTGGTTACTGACAGCCCGGAAATTGCCAGAACCTGGATTGAGCAGATTGATCAACTTGATGCCCCGGTTTCTGTTATTGCAGTCGTCAGTGCTCAGGCAGCACCACTCTTGCAGCCTTATTTTGATAGTGGTCAAATCAGCGGTTACGTTTCAGGATTGAATGGCGCTTTATCTTATGAATTGTTGCGTCTTGTTCCCGGACAGGCTTTTCAACGCTTCAGTTCCTATCAGATTGCGTTGCTTTTGACCGCTGTAATTCTTTTCGTTGGTGGGATGATTTACTTTATTCTCGGTTCGGTAACCCCATCCGCAAAAGGGGGAGGCTGATGAGATTGGAGAGCGATATTATCTGGTTGTTGGTCAGTTTCTTCCTCACGGTCATGGTGTTCAGTTATCTCCTGGGAGATAATCCCTTTTTCCGTTTTGTGTCAGCGATTTTTATTGGCATCACCGCAGGTTACTTCGCCGTGGTGATTCTCTACCAGGTGCTTATCACCCGTCTGGCTGTTCCGCTTTTTCAGGGATCTATGATCACCCTGGTGCCGCTCTTCCTTTCGGGTTTGCTGCTGATGAAACTATCCCCGCAGCTCACCCGGCTGGGAGGACCTTCGATGGCGTTATTGGTGGGCGTTGGGGCAGCGGTTGCCGTTGGTGGCGCAGTGCTTGGAACCCTTTTTGGTCAGGTTCGTGGTGCCCTCTCCTTCTTTGTGCCGGGATCCGGCGGCGAGGGAGGGTCTGCGATCCGGATCATTGAAGGTATATTTTTCCTCATCGGTACGCTGGCTACCCTGGCTTATTTTAACTTTGGGGCTCGACAAAAAAAGGAAGCGGATCCACGCCGGACGAAACTGATGGCTGTGTTTGCCGCCATCGGGAAAATCTTCATCGCCATCACTTTGGGTGCGGTTTTTGCTGGGGTCTTGACCGCCGCGGTCAGCGCGCTGGTAGAACGGTCGGATTTCTTGATTTCCACGATCATCACGCTGGTAAGGTAAACAGGCATGGAAGAGAATCCCTTGCAGATAAGCACAGTGGTCGGATTGGAGATTGGCTCCATCAATACCCGCGCCTTC
Source organism: Anaerolineaceae bacterium (assembly GCA_018056725.1). Lineage (GTDB taxonomy): Bacteria > Chloroflexota > Anaerolineae > Anaerolineales > Anaerolineaceae > UBA6107. The sequence continues at coordinate 1,941 of JAGPFF010000082.1, forward strand.
CTGTTCGATGTGGTAGAGGAAAGTTATCGGTTGATTGCTTCAGCTGTCACACCATCCACCCACATTGAACCGGTTTTCGATATCGGCGACGCAATCTTTGAAGTCCTTTCCCGGTTGCAGGATGTGACCGGGCGTGTGTTTCTTGACCACGATGCGAACCTCATTGTTCCATCCCAACCTGGTGGGGAGGGAATCGACTGCCTGGTAACGACCACTTCCTGTGTGCCAGATCTCAAACTGGCAATTTTTGGGTTGCTTAACGAAGTCTCGATGGATTCTGCCAGGAAACTGGCAAATGCCAGCTATGCCAGAATTGTTGAAGCGATAAGCATCAATGACCGTCGCCCCTACAGTGCTCAGTTGGATGCGATTGTTGCCGCCCAACCGGATTTGATTCTCTTCGCCGGCGGCACGGACAACGGCGCCAACCGTTCTTTACAGCGGATCGCGGATTTGATTAGCACCGCCTTACGCGTGTTACCCCGGAGCAACCGACCGCCAGTATTATTCTGTGGTAATCCCACTCTTGCCGATCCGATGCGTCAACTTTTCGAGCGCCACACAAAAGTGCGCGTAGCCGATAATCTGCGCCCTTCATTACAGGAAGAGGTTCTTGAACCCGCCGAACTTGAATTAAACGAGATGATCATCGAAAAGACGTATGAGAAGGTTGGTGGGTTGCAGCGCATCGTTCCTCTATGCAGCATTTCGCCACGGCTTTCCAACCACTCCTTTCACCGGGTGATTCGCTTCCTGGGGCAAAAATATGATCCCGCAAAAGGTGTGCTGGGGGTGGATATTGGAGCGACGTATTCGGTTGCCTCCTATGCAAACCGGGTAACCTCCACTTTGAACACCTTTCACCTGGGTATGGGGGAGGGGATGGCGGATGTCCTTCAAGGGTCCAAGATTCAGGAAATCAGCCAGTGGCTGGATCAACCCGTGCCGGAGGATGAGGTTCGTGATTATTTGTGGCAGCGCTCACTTTACCCCAATTCGCTGGCAAGTTCTCCGCTTGAGCTTTCAATCGAATTGGCTGCGGCTCGCCAGATCCTGCGGTTAATCATGCGTGAGTTAAACCTCCGCGATGCGTGTCCTTCCACCCGGTTTGAACCTATTTTGATGAGCGGTTCTGTACTCACTCGTACCGCGACACCGGCGCAATCCCTGCTAGCCATTCTGGATGGCATTCAGCCGCAGGGAATTTCTCCCGTCATCCTGGATAAACATGGCGTCGCTGCAACACTGGGCACTCTGGCAGAAATCACGCCTCTCCTTTCGGTGCAGGTGCTTGAATCCTCTGCTTTCACCAATCTTGCCACGGTTGTCAATATTACCAGCCGGGCGCGGCGGGGGGTAACCGTATCTGTGGCTCGGCTGGACTATTCGGATGGTCACACGGCGGAAGTGGAAGTAAAGCAAGGCTCCATCGCTGTGCTGCCGCTGCCTTCAGGTAGCAAGGCGCAACTTTACCTTAAACCGGTGAGACGCACTGAGATCGAAGAGGTGGACAGCAGTGCAGAACCAGTGCTGGTAAATGGGGGAGTTTGTGGCGTGGTTTTGGATGCCAGGGGGCGCCCCTTGAAGATGCCGGCAGATGAACAA
>JAGPFF010000011.1 GCA_018056725.1 Anaerolineaceae bacterium
ATGGACCCAAGACGAGAAGGGTCAGGCAGAGATCCGGGCGCGCATGAACTGGATTCATACTCCCTTTGAGCTTCCTGAATACATTCAACAGCTCAAGCATCTTGGCAGGGATTTCCGCAACCAGGGATTTACTGACGCTGTATTGTTGGGCATGGGTGGGTCATCGCTGGCGCCTGAAGTGATTCACTTTTTGCTTGGCAGGAAGGACCTTGAAGCTCAAAATGGGCTAAATCTAACGATTCTGGATTCGACAGATCCAGAACAGGTGAAGCAGATTGATGAAAAACTACCGCTTTCCACCACTTTGTTCATCGTAGCCAGCAAATCTGGAACTACGGGAGAGATCGATGCGTTCTTGGATTATTTCTGGGATCAGGTGAGCCGCATCAAGCCTGAGAATCCTGGTCATCAGTTCATTGCCATCACTGACCCTGGAACGAAACTGGCAGTACTGGCAGCTGAACGGAAATTCAACCGATTGTTCCTTGCCGACCCTGAAGTAGGCGGGCGAAATTCAGCCTTGACCGCTTTTGGGCTTGTCCCTGCCGCGTTAATGGGACTGGATTTAGACCGTTTCGTGTTTCACGCCTTATACATAGCCAGCCTTTGTTCAGAAGATATACCCATCCAGGCTAACCCGGGCTTTGTGCTTGGTAACATTCTTGGCTGCGCTGCTAATGAGGGCAAGAATAAACTCACTCTGCTTGCCAATGAAAGATGGCAGCCTTTTGGCGACTGGCTGGAACAACTGGTAGCGGAAAGTTCCGGTAAAGAAGGTCGGGGAATTCTCCCGGTGGTCAATGAACCTGTACTGCCAGTAGAGATGTATGGATCGGACAGGATCTTTGTTCGTTTGGAGGAATTGGAAGAGAATCGAGAACTGGCTGAGCAGCTCCAAAAAGCCGGACATCCGGTGATTTCATTGCATTTAAACTCCCCTGAAGAGTTGGCGGGTCAATTCTACTTATGGGAAATAGCTGTTGCTACAGCCTGCTCGATAATTGGGGTGAATTCGTTCGATCAACCGGATGTTCAGGATACAAAACTCAGAACTTTGGCTGGATTGGAGGATTTTAAGAAAAAAGGTCATTTCGATAAGATTCAACCCACAGCGGAGTTTCCTGGAATCAAGATACTATCGGAATTACCCCCGACTGCCGAAAAACGAGGTTCAGTCTTTCGCTTGATCGGCAGTTTTATTGAAGCTTATCGGGCTTCAACGGAGTTTGTTGCCATTAATGCTTTCTTACCTCGCAATGAAAACAATATTCAACTCCTGCAAAAGTTACGCCATCGTATTGGCTTGAAGTATGGGCTTCCAACGACACTTGGCTTTGGACCGCGTTATTTGCATTCAACAGGTCAATTCCATAAGGGAGGTCCTAATACCGGGTTATTCATTCTGATCACCGCCCAGCGAGACGAGGATATTCCCATTCCCGGTCAAGGAGTCACTTTTGGGATCTTCCAATGTGCTCAGGCAATCGGAGACAAAGACGCATTGCTCGCAAAGGGACGCCGTGTGCTGATGATCGATCTGGAATCACCGGATGTGTCTCTGCTGCTGAAGGATTAAAGATTCAGAATATTAATTGAACACAAATTGAGTGATTTATCTGCTCCTCTGGCATAGAGCGATAGCCCCCAGAGCACCCGCCTGATCTGCCAATGCCGGGGAAATGATATATTGAGATAAATCATCCAGATAAGGACTGTTGACATAGCCATTGAGGATTTCAAAAAGCTCAAGGCGGACTTTTTCAAGTAAACCAGCCCGCTTTAATACTCCGCCGCCTAAAATTACCCGTTTTGGCGCACAGACCAGAATCAAATTATGAATGGCCTGACCGAGATAATAGGCTTCAAATTTCCATGCAAGGTGGTCATCAGGTAAAACTGCCGGGTCGGTTTTCCAGCGTTCTCTTATGGCTGGCGCATTGGCAAGCCCTTCCAGACAGGTGACATGGTAAGGACAATTCCCCGGAAAGAAGTCCTCAGGATGAGGTTGAATTTTCATATGACCAATCTCAGGGTGAACCATTCCAAACAATGGAATGCCCTGATGAATGATCCCGCCTCCAATTCCGGTGCCGACGGTGATATAAACGAAATCTGAAATTCCGATCGCGCCACCCCATTTTCCTTCCGCCAGGGCTGCACCGTTTACATCTGTGTCAATGTATACTGGTATTTCCAGATGAGTTTGGAAATATTCTCGAATTGGGAAATTCCGCCATTTTAATTTTGGAGTGCTTTTAATCGTTCCGTAACTTGGTGATTGAGGATCCAGGTTGAGCGGACCAAAGCAGGCAAGCCCGGCTGCCTGCAAAGAAATGTTCTTTTCAAAACATGTCCTACGGTAAAAATCCACCACTTTGGGCAAGGTATGATCGGGATCGGTGGTTGGAAAAACAGCTTCTGCTACTATTGAGGACGGATCATTGGCGACAATGCATTTGAATTTTGTGCCGCCACCTTCAATTCCAGCAAAATATTTGTTCATTACTCGGTATCCTCTATTTTCATGTATAATCCGTTCATTCGAACTTGATTTACTTTCTAACATGACTGTAATACAACCAATCAGAATTATAGTTTAATCGAGGTTATTATGGATTTATTTGAGAAATGCCGAAACTATACAGTTGCCAAGGAAGCCATAGAACGAGGAATCTATCCATATTTTATTCCATTGAACGAAAATGAGGGCACAGAGGTCATATTTCAAGGCAAGCGCCTGATTATGTGCGGTTCAAACAATTATCTGGGCTTGACCACTCATCCGAAGGTGCGTGAGGCGGCAATACAAGCCATCAACCGTTTTGGTACCAGCTGCACAGGCTCAAGATTCCTCAACGGAACCTTGGCAATTCATGAGCAGTTGGAAAATGAACTGGCTGAATGGGTCGGCAAGGAACGAGCACTTGTCTTTTCAACCGGGATGCAGACTAACCTGGGAACCATCAGTGCTTTAATTGGACGTGATGATGTTGTAGTTATGGACAAAGAAGATCATGCCAGTATCGTGGATGGCGCGAGGTTGGGTTATGGAAAAATCGAACGGTTTCGCCACAACGACATGGATCATCTTGAGCGTGTCTTGAAATCCATCCCGGAATCTGCTGGAACATTGATCGTTGTGGATGGTTTGTTTAGCATGGAAGGGGATCTGGCACCACTACCGGAAATGACCAAAATCGCCCAGAAGTATGGTGCACGCCTGATGGTGGATGACGCTCATGGCATGGGTGTCATGGGTGGCGGTCATGGCACATCCCATCATTTTGGGGTGACCAATGAAGTCGATCTCATCATGTCTACTTTCAGCAAATCCTTTGCCTCACTAGGTGGATTTGTTGCCGGGGATGAACCCTCAATTCATTACATTAAGCATAATGCCCGATCATTGATTTTCTCTGCATCCATTCCGCCCTCAAATGCTGCGGCAGCACTGGCAGCCTTACACGTGATGCGCGATGAACCTCAACATAGTCAACGGGTTATTGAAGTTGCCAACCGCATGCGACAAGGGTTTACCGAGTTGGGATTTAATATTGGGAATTCCATCACTCCGGTTGTCCCGATCATTATAGGAGATGATGAACTCACTTTTATTACTTGGAAAAAATTGTTTGAAAATGGAGTGTTCGTTAACCCTGTAATTTCACCAGCCGTTTCACCGGGACGGCAGTTATTGCGCACCAGTTACATGGCTACTCATACTGATGATCAGATGGACAAAGTTTTGAGTGCCTTTGAAAAAGTTGGAAAAGAATTGGGCTTGATCTAATCATAAGAGGCCTTCCAGGCCTCTTATTTTTGTAAATACAAGATGCCTATTGTGTCAGGACCACAATGGCTGGCAATTGTTGAACCTGCGTGGGTGACCAGTATTTCATCGATGCTGGCTATTTTTGTTAATTCTTCTTTTAAGAACCAGGCATCCTTTTCCTCTTCGTCCATGAGAGTATGCGTGAAAAATACCCGATGAAGATCAATCTTGTTCAAATTATCTGCAAAATCTTGCACCATTGAAATCAAAGCTTTCTTTCGGCTTCCATTGACCTTTCGTTTTACCCCCAGAGTGCCGTCTTCTTTTACTTCAATTACAGGACGTATCTTTAACATCCCGCCAACGAGTAATTCCACAGCGCTGCATCGTCCACCTTTGTAAAGGTAATCGAGAGTATCCACGACAAAAAACGAGCGCACTTTGGGAACAAGTTCCTGGATGCTTTGAGCAATTTCGTTGGCAGGAAGACCTTGATGATTCATTTCAGCTGCAGCCAGAACAAGTAAACCTATACCTGTTGAAAGATTCTTTGAATCGATGACAGTAATCCCATCTCGATCGAGGTTTTTACTCGCCAGGAGTGCATTTTGGTAGGTCGCGGACAAATCTGAACCGATGGTAATGACGATGACATCTTCAGAACCCTGATAGTGCTCCATAAACGAAGCCAGCGAAGGTGCTGCTGTTTTTGGCAGCGTACCAGTTGCAGAGACCATTTTGAACAATTCTGGAGGGTGGATGGTGATGCCATCCTTGAAATTTGACTGCCCGATTAAAACATCGAGAGGAACAATGTCAATACCGAATCTCGAAATTAGTTCTGGACTCAAGTCACAACAACTATCTGCGATAATTTTTGTCATTTTTTGCTCATGTTTAGAACCAATGTCGTTTCTTAAAGTAAATAAGCATTGTAATTCCAAGAATTAACAGACACAGACAGGTAATATAAAATCCAAAAGGTGAGGAGGCTCCAGGAATGTGAAGGAAATTCATGCCAAAGGCGCCGGTAATGAAGGAAAGGGGAAGGAAAACCGTCGAAACGATGGTTAATGCTTTCATAATCTCGTTCAGACGAAGACTGGTGGAATTCAGATAAATATCAAGCGCTCCGGAGACGATGTCGCGGAGAATATCCGCCAGGTCCTGAATACGCACCAGATGGTCATAAATATCGCGGAAATAGATCAAACTTTGTGGATCAATGACATTTGGGAAATCCTCACGGGAAAGACGATTCATCACTTCGCGTTGCGGGCTGATGAATCGCCGTAATGCCATTATGCTATGCTTGATCGTCAATAACCTTTGCAGAGTTTCGGGCTTGGGTTTTTCCAGTACGGAATCCTCGAGCCACTCGACTTCTGTTTCCATTTGATCAATGAGGGGAAGATAATCATCAACAATGGCATCGAGGATGGTGTGGCAGAGAAAATCTGGTCCATTGATCGAAATACGGTTATCTTTTTGAATTAAATCTCTGGTCTTGACAATGGCAGGCATTTGTTCTTCGGTGAAAACTGTGACGAGATAATTTTTCCCCAGAAAGATGTTCAACTCTTCCGTTGACAATTCGCCATTTTCTGATTTATTGAGGATGGCATGAGCAATGATAAAAATGTAATCGCCAAAATCATCAATTTTTGAAACCTGAAAACCAGCGCTTTGGCAATCTTCAATGGCGAGCGGATGGAAATGAAAAATACCACGCAATACCGAATCCATTTCTTCAGTACTGGCAGTCTCCAAACTGACCCAAAGGAATTCATCGGGTTGGCAGGTAATGCCGCTTAGTTCTTGAAGACTTTGAAGAAAACGTGGTGGATGAGATGGACTCAGAATCGTTGATCGAATCATTTGTCCATTTTACTCTAAAACGATTAAGGATGTCTTTATGGAAACAGTGTAAACATGTTTTGGAAAACGCTCAAAAGAAACCCCAGTTGCTGCTTAAACCCTCTTCCATCATCGAAAAATCCCAGGGTTCAAGGCTGAAGTCAATAGAGACCTCCCGTTCCAAAGCTTTTTCCGCTTTTTCACGAACACTTTCCAGCATGGCAGGACCATAAGGACAAAATGGTGTGGTCAGGATCATTTTAATCACCGCGTTTTCATCCGTGATGGTTACATCTCGAATTAAACCCAGTTGATTAACATTTAAACCCAGCTCAGGGTCAAGAACCTCGCTAAGGGTATTTCGCAATCGTTCACAAAGATCCGGGTGACTCTCTTCAGCCTGCCAAGTCGGGCGATTTGTGGTGGGATTTGTGTTGTCTGTCATGCTACCTTCTCCATCGTATTTTCGAGTTTTATGAGATACGAGCAGTAATGATCTCCGTTAAGAATGCATTGTGTCTTTTCAACGGGGGTTGAAAATAAAGTGGCGTAAATTGTTTTATCAATCACACAAATTTCAGGATGATTGTGGCTGATATGATAAAAGGGGCATGAAATTTCATTGATGCGAATAGAATTACCATTCTGCTCCCATTCGATCAGAAACCCTTCGCGGGCAAGGAATTCCTGGATAGATGCCATTTTCTCGGGCATTGATACTGTGCGTAGTTTCGCAGCTTCATCAGCCGATATTTCAACTGCTATTTGCGCCAGTAATTTTTCTACCTCCTTCTTTGTGAGTTTGTTCTTCAATTGAGTGAACAATTGATTTACCAGGCGCAAGTAACGGGTGGGAAACAATTCAGCACCAGTATCGGTCAGCGCATAGACCAGTCTTGGACGCCCGACACCGTGGCGTTCTTCCTGAGCCTGAATTAACCCTTCCGCTTGCAAGTTGGTTAAATGGTGTCTGACAGAAATGGCATTAATGTCGACCGCTTCAGCCAGATCGCTAATAGTGGAGTTGGGGTTCAGGAGTAAGGTTTGTAAAATTCGTTCACGCGTGCTTTTCATTGGTAAAATCCTTATACTCTATATTAATCAATTATCATATAAATATTACGAATTTATTATACCTCAATAAATCAAATAAATTAGATAAATATGGTAAATATTGACTGTGAATTAACGCTGTGCTATAATCCTAGTGGTAAATGAATAATTTAGAAATACATCATAAATATCTAATAAAAGAGAACTTGCGCAGGAGTAACCTTCATGTCTGAATTAGAAATAAAAAATTTACATGTCAAAATTGGCGAAAAAGAAATCTTAAAAGGGGTCACCTTATCTGTACCCCAAGGGCAGGTGCATGCCATCATGGGACCCAATGGAACCGGCAAGTCGACCCTGGCTTATACGCTAATGGGACATCCAAATTATGAAATAACACAGGGTGAAGTATGGTTCAAAGGTCAAAATCTACTCGAACTCAAAACGGATGAGCGATCCAGACTCGGATTATTCCTGGCATTTCAATATCCTATCTCCATCCCGGGGGTGACGGTTGCAAATTTCTTACGCACCGCGGTAAACGCGCGCCGAAAAGCACAAAATCCTGGAGACAAAGGGATTCCTATCCCGGAGTTTCGAAAATTATTACTCGAGAAGATGACCCTCTTAAAAATGGATCCTTCTTTTGCAGGTCGTTATCTCAATGAGGGATTTTCAGGTGGGGAGAAAAAACGCGCAGAAGTTTTACAAATGGCTATGCTGCAGCCAGAAATCGCTATTCTTGACGAAACAGATTCAGGGTTGGATATTGATGCTTTAAAAATCGTTTCTGAAGGCGTAAACCTTTTGCACGATCAAAATATCGGCGTTTTATTAATCACTCACTATCAACGGATGCTCAATTACATCAAGCCGGATGTGGTACATGTGATGATGGATGGAAGGATTGTAGAATCGGGCGGACCAGATCTTGCTTTGCATCTTGAAGAGCACGGCTATGATTGGATCCGGGAAAAAATCGAAAACGGTATTGAGTCCATTTAGAGGTAGAACATCAACCGGAGATTGCGATGAGTAACATTAAAAGTAATGATTTTCTGGAAAACCTTGGTGATTACCAGTACGGGTTTAAAGATCCGGAAACTTACGTCTATAAATCTGAAAAGGGTTTAAGTGAAGCCGTTGTCAGGAAAATTTCTGCAATGAAGCAGGAACCGGAATGGATGTTAGAGTTCCGTCTGAAAGCTCTTCGTCACTTTATGCAGCGACCGATGCCTGCATGGGGACCGGACCTTTCAGGGCTTGACCTTGAGGATATCTATTACTATGTACGACCAGCGGAAGCAAGCGAAAAGAACTGGGATGATGTTCCGGAAACCATTCGCAATACTTTTGATAAGCTGGGTATACCAGAGGCAGAACAAAAATTCCTTGCCGGTGTAGGCGCGCAGTATGAATCGGAAATGGTTTACCACAGCATTCAGGAACAACTAGCGAAACAAGGCGTCATCTTCCTAAGTATTGAAGATGGATTGAGACAATACCCTGACCTTTTCCGGGAGTATTTTGGCACGGTAATTCCCATTGAGGATAACAAATTTGCCGCCCTCAATTCAGCGGTCTGGTCTGGCGGCTCCTTTGTCTACATTCCCAAGGGTGTGACGGTCGAATTACCTTTGCAAGCTTATTTCAGGCTTAATGTGGCAAATATTGGTCAGTTCGAACGATCCTTGATCATTGCGGACGAAGGTTCGAGAGTGCATTATGTAGAGGGTTGTACAGCACCTCAATACACAACCAATTCGTTTCACAGCGGTGTGATCGAAATTGTTGTCAAGAAAGGTGCCCGGGTTCGCTATACCACGATTCAAAACTGGTCCCAGAATGTTTACAATCTGGTAACGCAACGTGCCAAAGTGGAAGAAAATGGTACGATGGAATGGGTGGATTGCAATCTTGGTTCAAAGTTGACAATGAAATATCCATCCACTTATCTAATGGGACCCGGTGCTCATGGAGAAATTCTTTCAGTGGCTTTTGCCGGCAAAGGGCAGCAGCAAGATGCTGGCGGCAAGGTCATCCACTTTGCACCCAATACCAGTTCTAAGATTACTTCCAAATCTATCAGTAAAGCAGGAGGACGTTCCTCTTACCGGGGATTGTTAAAAGTCTACAAAGGCGCTGTGAATGTTCGATCCAATGTAGCTTGTGATGCACTCCTCCTTGACCCGAGTTCACGATCGGATACTTACCCCACAATTGAAGTGGATGAGGAAGACGTGACCATTGGTCATGAGGCTTCTGTTTCCAAAATAGGCGAGGAGCAGCTCTTCTATTTGATGAGTCGTGGGCTAAGTCAGGAAGAAGCGACTACGATGGTTGTATCTGGGTTCATCGAACCCCTGGTCAAAGAATTACCGATGGAATATGCTGTCGAGATGAATAGATTGATTCAACTCCAAATGGAAGGATCGGTAGGGTAAACCGCAAAAGGAAATTGTTCATGACAGAGAAACCGATCATTTTTACCAAAAGCACCAAAAGCGCTGCCAGGATGCAGACCGATCTTGTTTTGCCGGATCCTGATGAGGCAGAACCGCTTATTGTGAAGCGATACCGGAAAGAAGCTTCCCGATTATACAAAACCCTTCCGCTTCCCAGTGGAAAAGAAGAGGAATGGCGACGTACTTCCTTACAGGGAATCGATTTTAGTGGTTTCAAGACCTCCACAGATCCACATTCCGATGCCATGACTTTGCCTTATGATCTTATGGCGCCTGTCGCTGGAGAAAAAAATGGCGGGCAGGTTTTCCTCACTCCGTTGAAAAGTCAAGTTCAATTGGAAGAAAGTATCCTTCAAAAAGGTGTCGTTTTTGGTTCCTTGAGGGATTTAGTAGATACCCAACCAACTCTGGTGGAAAAAGTCCTTTCGCGAGTAGACCTTTCCAATAGTGGAAAATTCGGCATACTGGCGGGTGCACTGGCGTTTAATGGCATTCTGCTTTATGTTCCGAAAGGAATCCATATCGAAATACCTATTCAAAGCCTTTATTGGGCACCCGTTGAGGGGATCGCCCATTCACACCACGTGTTCGTATATCTCGAAGAAGATTCCTCCGCCACTTATGTGCATGAAGCTTCTTCCCCTGCAGGTTACAGCGGCGAATCTTTACATGCGGGCTTGATGCATCTCTATGTTGGTCCTGGAGCTCATTTGAATTTTGTTGAACTGCAATCCTGGGGCGAAAACGTGATCAATTTTACCCGGGAAGACGTCTTTGTTGAGCAAGATGGAAGCATCGATTGGATTTTTGGCGCACTGGGTAGTAAGTTAACCAAGAATTTTTCAACTCTAAACCTGATTGGCGAAGGAAGTGTGGGAAAAATGTCGGGCTTCTACTTCACCGATAATGACCAACATCTAGACCACGATACACAGCAAAATCATCTGGCTGCCAATACCACGAGCGATCTGCTCTTCAAAGGTGCGCTGCTTGATCATAGTCGTTCAGTCTGGCAGGGTATGATTTATGTCGCGCCAAACGCTGTCAAAACGGATGGCTACCAGGCAAACCGCAATTTAGTTTTAAGCCGTAATGCCAGGGCAGATTCCATCCCGGGTCTTGAAATCCTGACAGATGATGTTCGCTGTACACATGGCGCGACAGTGGGCAAGATTGATGAGGATCAGATTTTTTATCTCGAAAGCCGTGGTCTGCCACATGAGATTGCAGAGCGGGTAATTGTTGAAGGGTTCTTTGATCCTATTATGCAGCGAATCCCTTTTGAAGGAGTTCGAAATCGTTTTAAGGCGGCAATATCAGAAAAAATGGAGCATATTGGTTGAGAAATCAAATTAAGCCGATATGATAGAATGAAATGAATATCACTACACACAAAGAAAAAGGATCAACGGGTATGAATTCAGTTCCATTCATGCGACCACCAGAACAGGAATTTGAATACCAGGTTGGAGATTCGGTTGAAGTTTATTGCGACCATGAGAAAAACGGGGAAAGAATTCGTGGCTGGCTGAAGGGCATCGTGGTGCAGGTGGATCCGAAAATGGTAGCGGTACAGTTCCGGACCAATGTCTATCTGACTGATGGCTGGATGGTTCCGGACCACATTCTCTGGTTTCCCCAGAATTCACAGCATCTCCGCATTCCGGCGAAGAAAAGTCGAGTCGATCTTCCGAAGGCAGGATAGAAAAACCAGGATGACTGCAAATCACCCGACCAAAAGTATCGGTGAGGGGTTGTTGGAGGATTTTCCCATCCTAAATATTGAAGTCCATCCAGGTATTCGTCTTACCTATTTGGATTCCGCCGCTACCTCACAAAAGCCCCTTCAGGTGATTGAGGCGATGGATGCTTATTATCGGTCAACGAACGCCAACATACATCGTGGCGTACATGCGCTGGCTGAAAAAGCCACTGCTCAATATGAAGATGCGCGGAAAAAGGTTGCGGATTTCATTGGCAGCAAAAAGGTTGAAGAAGTCATTTTTACCCGTAATACCACTGAATCAATCAATCTGGTGGCAAATGCCTGGGGACGCACAAACCTGAAAAATGGGGATCTTGTGGTACTAACCGAAATGGAACACCATTCAAATTTAGTCCCCTGGCAAATGCTTGCTGCCGAAAAGAGTCTACGGCTTGAGTTCATCGAGGTTACCCCCGAGGGTGAACTTAATTTGGATAGTTACAAAAAGCTGCTCGATCAAAACCCAAAAGTAGTTGCATTTACCCAGATGTCGAATGTGCTGGGCACGATTAATCCTGCCCGTGAAATGATCCGGATGGCAAAGCAGGTTGGTGCGATGACGCTCATGGATGCCGCTCAATCAGTACCTCATTTACCAGTCAATGTAGCCGATATAGATGCCGATTTTGTCGCATTTTCCGGTCATAAAATGTTAGGTCCAACAGGGATCGGCGTGTTATGGGGAAAACTGGAAATGCTTTCAGCAATGCCACCTTTTTTAGGCGGTGGCGACATGATCAAGAAGGTATACCTGCGTTCTTTTACTGCCAATGACCTGCCGCACAAGTTCGAAGCAGGTACACCTGCCATTGCAGAGGCAATTGGTCTAGGAGCGGCAGTTGATTATCTCAATTTGATTGGGATGGAGACGATCGCCCGGTATGAACAGGAAATCACTGCCTATGCAATCGATCAATTGTCCAAGATTCCAGGTTTGACCATTCTTGGACCACAGGCGGACAAGAAAGGGGCGGTTTTAGCCTTTACCCTGGATGGCGTTCATCCGCATGATGTTGCGCAAATTCTGGATTCTGCGGGGATCGCGGTGCGAGCGGGTCATCATTGTGCGATGCCTTTGCATGATAAATACAATATTCCAGCTTCGACGAGAGCCAGTTTCTATTTGTACAACTCTCGCAAAGATGTGGATGTATTGGTAAGTGGAATCGAGACAGTAAAGAAATATTTTGGATAAATCATGGATGATCTTTATCGAGAAGTGATCATAGAACGTTATAAAAATCCGCTTTATCGCGGTGAGTTGGATCCGCATGATATTTCTTTTGAAGATGAAAATCCCTTATGCGGCGATCATATTCGCATTGATTTGCGCGTAGATGATCAAGGAATTATCCGGGAAGCGGGTTTTTCCGGTCACGGCTGTGCCATTTCGCAGGCATCTGCTGATTTGCTTTTGGAATCCGTCATTGGAAAATCCACCGCGGAAATAAAAAAGCTTACAAAAGAGGATGTACTGGATCTATTGGGGATTGAATTGGGTCCGGTGCGTTTGAAATGTGCTCTCTTGCCGCTTAAAATCCTCAAAGCTGGAGTTTATGGTCTCGGCGAATCCAGTGACGATCTCTTGGAAAAAGTGGAGGATTAGCATGGCTGAAACGACTTCAGAATCTCATTTTTATCGCCTTGGACTTGCAAAGGATTTTCCGCAGGGGGAAAGGATTTTTATTGAAATCGATCACAAACCGATCGTCATTTTTTGCCTCGGCGGAGAATTCTATGCCACTGGTGACATTTGCACGCATGATGGCGGTGCCATTGGGGAAGGCGAGATTGAAGGAGATGAAATTATCTGCCCCCGGCACGGCGCAAGATTCAACATCCGCACAGGTGACGCCGTTTCCCTACCAGCGGTTACCGGGATACCAGTTTATCCGATACGAATTGTCGACGAATTTTTAGAGATAGGAATTCCGGAATAAAAACGAACGCCCCGATCGAGATAGATTGGGGCGTTTACGATCAGTCTGCTGAACAGCTAAAAGCCCCGATTATCCGCAGGATATCAAACCCTTCTGCAAATTTCCGTTCGACCAGCGCCCCATTTTTTACCAGAATAGATCGGGTTAGATCCGGGTCAAAATAATATTTATCCTTATAGGTGGAATATTCCGCCAGGGCATTAATTTTTCGCTGTACATCTTCTTCATTAACTTCTACAAGGAATTGAGGAAAGAAGCCATAACTACTGCGAATCACATCATACCCTAAAACTGTTGTTCCCCGAAAGGCACGTAAACCCTCCTCGGTCACTGTCGCATGGTCCTGATGGAGATCTGATTTTGTATGTAAAAAGACAATATCCGGATGGAAAGAATTACGGATCTCCAGCATGAACTCCAAAATTTCCTGTCTGAATTGGGGGAACCGCCTGGTCTCAAAAGTACCGATGACCACCTTCTCTTTGGGAACCCCTAACACATTCATACTGTTGTAGTGTTCCTCCACTATGTTTCTTAGAAGGGGATTTTTTTGATTATCTGAGAGGGTAACCGTGCGTAAGTCAGTTTGCCTGGATATATGTGAAATTAAGGCTCCACAACCAATTTCAATATCATCGGGATGAGCACCGAAGAAACAAATTCGCTTACCAAAGAAGGTCATATCCTGGTTCATAGGCACCTATTTTGTGGCGAGAATTCCGCCCACTACCTTTGTCATCACCAATTTACCATCCTGATCCATGCGTTTCTTTGCGACCTCGCTGATCTGGCTCATGATCTTTTCAAAGTCGTCTTTATCCTCAAAGAGGCTGCCCCATAAGCGGCGGTCTTCAGACATGGAGGCACGGGTATATGCCATGTAAGGCTCTACCGAGTCAAATGTGAGTGGGTTTTCAAAGATATGCAGATCCACTTTTGAATAGAGAGATTGAATTGTAGATAGAATCTCGCTCGAATATCGCGAACTGCCCGGCATGGGTGGAATGGGTTTGTGCGTGGCTTCACGAATGAGGTCATAGAAAAGTTGTTTATTATCAGGCATTGGACCGGTTGTAAAAAGCCTGCCTCCTGGTTTAGTGACGCGGTGCATTTCACGTATGGTGAAGGGAATATTTTCGGCATAATAAATTGCGAAGCAGCAGGATACAAAATCGAAGCTCTCATCATCATACGGAAAGGACCGGTTGAAATCAAGCTGATCGAATTGAATTTTTGTCCCCAGGCGCTTATTTTCAGCTTTTGCCTGGGCAAGCAGATCTTCCGAGACATCTCCACCGGTAATTGTGGCATTTCCATTTAATTCATTGTGATAGGAAAAACATTGTTTCCCTGAGCCACAGCCAACGTCGAGGATGGCACAGCCGGGTTGTAATTGGATCAGGTCTAACATCCAACGGTCGATGTCTCGCGCTCCAAATTTGGAATGGATGTCGATGCGAACAGCCAGGTCTTTGGTGGTTTCTTGAAAATCTATTTTCATTTTTCCTCTGAATGATTATTTTTTTAAGTATAAAGGGCTGTTCGCTCATGTCAAGGCGCGATTAGCAAATCCGCGGCAGCATTTCTCCACTCATGACGCTTAGCAATCGAGTGCCTCCAATACGTGTCGACAAATGAACTTCGCCAGCCGATTCAGCATGCACCCATCCAATCCGTTTGGCATCAGTCCCATAAGGATGCCTGTGCATTTCATCCAGGACTTCATCGACAAAAGGTTCTGGAAGTATGACAATCACTTTACCTTCATTCGCCACATAAAGGGGGTCGAAACCTAACAGCTCACAGATGGCGTTCACTTCCGGTCTCACGGGAATCCGATCTTCGCGAATGGTGATGCCTACCTGGCTTTGCTGGGAGATTTCGTTCAATGTAGTTGCCAAACCACCCCGGGTCGGGTCTCGCATGGCATGAATTTGCGGACAAATCTGAAGGATCTTCTGGATCAGATGATTGAGAGGCGCAGTATCCGACCGGATTTGAGAAACAACCCCCAACTCTCCCCGGGCAGCAAGGACTGCCATGCCATGATCTCCTAAAGTTCCCGAAATGATGACAGCATCGCCAGGTTTGGCGTTGGCACCATTAATGGTGATTTCTCTAGATATTTTGGCAATACCTGTAGTTGAAATAAAGAGACCATCAGCTTTTCCGTGTTCTACCACTTTCGTATCGCCGGCAACAATCGGGACGCCAGCCTCAGCAGCGGTATCCGCCATGGATTGTGCCACTTTTGCGAGAACTTCCATCGGCAGACCTTCTTCCAAAATGAAGCTGGCAGTAAGACCAATTGGGGTTCCACCAGAGACAGCGATATCATTGATCGTTCCGGAAACCGCCAGCCGACCAATATCACCACCCGGGAAAAATAGTGGCGTTACTATGTGCGCGTCTGTACTGACTACAATGCGGAAATTGGATTCGTTTTCAAGTAGAGCAAAATCATTTCCGGCAAGCAACGCCGGGTTTGAGAAAGCCGGCAAGAAGATGCGATTGATTAAGTCCTGCGTCAGCAATCCACCTGATCCATGCCCCATGACGATTGTTTCGTTGTGAGGCAGGGGCGCCGGACAAACGCTGCCTTGCATTTCAGGATAATCTTCCATACGAGTTAACCTTTTGCAGCTGGTGTTAAGCGGTAGCGATAATAGGCTTTACAAGCCCCTTCAGAGGAAACCATTGTCGCACCTAATGGTGTTTGAGGAGTGCATTCCTTACCAAAAGCAGGACATTGATGAGGTTTGCGGATGCCCTGGAGAATTTGACCGGATTGACAAATTGCTGATTCTTGCGTCTTAATTTCCTCGACGGAAAATCTTTTTTCAGCATCATAAAAGGAATATTGCTGCCTGAGTCTGAGTCCGCTTTTCGGAATCAAGCCAATTCCGCGCCAGTTGCGATCACAAATCTCAAAGACCTGATTAATCATGTTTTGAGCGGTAAGGTTCCCTGCTTCGGTGACAACCCGAGAATATCCATTTTCAACGATATGGGTGCCTTTTTCTAACTGTTCTACCGTCATTAAGATCCCTTGCAAGAGGTCAAGAGGCTCAAACCCGGTAACAACTATAGGGATCTGGTATTTCTCAGCAATGGCATGATATTGATGGTAACCCATGACGGAGCAGACATGACCCGCTGCCAGAAATCCATTGACTCGATTTTGTGGGGAGCTGAGGATGGCATGCATCGCTGCGGGGACGGTTACCTGTGAAACGAGAAGCGAATAATTCTTCAATCCTAAAGATTGGGCATAAAGGAGACTGGCGGCATTGACTGGAGCAGTGGTTTCAAAACCGATGGCGAAGAAAACCACCTCCTTTTCTGGATTCTCCCGGGCGATACGGACTGCGTCAAGTGGAGAATAAACAATGCGCACATCGCCCCCCTTTGCCTTTATTGAAAAAAGATCTGTAGCCGAACCTGGAACACGCAGCATGTCACCAAATGAACAGAAGATCACATTCTGCTGGGAAGCGATCGCCAGTGCTTTATCGATTAATTCGAGGGAAGTGACGCAAACGGGGCAGCCAGGACCATGGACGAGTTCAATCTTTTCGGGCAAGAGTTGGTCAATTCCATGCTGCATGATGGAATGCGTTTGCCCGCCACAGATTTCCATGATCACCCACTCCTTGGTTGTCTTCAGGTGAATCTGTTTGAGGACTTTCTTTACTAAATCAGCGTCACGGAACTCATCCAGATAGCGCATGGTTATTCAGCAACTCCAGGTTGATCTGACAGTAGTTCTTGTTCAATTTGATCCAATTGACGGAATGCCTCAAGTGATTCTCGGGCTTCTTCCTCACTGAGACGGTTCAAAGCAAAGCCAGCATGGACGATCACATAGTCACCGACATTGGCTTCAGGTACTGCTTCCAGACACACCTCATGGCTAATGCCCCCAAAGTCGATCATCCCCATACGAATGCCAGATAAATTACTGATCGAGCTAATTTTTCCGGGTACTGCCAGGCACATAAACTACCTCTAATTCTGCATCACACGGGATGCGACCATGATCTGACCAAGAGCGATGCCACCATCATTGGTGGGCACGCGGTGATGGATAAGCACATCAAACTCGGCGTTCTTAAGCAGGTGCAACGTCTTTTGGAGCAGAGAAATATTTTGCCACACCCCACCTGATAAAGCAACCCTTCGGATTCCGGACTCGGAGCGGATAGCAAAGCAGGAGTCTAAACAAACCTGGGC
Organism: Anaerolineaceae bacterium; assembly: GCA_018056725.1. Lineage (GTDB taxonomy): Bacteria > Chloroflexota > Anaerolineae > Anaerolineales > Anaerolineaceae > UBA6107. Next base: position 17,086 of record JAGPFF010000011.1, read on the forward strand.
AATCGCATTATGAAAACGGGCGGAAATTCTCGCTACATCGATGCCAGAGCGTAAATCTTTCAGAATTTGGGGGTATAGATCAAGGATCAAGATCTCGTTTCCCGAATTTCGGATAGAGTAGGCGGCAATCTCTAAAGGATCCTGAAGGTTTTCAAGTTCGATGGCAGCCTGACCTTCATAAGTAACATGTTGTCGTATCCCTACCAATGACGCCACGGCATCGAAAAGTCTGCCCATGCTTGAGGTGGGGACACAATTTAAGGATGCAGAAAGCTGATGAAAAAGGATTTTACGTTCAGCAGGTGAGTAGTGGAGAACCGGAGGAAGATCATCCTCCCAGGCTAGTCCCGCTGAAAAGAGTTGGGCAAGAGCAATTTTAGCTGGATTACGTATAGCCGAATCACCGCCGGGTAGCGGAGTCTCTTGAAGGTGAAAACGGCGCTGATACCCTGTATAGCCGCCCACTAAAATTTCTCCGCCCCAAATCGAGCCATCAGGACCGTATCCGGTGCCATCAAAAATCAAGCCAATAACCGGGTCATCCTCCTTAATGCCATTATCCGCCAGACACGAAGCCAGATGAGCATGATGGTGTTGAACCTGGATCAGAGGGATTCGTTGGTCACTGGAATATTGATGACCAAAACGAGTGGACAGATAATCCGGATGCAGATCGACAGCAATTTTTTCAGGTTGCAGGCGAAATAGTTTCTTGTACTGAGAAATGCCTTCCTCAAATGATCGCAAGGTTTCGATATTCTCCAGATCACCGATATGGTGGCTGAGGAAGACGTAACGATCGCGCGAAAGAGCGAATGTATTTTTTAGCTCTGCACCACAAGCCAGTATCTGAGGAAGGGAAGGATCCATCCGAATGGGATCCGGCGCATAGCCGCGTGATCGACGGATGGGATAAGCCTGATCATTGACCGCCCGCATCACCGAATCATCAACGCGTGTGTGAATTGCACGATCATGCAGTAAAAATGCGTCTGCGAGGGTGTTAAGGCGATCAAGGGCATCTTCATCTTGATACGCAATTGGCTCTTCGCTTAGATTCGCGCTGGTCATTACCAGAACCGAAGGAAAACCTTCCTCAGGCTCGAGTAACAGGAGATGCAGCGGAGTATAAGGAAGCATAAATCCCAGGGTCAACTGGGAGGGGGCGGTATGATCCAAGACTTTTACATCGGGGCGTTTTTGCAGCAACACGATCGGATGCTGAATGGAAGTTAATAACTCCTGTTCAAATGGGTTGACGAGAGCATATCTTTGGATGGTTTCAAGATCAAAAGCCATTAGAGCAAAAGGTTTATCGCTGCGTTGTTTACGTTCGTGCAATGTGCTCACTGCTCGCTGGTTTAGGGCGTCACATGCCAGGTGGTACCCGCCAAGCCCTTTGATCGCCACAATCAAACCTTCACGTAAAGCCTGCCTCGCTGACTGCAAGGCGCTCTCTCCATGAAACGTCTCATGCCCAACTTGCAGGTAAATCAGCTGAGGACCGCAATCCTGGCAGGCAGTGGGTTGAGCATGGTAGCGGCGGTTAAGTGGATCCCGGTATTCTTTTTCACATTCCGGACACATCGGAAAAACAGACATCGTGGTATTCGGACGGTCATATGGAATCTCAGTGATGATCGAGAAACGAGGACCACAATTTGTGCAATTGATGAACGGGTAACGGAATCTTCGATCTGTGGGATTAAATAATTCGCGCTGGCAATCTGGACAGATACTAATATCTGGTGAGACTGGCAAAAAGTCACCTGGAATGGGCTGACTTTCGATAATTTGGAAATCTTGGTACTCCATGGTGTCTTCAACTGAGGTGATGATGGCATCGATCCGCGAAAGTGCGGGTGGACGCTCACGCAATTCCATCAAGAATTGTTGAATCCTTTCATCCTCACCACTGATGACGATATCCACTCCGCTTGAAGTATTTTTCACCCAACCGTTCAGACCAAGAGAAGTTGCCAGTTTATAAATGAACGGACGGAATCCCACACCCTGAACGATTCCGCTTACATGAATTTTCCGGTTGGTATTTGAAACCGGAGTTAACTCTTTTTTTTCGCCGCGATTGATTGAGTCAGCCATTCGATCCAGGATTCAAAACCTTCACCGGTTCTACATGATACCGGGAAAGTGACCAACCCGGGATTAAGCATCTCAACTCCTTTACAGAAATAGTCCATATTGAAGTTGATATAAGGGAGAAGATCTGTTTTATTAATGATGAGAACCTGAAGACCGCGATAAATATTGGGGTATTTGTAAGGTTTATCATCTCCTTCTGGAATACTTGCCACAAGGATGTTTAAGTGGGTGCCTAAATCCCAAGCAGCCGGACAAATCAGATTTCCTACATTTTCAATGATTAAGAGATCCATTTTGGAGAGGGGCAGTTGATCAATACCATCACTGACCATGGAGGCTTCAAGATGACAATCACCCCCGGTATTGATCTGAACCACGGGCATTCCTGTTGCGCTAACTTTATCCGCATCGATGGTTACCGGAGCAGTGTCACCCTCGATGACACCTACGGAATAAAAAGGCTGTACACGTTTTATCGTTTCAAGTATGAAGCTTGTTTTTCCGGCTCCCGGTGACGCCATCAGGTTGATCGCCAGGAGGTTTTCTTGATCCAACTTCTGACGGTTTTGAGCCGCCATACGATCATTGGCGCTGAGAATTTTTTCCACTACTGGAACACGAATGGCACTCATTTATTCCTCTTTTTCGATCTCAATGCTATCCACATAAAATTCATCTCCGCTAATCATTTGCGTCTTATTTCCCTTGCATTGCGGGCAAGTAGTCAGTTCTTCGGATAAGGTAAATTGACTCCCGCAGTTAAGGCACTGAAAAATGGCAGGCAGCCTTCTAAAAGTTAATGCAGAATTTTCACAGAGGGTGCCTTCAGTGATTGAATCCCAGTAGAACTGGACGCTATCATCAATGATACTGGATAGTTGCCCGATAACCAGATTGACCCGGAGGACTTTAATCGCCTTTGAAGATTCGGCATGTTTCAAGGCGATTTCAAGGACATTTTCCGTGACGGATAATTCGTGCATCGTGAACGGAATTATAATGCCTAAAAAGATAAAAAATGGAATAATAAAAGATTTTTTACCGATCTCTAATCAGATGCTGCAATGAGATTCATAAGATTAAGCCGGGTGGTGAGAAAACTATGTGCTGCTGCGTTGGAAACCCGGCGATAGATGGTAAATCCAATATCATGATTGGTCTCACATAGAGAAATTAACAGCCATGAATCCAAACGCAAGAGCCAACAGTGTGTGAGGGCAGTTGAGGTAGCCGTGCGATGGCGCACAATGGGCGTCATGGCTGACCAACCAAGTACATCCAAAGGTCCAAGACGACCTGTTTCGATGTTTCCACGAGTGGGAACAAATACATCTACCTTCATTTCGCCTTCCAGCAAAATGTAAAGGTAATCCAGACGGGAACCTTCACAAATGGGTTGGTCACCTGGATCAATTTCAATCAGATCAGATATTTTGGCAATCTGGTCAATATCGTCCTGGCTTAAACCGAAAAAGAGGGGAATTGAATTTATTGCTTCGATGGGGTCAGTAATTTTATCCATGGATTGGTCACCTGATCCATTATAGAATACCATGCTCCTAAACCTTCAATAAGTGCTGATTATCCTAATGATGATCGTTTTGTGTCATATTCGAAGAAGATGAAGAAAAGATCAAAAAATAAGCAATACCAACGAAAAGGCTTCCTCCGATCATGTTCCCTAATGTGACCGGAATTAAATTCTGTGTCAGAAAATTCACCAATGAAAATGCGGATGGATCGACTGCTACTTGAGAAAAAAGGGTAGGATTTAGCGACTTTATGAGGAGTCCGGCAGGGATTAAGTACATATTCGCAATGCTGTGCTCGAATCCAGCCGCGATGAAGGCACTTACCGGAAAAATGATGGCAACTGCTTTATCGACCAGGGAATTGGCTGCATAACATAACCAAACCGCCAGGCAAACAAGAATATTGCATAAAGTGCCTAACATAAAAGCCTGTAGAAAGGAATAATGAAGTTTCGCATCTGCGATCTTCACCATTGTTTCGCCCACTAATCCGTTAGAGAAGTTCGGAAAACCAGAAAGAACGATCATCATTGCTAAAATCAAAGATCCGATAAAGTTCCCTAAATAAACGCTTCCCCAGTTGCGCAGCAGCTCACCAATCGATATTTTCCTCTGCAGAAAAGGAATGATCATAAGCATATTGCCGGTAAATAATTCAGCTCCACCGATGATGACGAGGATCAGCCCCAGTGAGAACACTAAACCTTGCAGCATTTTTACAAATCCATAAGGCCAAACGCTGTTGGTTTGCGTTGCCACCAGAGTTGAAAAAACACCGCCGAAACCAATGTAAATGCCTGCGAGAATGGCGAGAATAAACATTGGTCCGAAGCGCAACTTTGCCTTATTTGTCCCAGCGGTGGAGGCTTTTTCAAGCATTAATGCGGGTGTTGGCATTGAAAAGGGAGTGCTCATGAGGATCCCTCCTGAAGGTGGGTATTTTCGACCCATTTACGAAGAACATCAACTGCTTTGGGAATGAGTGTTTGGGTCCGGTCTGAGAGTGTTTGCAGAAACTCAAACTCATATCCACGAACGGATAATAAAACCGCATCCATTTCTTTATGATACAGAGTTTGGATAATAGCAAGTAGTGAATTTGGCGTGAGGTGGTGCGTTAGGGGAGAATGTTGAAAGGTGGGTGACAATTTTTCAAAGTGAATTTCTTCAGGAACTGAACCGGTATGGGCATCAATAAAACAGACGCGATCGAATTGCTCAATTTCCTGCGCCAGTTCTGGAGTAAGTTGTAGTTGAAATACCGTCACCAATTCGCCAGAGGGAGAGATCCATTCACATACTTCCTCGGCATTGGGATGAAGGGAGGATTTTTGATAAGCTTTTATAACATGCCAGGCAACCCCATCATCCTGCCGATCCAGGTTACCGTAGCCAAAAATTAATGTGCGCAAATTGCCTCCAGATAAAAAAAGATGCACAGTAATTTTACTGTGCATCGGATAAAACTTGTTATTCAAGATCAATCACGGCTCATGGTACGTATCAACTGGTCGGAAGGATCACGGAATTCTATCGTAATGGGCATCTGACCAATGGCATGAGTGGAACAGGAAAGACACGGATCGTGAGCACGGATTGCAGCCTCTACCCGGTTTAGCAGTCCTTCCGATACCTCCGGACCCTTGATGTAGGTTTTGGCTACACTGTCCACGGCTTCACACATTGACCAATTATTGTGACCCGTGGAGACAATTAAATTGACTTTCTCAATTTGTCCAGATTCTTTAACCCAGTAATTATGGATCAGTGTACCGCGTGGCGCCTCAATTACACCCACGCCCTGTGGTTTGGGATTCCGGCAGGTATTCAGGATGTCTTTGCTGAGGATATCTGGATCATCCAATAATACTTTCACATTTTCAGCCGCATACAGAGTTTCAATCATTCGGGCTGTATGGTAATGGAGCGTATTTTCCACCGGTTTACCATTGTTGATCTGTTTAAAGCGTTTTAATTCAGCATCCGCCAAAGGTGTAGCCATACGATCGGAAGTATTGCAGCGTCCTAATGGACCGACGCGATAAACTCCTTGTGGATACCCCATCTTTTTGTAGTAAGGGAATTTAAGATAGGACCAGGGTTCCACATGTTCCGCAATATAATCGAGATAGTTGCGGGGGTCAAATTTCTCCAATTCGATACCATCACGACCAATCAGGCGGATCTGACCATCATAGAGTTCCAATGTATTTCCCGGCTTCACAAGTCCAAAATAACCGGTGCTGAAAACACCAAACTTGTTGATGTCCTCCATATTCTTCTCAGCCCAATCATAGATGATGGCGATACCGGTTTGGATGGTTGAAATTGCTTCATCATAACCGGAAAGAATCGTCTCTCGTTCTTCGCGGGTGAGAGCTTTGTTGACCCCTCCGGGAACAGCAAAAGAGGGATGAATGCGCCGACCGCCAAGAATGTGGATGATCTCCTGCCCCCATTTACGTAAATTGACGGCTTTGAGCGTGAGTTCGGGATTGGCTTGAAGAAGACCGATAGCGTTGCGTACTGCCGGGTCGGCATCGAAGCCCAGAAGAAGGTCAGGACCAGCCAGCTCAAAAAAGTGCATGCCGTGGCTCTGGACGACCTGCCCCATGTGCATCAATTCACGCAGGAGATTTGCGGGGCGTGGAGGTGGAGCACCAAGGGCATCGTCGCCTGCCTTCGCGGAAGCGAGATGATGGCTAACCGGGCAGATGCCACAGATTCTCGGCGTGATTAAGGGCATCTCAAATACCATGCGACCTTCGCAGAATTTCTCAAAGCCGCGAAATTCATTGACATGCATGTAAGCATGGTCTACAGAACCATCTTCGTTCATACGGATGGTGACTTTCGCATGCCCTTCAATACGGGTTACAGGCTCAATTGTTATTTTTTGTGCGACCATTTGCTACCTCCTAATCTTTAATACCACGAAAGCTTGTCACCTTTAAGATCGGGAATGCGTCCCTGCGCAAGCTCACTGAGAACATAGAAAATTGTATCCGCATCGGGAGGACAACCTGGGACAAAAACATCCACGGGCACGACTTCGTGTAGAGCGCGAACTCTGGTGGGGACAGCAAGTTCGGGGTCGTCGGGGATGCGTCCGCTCTCATCGGTGCTTTCGGTTTCCACATAAGCACGCCGTAGTGATTCCTCGATGGTGAAGAAATTGCGCATTGCAGGAACCCCTCCAAATACAGCGCAATCGCCGAGCGCCACAAGGATCTTGCATCGTGATCGCATGCGATGTGCGACTTCTTCATTGGAGGTATTATTAATACCGCCTTCCAGCACACCTACATCCACTCCGCTGGCATCGGGTTGCTTTAGATCTGTGATCGGTGTTGCACGGAGATCGGCGAGTTCAGCAATCGCGGCAATTCTTTCGTCCATATCCAGTAAGGACATGTGGCAACCTGCGCATCCAGCCATCCAATCTGTTGAGACTTTCGGTTTAGCCATAATCTCTCCTTATTTTATTCCAGCAATTTCAACTATTAAGTTCGACTGGTGCCACACGGCGATGAATCGCCTTATGGAAGTCATGATCAAGTTTCATTCCCATTTTTTCTGCCAGTTTTTCAAGTGTGGTTTCAATTGAAAGTATTTCTTCGGCTGGCTCAAGTGACTTCCTGGCTTCCAGCATTCTGCCATCCGCGGTCAAATAATGTCCGCTTTGTTCCAACCAGGTGGTGGAGGGGAAAACTACATCGGCATTGGCTGTGAGCGAAGAAGCATAACTTGCCTGGACGACTTTGAACGGGATCTTTTCAATTTCCTGAATCATCTTTTGCGACAGATCCCCATCACCAAGGGCAACAATGGCTGCCTTATAATCCGCAGGCTTGTAAGGAGTATCCAATCCGAGTTGGGAAGCAACCAGGCTGTTTGCTTCACCTTTCAAGCTGATCAGCTTTGCCCCAATCAAACCGGCAAATTCTCTCAATAATCCGAGATTTGCGCGCTGTCCATAAACGATTACCGGATCAACGGCTGATGCAAGAATGAATGCCGCGTCCAGATAGTCTTCCGATTTTACTTTTGTGGAGGCAGCCATTGGATCAAGATCCGAGGCTTTAATATTGGTCTTTCCTTTTGCAAGACCCAGTTTGACCACTGCGGCTGAGATCGCCTTGAGGACATCATCAAAAGTACCGGCGGCAGGTTTGATCGTTTTGTTCGCCTGTTTATCGAGACCGTTTTCCTTTGAATCAATGACCACCAGATTCGTGCCTGATTGGAGATTTCTCTTGATGAAGAAGCCTGCAACCTGATGATCCTTGACGAGATCCACACCTAAAACTAGAACGCCATTTGAAGTCGCAAGATCCGAGATCTTCGTTTCAAAGGGTTTACCCAGGCTCTCCGCGAAGGCAGCTGAAGAACTGGTAGCAAGACCCTCTTCCGTTGAGGTGATAAGAGAGGCTTTTACTTTGTCTGCCAGTAAATTTTTGAAAGCGTACAATGTTTCGAGCGGTTGCCTGGTGGAGATCATACCGGCTACGGCGCCCTTGGCTGAAATCAAACCATTTGCAGCTGTAGCAATGGCTTCATCCCAGGTGGCAGCTTTTAGGGCGCCATTCTTACGAACCATTGGGGTCACAATCCGATCGCATTTATCGGTCATAGGCTCGAAGCGACCGACTTCGCAGATAACACCTTCGTTGAAGGAATCCTCCCAGTCACCATCCACGCGGACCAGCCGGTTATCCCGAGTGAAGACTTCAATACCACAACCGAGCGAGCAGCCAACACAAATGGTTCGTGTGGAATCAAATTTAACATCATGACCTTGGTAAGCGCTCCAACGATCGATGAGAGCGCCGGTCGGACAAACCTGAACACAAGACCCACAAGAGATACAGGTGCTTTCGCCGAGTGGAACTCCTGTATCCGCGACAAGGATGGAGCGGGCACCGCGTTCCTCAAAACCAAGGGTGTAGTTACCAACGAGCTCACCGCACGCACGCACACATCGCCGGCAGAGGATACAACGGTTATTCTCGAGAATGATAAACGGGTGGGAGGCATCAACAGGATAAGGCTGCCAGTTTGGCTGAAGCGGCCAATGGGTCATTCCTTCTCGGTAGGCTGCATTTTGCAGTTCACAATCTCCGCCACTCACCTGGCAATAGGGGCAGAAGTGATTCCGTTCACTGAAGATCAGGGTCAACACAAACTTTCGTGCGTCCAACACCTTCTTCGTGTTCGTCTTAATCACCATGTTATTGCTAACAGGCAGTGTACACGAAGGCTGCAATGTACGATACCCTTCTACTTCCACGAGGCAAAGACGACATCCTCCATAAGGCGTCAGATGGGGATGGTCGCACAATGTCGGAATGTCGACTCCGGCGCTTTGTGCCGCGCGAAGGACGGTTGTCCCTTCAGGAATTTCCAATGATTTTCCATCGATAGTAATCGTGACCATTATCGAATCTCTCCTATCCTCAAGATCTTAAATTCTTTTTCCGCTCATCGGGCAGATACCCGTTGGGCATACTTTCAAACGAATGTGCGCTTCAACTTCTGCTCTAAAATGAGTGAGAATATCCCGAATTGGTGCGCCAGCGGTTTGACCCAGACCACAATTCGAAAGTTGATAGAGATTATCACTCAGCAGCATCAGGTCGTCCAGGTCCTGCATCTTCCCGGTTCCTTCAGAGATATTCGTCAGAATCTCATAAGCACGTTGGTTGCCAATGCGGCATGGGTTGCATTTGCCACAAGATTCCTTTCGGAAAAAGTTGAGCAGCACTTTAGCCAGATCAACGACACAAGTATCTTCATCGCAGATCAATAAGGCACCAGAACCAAGGGCAACTCCGGCTTTGGCGAAGGAATCGAAATCCATCGGTGTATCTTGAAGGCTGGCAGGAACGATGGATCCAGAAGATCCGCCTGTTTGAGCCAACTTAAAGTGTTTGCCAGCTTTCATCCCTTTACCATAAATGGCAATCACTTCACGCAGCGTAATGCCCATCGGTACTTCAATTAGACCGGTTACATTTACATTGCCGAGAATTGTGTAAACCTTCGTTCCGGGGCTGGTGGCTGGACCAAAACTACGATACCAATCTGCGCCATTGCGAAGAATGGGGGGCACATTGGCAAGCGTCTCAACGTTATTGACGAGGGTGGGTTTTCCCCACAAGCCGTTCGTGGTTGGATATGGTGGACGGGAACGAGGTTCACCGCGTTTTCCTTCGATGGATTCAATTAATGCGGTTTCTTCTCCGCAGATATAGGCACCGGCGCCACTATGAACATGCAAATCAAAATTAAAATCCTTGCCAAAAATCTTTTCACCCAGAAAACCCATTTCTCGTGCCTGCGCGATGGCTTTTTTAACCCGCTCCTGAGCCAGGTTGTATTCACCGCGAATGTACAGGTATCCTTCATCCGCGCCTACAGCATATCCAGCAATAATCAGGGCTTCGATTATCGAATGTGGATCGCCTTCCAGGATTAGTCGGTCTTTAAAAGTTCCGGGTTCGCTTTCATCAGCATTACATATGACGTATTTTTTTGTTCCTGGCGCTTTTTTTACGAACCGCCACTTGGTGCCAGTTGGAAAACCTGCACCACCACGACCGCGTAACCCGGATTTTTCGAGAGTAGAAAAAACCTCTTCAGGTGTCATTTCGGTGATGACCCGGGCTAACGCCTGGTAGCCATCATGGATAATGTAATCTTCGATGGAATCCGGATCAATGATGCCAGCTCGTTCGAGAACGATTCGCTGTTCTGCCGGAAGGGTGCCTTTACGCGTAGTTAACCAGGCAATCTTGCCCGAAAGTTCTTTGATTGGCGCCTGTAGATCTGCAGCGATTCTACCTTTGTAGAGGTGCTCTTCGACTAAATGATGGACTTGATCTTTGTGCACGGGTCCATAAATTACGGCTTCAGGGTAAACAATGACCAGTGGAGCAGCATCATGCCTGCCAATATCACCTACCATTGAAAGAGAAATCTCATTTTCAAGACCAAAAGTAGTGATCTCACTTTGAAGGGCTTGAAATACTTCGTTGGCGCCTTTGGCAATACTTTCAGAATCACTGGAGACCAGGACCATTGAACGGTAAGCTTTCATGTTTTGTCTCCTCCTTAGTGATACTTTTGCAGGATGAATGGGACCTGGGATGGATCGACATTGCCATATATGTCATCATCTACCAGCATGACCGGACCGACAGCACACACACCCAGGCAACTCGTGGTGAGGAGAGTCCATAAACCATCTTCTGTGGTTTCGTCCTCATGAATCTTAAGAAAATCCTGAATGGCTTGCCATACTTCACGTCCACCAGCTACATGGCAGGGGGCACTCTCACAGAACTGAATGACGTGTTTTCCACGAGGTTTGGTGGAAAACATGCGGTAGAAACTGGCAACGGAAAAGAGCTGACTGCGTGGAACCCGTAATAATCGGCTTACTTCGTCGAGCGCTTCACCAGGAATGTAACCAATCTCACGGTTGATATCATTCAAAATCGGAATTAATTCTTCTTGAGATGCTCCATGCCTGTTAATCGCAGCTTCTACTGCTGCGATCACAGCCTTACCATCTTTCTCGTTCACTGCCATGTACTTCCTCCTCCAGATAGAATAGATTCGTAGTAGCAGATTTGAAGCGATTAAGTCTTATTTGATCACGATGGCATTGAAATTACATACTTGCATGCAAATGCCACAACGGATGCAAACATCCGGATCAATCACATGAGTCATGCGGCGCTCTCCAGAAATGGCATTTGCCGGGCAGTTACGGGCGCAAACGGTACATCCGGTGCATACGCCATCAATTATTTCGTAGCGGATGAGCGCTTTGCAAACTTTTGCCGGACAGCGTTTTTCAAAAATATGCGCCTCATATTCCTCACGGAAATGTTTGAGGGTGGAGATGACTGGTGTTGGTGCGCCTTGACCTAGACCACAAAGGCTGTCTTCTTTAATTTGGGCACAGAGATATTCAAGAGTTTCAATATCGTCAGGCTGTCCTTTCCCATTGCAAATTCGCTCAAGGATTTCCAGAATCCGACGAGTGCCTACCCGACAGGGTGTGCATTTTCCACAACTTTCGTCTTGGGTAAAGTCCATGAAGAATCTGGCGATATCCACCATGCAGGTTTCGTCATCCATAATCACCAGACCACCTGAACCCATCATGGAACCGGCTTGCGTAAGCGCTTCGTAATCTACTGGAAGATCAAGATAGGATTCCGGCAGACATCCACCCATTGGTCCACCGGTTTGGATGGCTTTGAAACCTTTATCATCTTTTATACCGCCGCCAACGTCGTAAACAATCTCACGAAGGGTCAATCCGAAGGGGATTTCAATCAGACCGGTGTGTTTAACATCCCCTGCCAGAGCAAAAGTTTTGGTGCCTTTAGATTTTTCGGTGCCCATGCTGGCATACCAGTCTGCACCGCGAAAAATAATTTGCGGGATATTCGCGTAGGTTTCGACATTGTTGATGTTGGAGGGTTTGCCAAAAAGTCCTTTGACAGCCGGGAAGGGTGGACGCGGACGGGGTTCACCGCGCTGACCTTCAATAGAACCCATGAGGGCAGTCTCTTCGCCACAAACGAAGGCTCCAGCACCCATGCGCACTTCAAGATCAAAGCTGAAATCAGTGCCCAGAATGTTCTTGCCAAGCAAACCGAAGTTGCGTGCCTGTTGAATGGCAATTCGTAAGGTTCTGACGGCGATGGGATACTCCGCGCGGCAGTAAATGTAGCCCTGGTTAGAGCCAATAGCATACGCACCAATGATCATACCCTCGATCACGGAGTGGGGATCACCTTCAAGAACACGGCGGTTCATAAACGCGCCAGGATCACCTTCATCCGCGTTGCAAATGACGTATTTCGGGGTATCTTTGCTGGCGCGGCAAAATTGCCATTTCTTGCCAGTCGGAAAACCAGCTCCTCCACGCCCCCGTAAACCTGACTTTAACACTTCATCAATGACCTGTTCGGGGGTTAATTCTGAGAGCACTCTGCCTAAGGCTTGATAACCATCTTCAGCAATATAGTCTTCAATATTTTCGGGGTCAATTTTTCCACAATTTCTGAGCACAACCCGAATTTCTTTCAAGGTTGGGGCACTTAATTCTTCATCGCTGAAAACCTTTTCCTGGGCGACAAATTTTTGAGCCACGCGCCCTTTTAAGAAATGTTCTTCAACAAGATATGCCATATCATCTGGAGTCAGGTTGCTATAATGAACCCCTTCAGGATAAACCATGATTTCAGGACCATGATCGCAGCCGCCAATACGAGAGGTCTCCAACACCTGTACTTCGTCGATGAGACCCTGTGCTACCAGCTCATCCTGCAGGGCATCCATGACTTCATGGGCACCCTTATTCAAACAAGCGGGATCTACACAAACCAATACATGAGAGCGATAATACTTCATAACAATCAGCCTTTATTTCTTGATTAGATATTGATGACGTTGCTGGTGACGACCTTACCCTCAACCACATGTTCTTTCATAATCTTTCGGGCGACCTCGGGTGTCACTTTGCCATAGGTAACTTTCGGTTGTTCCCCAACGACAACCTGGACGATGGGTTCTTTCTCGCACATCCCAATGCAACCTGTTTGGGTCACGATGATACCGCTGATACCATCCTTTTCAATGGTTTCGAGAATTGCTTTCATTGCGTCCCGAGCACCTGCCGCAATTCCACAGGTTCCCATACCGACGATAACCTGTACGGCACCAGAAGTTGCTTTCAATTCGCGTTTCTTTAAAGCTTCTTCGCGGGCTTTTTTTAGATCTTCAAGGCTTTTGATGGTTGTCATTTTTATCTCCTAATTTAGGATAGTTACTGAATCGGGGGTAAATTGAGGGTTAGTCTCCAGAATTGTGGCTTCAATCATTTGCCGAATACAGTTGATGATACCTGGTTCGGTCATCGGTACATCCCCTAATTCTTGTTTTATAAGTTGATCATCAAAGGTCGATGTTTTACCGTTGAACCCGTATTCAAAAATCCAGTGAACTTTCGGGTTGGTTACGACCAGATGCAGGATGGTGGACACTAAATCACCAATGGGCATGCGGTCAATATGGCTGCGCTGGAAATTGACCATCAACCGGGTTCCTTTGCCTACTGTAGACTGAATCTCCAGACCTCCATTACAGGATTCAGCCGCAAGTTTGAGCAGTGGAATTCCCAGACCTACTTTGCGGGTTGTCCGGCTGGTGACAAACGGATCCGTGACCTGGCTTACCATTTGTGGGCTCATCCCTCGACCATTATCTTCAACAATCATTTGTAAAAGATCTTTCCTGCTATCTTCAAAGATGGATATTTTGATTTGGCTTGCTCCAGCAGCCAGACTGTTTTCGACGATGTCAAGCAGATGAAGCGAAAGTTCTCTCACAAGTTATTCAATACCTTCCTGAATGGGTTTAAGAACCTGGGGTAGTTTATTTGGACGAACACGACCCATCACATTCTCATCAACCACTACAACCGGCGCTTGAGAACAGGCACCCACACAGCGGCAAACCTCAAAGGTGATGTTGCCATCTTTGGTGGTCTGACCCGGCTCAACCCCCAACAATTGTTTGGTCTTTTCGATCAATGCCGGGGTGCCGCCAACATAACAGGCAGTTCCCATGCAGAACTTAACCGTATGCCTTCCACGGGGTGTGGTGGTGAAAAAGGAATAAAAAGAAACGACTCCATGAACTCTCGAATAGGGAACGTGAAGTCGCTCGGCAACGTATTCTTGCATTGGCTCACTGATAAATCCGATAGCCGACTGCAGTTCATTCAACACGACCATCGTCGCGCCAGGTATTTCTTTGTATTGTTCGATGATAGTGTCAATTACCGCTTTTTTATCGGGGATACCGAGTGGCTCGTTCTTGGGGTAAGTTCTGGTCACAGAAGTAGCGGTCATAGAAACTCCATTTAGACAAAAATATTTGCAGGCGTAATTCCCACGCTGATTAGTGTATCCAGTTCAGAGTGAACAGGTAATTACCAAATGTCATCAATAGCGATGCTACATATCCGATGTGAAAAGATACTTATATATTTTACTGTAAAAATATTATTCAAGGACTTCAAATCCTCTTTCGTTCTGACCCTTCAATGCCATGGAAATCTCCAGGATGCTGGGTTCTAAAATATGGAAAATCAATGTGCCTAAAAACTCCTCCAGGCGGTGAACATCGCCATTCTGAATAATTGGCAGGCTTCCAATTCCGGGGATTTGCACTCTAGCCTGGGCAGGGGTGATATGCCGGGAAATCTCAACAGCTGGAAAGGGAATATCCGGTGGAATAAAACCCAAATTTTCGATTAATCCAAAAGCTTTGCGGTTGATATGAGCGGGGATAAACAGACCACCCATTTCAGTTACCCGTTCAAAAGCCTGATTCAAAGACATTGAGGAGGACGTAATCAATAATCGTTCTTCAGAACGTAAGAATTCTCCAGTTTCATCTACAACAAATTGCTCGCCAAAGTGTTCAGGTTGATTCTTGATATCCGGCAAGGTTTTGTTAACGAGATCCTGAAAATAATTAATTTGTTCAAGAGAATCAAAAAGGCACAAGGAGTGGACTTCCTCTTTTGTTTGAAGTTCCATCCCTGGAAGAACCACCAAATCTGTCCCTAGAGCTGCTTTTTTAACCGCCACGTAATTGGCACTGGAATTGTGATCGGTGATGGCGATCAAATGGATACCGCGTTCAAGAGCGGTTTCAACTATGAGAGGGGGAATTAATTCGACCTCCGCACAGGGAGATAAAACTGTATGAACGTGGAGGTCAGCCCGAAAAGTTTGCAAGTCTGGTTCTTATTGAAATAAAGATTAATTAATCACGCAAACCGAGTTCCCATAATCGACCAGCCAGCTGGTAGGTATTCAACCGAGTACTTAACAAGATGACATTCTCTTCGTTTGCCTTGTCGATGGTTGCGGATTCTGGTTGAGCCCCTTCAGTGATTATGATGGCGCTTAGATCAAGGAGAGTGGCGACAGCAACAATATTCCCATGAGCCTGTAGAGTGATCCACACAGACCGTTTTGTTGCCCCTGCCATAACGCAACTGAGCAAATCGGAGGCATAAGCAGTAGTGGGAATGATTTGGGAATAATCGGTTGGTTTAGTGAGAGGCTTGAGTTCTAGTGCTTGGATCAATTCTTGAAGGGTCATCTTTTCTCCTTTTAGCAGGGGTTAATTGCCTTCACCGACGGAATCCTCATCCGAAAGGAAGATCTTAAGCCTTAAGATCGTACCTTGCCCAAAGACAGATTCAAGGCGCATGGAATCTACACAACGTTGAATATTTACCAGACCCATTCCAGCACCAAAACCAAGTTCTCGTACATTTTCTGATGCTGTGGAATAGCCGGGTTTCATCGCTAATGCAATATCTCGAATCCCAGGTCCATCATCGGTAATATTAATTGAAATTTGTTTCGGTTCAATCTCTACACGGATCAATCCACCATTGGTTGTATGGATGATCAAATTCATTTCAGCTTCATACACAGCGATGCCAGCTCGCCGGGCAATTTGAGGACTGGCGCCCAGTCTGAGCAGGGCTCGCTTTATTGCTGAGGAAGCGGCTCCACCGTGATTGAAATCTCCCTGTTTGATTGTGTAACGAAGGATGAGGCTTGAGCGATCACTCTCAATGTCCTCAAATAGGTGGCTGGCACGGTATCGCCGAACTTCCTCCTCTTGATAGACACGCTGCATGGCTTTGAGGATCCCGCTGGTAATATCCCCTTTGGTGAGGATTCCCACCAGGTTCCCTGCATCATCAACCACGGGCAAACGACCGTAATGTGAATTTACAAAAAGTTTAAGGGCTTCGATGACGGGTTCATTATTCTTGATCGTCAGAAGCCTGGTGCTCATGTAATTGCGGGTTTGAGCTTCGAGATCTGATTTTTGCAGGCAACGCAGCAGATCCTCGATGCTGACAAGTCCTACAAGCTTGCCATCCTCAAGGACCGGTGCTCCTGAAATTCTCGTCTGGCGAAATAGAACCAGCACCTCACTCATAGGGGTTTCTGGAGAGACCGTTGAGGGATTTGCCGTCATGACCTCTTCAACTTTTATCTCATAGGCAAGCTCTTCAACCCGGGTAATATCTTCCGCTTTCTGGTCAGAGACTAACTTGCCGTGAAATAAAGACTCAGGAGGCATGGTTATTCCTTATTGGGCACCGCAATCACAATCACTTCCATCCACAGGTCTCTCGAGACTCACCATGCCTTGGGCGTATAAGCGTCCACATAGAGCAAACATGCCATAAGGTGAAGAGATTAGAGGGATTTTCTCTTTTTCCGCCAGTTCGAGCGTTTCCACCATTGGTTTTTTCCCGCGAACAATTACAATCGCGGCTACATCAGCCATCACTGATGTTCGCACAACCTGCGGATTACAAAGTCCGGTTAATAGCACTGCTTCGGGCTGGATAGAGGCAAGAACATCACTCATCAGGTCAGCGCCACAACCGCCTTTAATATCACGTGTTAAATCAACGGTCTCGTTGTACAGGTGCCCATCTATAACTTCAATCAACTCTTTAACATTCATATTTTGCCTGTGAAAATATAGTCTTAACAACCTAGATATCATACCTTATCTAAAAACAATACAGCAAGTGGAATTCGTCACTAATACCTGAATGGTAAATCTTCCATATGTTAAAATAGATTTTATTAATAGGATTCAAGGAAGGTCAAAAATGAAATCACAGATTCAGTCAGTAAAGGGAACACGAGAATTTTACCCGGAAGCGATGGCAGTAAGACGCTGGCTGTACCATTTGATTGAGGAAGTCTCCAATTCTTTTGGTTACCTGGAATATGATGGGCCATTTATCGAAAAAATAGACCTTTACGCTGCTAAATCAGGGGAGGAGTTGGTAAAAGAGCAGGCATTTGTCTTTGCTGATCGGGGTGGAGATCTGATTACGCTTCGCCCGGAATTAACTCCCTCTCTCGCACGCATGATCGCAGCCAAGCAAAATGAACTAATTTTCCCTTTACGATGGTGGTCATTTGGTCCGTTCTGGCGTTATGAAAAACCACAAAAGGGGCGGAGCAGAGAATTCTTTCAATGGAATATCGATCTAATTGGCGCCAATTCACCTGAAGCTGATGCAGAAATCATCGGAATATGTGCTACATTGTTGAAAAAAGCCGGTATCAACCCACAGCAGATCCAGATTAAGATTAACCATCGTAAGTTGATCGAGAAAAAGCTCGAAGAGGCGGGCATTCCGCTGACGAAAAAAGTTGATGTCTTTCATCTTATCGACCGGATGGATAAACTCGGGCATGAGGATTGGTTAAAATCTGCCAGTGAAATTGGTTTAGATGACCAACAAATCGCGAAAATCATCATTCTCATCAAAAACCAGGACTTGTGGAAAGAATCGCCTGAACTGGTCAGGATATTTGAAGTGCTCGAATACCTGGGCGTCGGCGAGTATGTCAGTTACGATCCCCGCATCATTCGGGGGCTGGATTATTACACAGGAACAGTTTTTGAAGCCTGGGATGTGGGCGGAGATGGTAGAGCCGTCCTAGGCGGTGGGCATTATGATAACCTTGTGGCAGATGTCGGTGGAAATCCTTTGGCAGGGGTTGGTTTCGCTATGGGGGATGTCATGATTACTCTCCTGATGAAGAAGTATGGATGTCTGCCGGAACTTCACTTACTGGATGACACTGTGCTCGTATCCGTTTTTGATCAACAAACGTTTCCTGCGGCGGCAAGATTTTCATCGTTTTTGCGAAATGAAGGGATTAGGGTCATCTTGTATCCCGAAATCGAGAAACTTCAAAAACAAATTCGTTTCGCTGACCGATCTGGAATTAGACTGGTGATTGTTTTGGGACCGGATGAGGTAGAGAAGGCACAAGTTTCGATCAAGAACTTGAGAGATCACACCCAGGTGAAGCTTCCGCAGGAGATTGCACCGCGCGTGATTAGGGAAATGCTTGCCAGTCAGTAGAGGCTATGATAGAATTTCAGCGTTCCTGGTGGCTGTAGCTCAATGGCAGAGCATCGCACTGTGGATGCGAGGGTTGTGGGTTCGACCCCCATCAGCCACCCAAAGTAAAGACCCTTTTCGGGGTCTTTTTTTAGTTAATTTTGAAAGGGCGTATCGGTTGGATTGATGGCAGGGGGATTCAACCAGTATAAAAAGCCTTTCCCTTTTCTTTTTATAGTCGGCGGTTTATCAATAATCACCAGGATCAGGCTCAAACAGATAAAGAGCGCCCCGATCCACTGGATTAACGTCAAATGCTCACCCAGATAAAATTGAGCGACGACGACGGTGACAATTAATTCTCCTAAACCCAATAGTGCCGTTTGCATGCCGCCCAGGTGTTTGACCCCCATGAACAACGTTATGCGGGATAAAAAGGTAATAATGGCCAGGATGATGAGCGGATACCAGGATAAGTTCGAGGTTGGCAGATGAGGATCCATAAACAAAAAAGCAATACATACAGTAACACTCATGGCAACGAGTGTATAAAATGTCACGGTGGGCGAGGGTACCTCGTACAAGACCCTTTGATTTACCAGGATATGCAGTGAATAAAAAACTGCTGCCAGCAGCATAAATCCTGCGCCAAGAAGATCTACTTTTTCATCTGTGGTATGTAATAAAAGAAAAATGCCTGGCAAAACCAGAACGAGCCGCACAATAGTTATTTTGCTGACTGATTGACGATCAAGAAAGAGCCAGAAGACTAGAAAAAGAGGATAAAAGGAATAAAGCAGTTGACCGATCCCTGCATCTAACCGGGCTAGTGAGGAATAATAGAAAACCGAACCAATGCCATTGATCAAACCGGCGACGAAACAGCCAACCAAACCGAGGGGATGGATATACAGGAACTGCCGTTTAAAAATCAAAATAAAACATAATAGCAACAGGCAGGCGATGGTTGTACGGAATGCAACGACAAAAAAGGGAGAAAAGCCAAAGAGGATTGCCTGTTTGCCGAAAATCGGCGACAGACCAAGGAAAAATGCAGATGCTGACGCCGCGAGAATCCCTTTATCTCGAACCGAAGGCAGTTTCATTTGATCACCGATTTTACTTCGTCCAGCAGTTCCTCACTGACAAAGTCCCCTTTTTGTAATAGAGCTTGGATGCGTCCTTGCAAGCGCATTTTTTCATTCCGCGTCAATTCTTTGGCAGTTATTACGATGATTGGGATATCCCGGGTGGTTTTTTCCTTCTGCAAAATGTCCATCACAGAAAACCCATCCATTTCGGGCATCATTAAATCGAGAATGATCAAATCGGGCAGTTCACGTTGGATCAGTTCAACAGCATGCCTGCCATCTTCTGCCTCAAAAAGTGTGTAATTCCCTTGCGATTGGAGGATTCGTTTCACCAGGCGGCGGACGTTGGGTTCATCATCAACAATAGCAATTCTAGGATAGCGGTCGAGGCTGATGGTATTGAGCGCCGACAGCAAACCCTCCTCAGGATTGCGATCCATGTGATTAACTTGAGCTTCTGCCTGTTTGTCCGTTAAGTCTCCGAGGATGTGACTTTCAACCGGCATTGTATGACCGCTGCAATTCACTACAACGACTTCATGCGAGCGGATCTTTCCGGCGCGGATCTGTTTAATCAAGCCGGCAAATGCCACAGCTGCAGCAGGCTCGACCGATATTCCTTCCATCTTCGCCAGCAAATGCATCGCACGGAATGCTTCTTCATCCGTCACTTTACAAAAGGTGCCGCCGGTATAGTCGAGCATACGTGTGCGTAATTCAGTATAGGTTCTGCCAGGATCACCAGTTGCCAGGGTAGCGATTAGAGTCTGAGGGGATTCGACAGGATCAGCGATGCGTAAACCCTTTTCCCAAGCGTCAACCATTGGTGAACAACCTGAGACCTGCACAATTGCCATGTGCGGAATTTGCGAGATCAAGGACATTTGCTTTAATTCTGAAAATCCTTTAATGACCCCAAGCGGACCCATCCCTCCACTCACTGATTGAAAATACCAATCAGGCGCAATCCATGCGCCTGACAAATTCTCACTTCTTTTTGAAGCGTAAAGTGCAGGTGAACCAAGCTGTTCACAAATTTCAAACGCCAGTGTTTTCATGCCTTCTACGCATGGAATACTGCGTGAACCGAGATCCAGCGCCAGGTTTCTCGTTTTTGCAAATTGTTCAGCCAGTTGTTTCGCCTGATCGTAGGTTCCAGTGACTTTGACCACTTTAGTTCCATAAATTGCTACTTCGCGCATTTTTTCCGAGGGAACCAGACTGGTTAGAAAAGCCCATAACCGCATACCAGACCTGGCAGCAAAAGCTGAATAGGCGATGGCAACATTTCCTGTTGAGGCGACGACCAATTCGTTTATGCCGGCATTTCGATAAGATGCAATGGCTACTGCTGCCTGACGGTCCTTAAAGGAGGAGGTGGGATTTTGTCTTTCATCTTTTATATAAATGTTTGAATTTCCCAACATTGAACCAAGATTTACCGCGTGCAGCAGTGGCGTTCCGCCTTCACCCAATTGTAAAGAAGCGGGAGGCGGTTCGACTGGTAGAAGTTCTTGATAGCGCCATAAGTTGAACGGTCGAGAAACGAGACCGGATTGGAAGGTCTTCACATCACTAGTGAAATCGTAGAGCGCCTCCCGCCAAAGAGACCCGCAGCGCGAACATGCCGGGGTCAGTTGGTTAAATATTTCATTGTGCCCGCAATCCAGGCACTTTGCTACCACAGGAACAGACATTACGGCACCAGATGGGTTGGTCGAATACGATTCAGCGCTTCTTGTAAATTGAGCAACAGATCGTTCTTGTCAATCGTCCATTTGGAGAAAATCTGGTCGACATACTCTCCGAGTTTCTGCATTTGGTCTGGCTCCAATTCAGAACCAGTGATGATGATGACGGGGATCTGTTTGAGGCGCGGTTCAGATTTAAACTTTTCGAGCAGTTCAAATCCATTAATGTCACCGAGCATTAGATCCATAATGATGACATCCGGTGTAAATTCATTGAGCAATTTAAGAGCAGAAATACCACCATCCGCCAGAACGGGAAGATAATTACCCTCTTCCTCGATCATTTTTTGGAGAAGCCTTAAATATTGTGGGTCATCATCGATCACCAGCACATCGTGAACGCCACCTTCACGGTTCAACCTTTTGATAGCATTGGCAAGATCATCATGCAGGAAAGGCTTAACCAAATAATCGGATGCCCCCAGACTGAATCCTTTTTCCTCCTCTTCCAGGATGGAACAGATCATCACAGGGATATCTTTGGTTTCTTCGTTTCTCTTAAGTTCATTCAATACTTGCCAGCCATCCTTGTTCGGCATCATGATGTCCAGCGTGATGGCGAACGGTTTGATTTCAATCGCTTTTTCAACGGATTGCATGGGGTCTGTTAATGGAATAACCTCAAAGCCATAAGGTTTTAGAAAACGCTCATAGAGGGTGATTACCTGAGGATCATCGTCGATCGAGAGAATGACATGGTCTCCATGAATAATATTCTCAAAGGGCGTTGTTTCTGGTTCTTCTGGTACAGGCAGGGTGAAATAGAAAGTACTTCCTTTTCCGACTTCGCTGCTCAGCAAACCAATCCTTCCGCCATGGAGTTCAATAAGGGAGCGACAGATGGATAGTCCAAGACCTGTTCCTCCGGTACGGCGGGTTGGTGAATCATCCACCTGTGAGAAGCGTTGGAAGAGTTTGTTTTGATCTTCGGGGGCGATCCCAATGCCCGTATCGGTTACTGTGACTAAAACCTCGTTCTTGCTCTGGTCATTTGAATGTAATGAGGCTTCAATGGTAATTCTGCCTTTTTCTGTAAATTTGATGGCATTGGCGATCAGGTTGGTCAAAACCTGGTTGATCCGTAGTTCATCGCCTTTGACCATTGGAAGATCCGGTTGAACGTTTGTAACCAGTTCAATGGGCTTATCTTTTATCAAACCCTCTGCAGTGGAAAGGGAACTTTTAACAACTTCGTTTAAATTAACATCATCAATTTGCAATTCCATCTTGCCGGCTTCAATTTTGGAAAGATCGAGAATTTCATTGATCATTCCCAATAGATGCATGCCTGAATTATAGATAGCGGTGATGTCCTGTTCCTGGGTATCGTTAATGGGACCATCAATGCCTTTAAGGATGACCCGGGAAAAACCGATTACCGAATTGAGAGGAGTCCGCAGTTCATGCGACATATTTGCCAGGAATTGACTCTTAACCCGGTCCAGTTCCTTCATTTCCTCAACAGTTTGCTGAGAGATTTCATAGGCATTCGCGTTTTCAATGGCGACAGAAATCTGGTCCGCCAATGTGGTAAAGAGGGCAATATCGTCTTCGGTGAAAGCATCTGACTGCTTGGACTGGACGTCCAGTGCGCCGATAATGGCATCTCCTAATTTGAGCGGAAGAGCCATTTCTGACCGGGTTTCCGGCAAATCGGGGTTATTAAAGAATACAGCGTCCTCACCAACGTCGGTGGCAATGCGGGGTTCACCTGTACCAGTCACGTAGCCCACAATACCCACCTGACCTACCCGAAGCTTATGCTGGCGTTCCAACATCCTTTTACCACCAGGAGAATTCGCCGCCCGCAGGACTGCATATTCTCCAGTTTCATCCAGGAGGAAAATACCGGCATGATAGAATCCGAACCGATCGCTAACCAGGCGGGTAACAAGATCAAGAAGGTTATCTACTTCACGGGTGGAGACAATGCTGCGCGCGACATCAGCCACTGTTTGCAGCTGACGTGAACGGAATTGAAGGGCTTCGTTTTGTGCTGCCAGCTGCCTGGTTCTCTCACGTACACGATTTTCAAGAGTATCCACCAGGTCTTTTAACTGCCGTGTCATCGAGTTGAAAGCGGTACCAAGGGTGCCGATTTCGTCATTAGAGGTAACTTTGGCTTGCACGGACAAATCGCCGCCTGCAATTTTTTCTGCTGCCTCGGTAATATCAATAATTGGTTTGGAAAATTGATTAGCGGCAAATACAATAAATAGGCTAACCACACCAGCCATTAACAAAGAAATGATGGTAGATAATCGGTTTTGTGTGGATAAAGATGCGAGTAAATCCGATTGATCTTGCAGATAGACGACTTTCCAGGGGCGGCTGGTAAGCGGCATCATGGCTGCGGAATGGGGAACCAGATTATTTTGGATTTGAAGATTTGCTGTCAAATATTGGACATCCCCAGATTCCCTTAAAGCGGTTGCGAGTTGCTCCTGTTCAATTGAGATTTGGTCGAATGGCAGATTACTCGGGATTCTTTTAGTAGCAACCAGAGTATTGTATTCTGCTTGGGTTACCCTACCCACAAGGTGATTGATTGAATTTGGCGAAAAGCCATCTGCCAATCTCATCCCATTTTCATCCAGCAGGATGGGATAAGACCGAGCTCCAATCAGACCAAAATCGCTTTGAATGAAGGATTGCAGAATTCTTGCGTCGTATCTTGAACGCAGGTATCCAACAACCTGTGCAGATTCATTTTTAATGGGAGAAATAAAGTAGATATAACCAATATTCGAGTCTGGTTCAAATTCAACCGGACTTACTGAACTGGTATTTGTCACCGAGGCGGATAAGAAATAACTTGTATTATTTTCAAGCGTGCCAATGTTTAAGCGATCTGTATCGTACAGGTTCAAACCATTAAGATTGAGGATGGCATAGGAAGGAGTGTAAACCTTTTCCTTCGTCTGTAAGGATAAGAGTGTTGACTGCATGGCGGATTCTTCAGTGCTGTTAGCGCGTAATGTGGAGTCAAGCGTTAGATATCGGCTGATGGAACTTAGTGAAGCCTCCAATTCCAATGAATCTAGATTGGTCTGAATGAAATTGTCAATCGAGGAACGTGTTTGATCAGCTGCGACTCTCAACGCTTCATTCGATTGCGCCTGAATGGATTGTTGAAGGAAACGATTACTAATGAACGAAAGGACGATCAATGGAATCAAGGTTAATGCCAGGGAAATCAACAGGAATTTGGTCCGAATGGAGGCAACAATCCTATGTTGACCAAACATTTCACTAACTTTAATTAAAAGGAATACAGAAAGGATCAAAACGATGCTTGCCAATGCCTGATTGTTGATTTGCGGTAGCAAGCCCAAAATTGAAAGTTCCAGTGAAGCAATACCGCCCAGGATCCCAATGGTTACGATCCAATCACTGAGGGCACTATGCGGAATGATGGAAGTAAAGATAAATGCCAACATGACGGATACAAGCGCGTACGGTATCCCAAGGTAAGCGGGGAGAATACTTGCCAGAAGGATGATCAGAAGTTGGTAAGAGGCGGCAAGTAAGAAAATGATGAAAGAACTAGGTTTCTTAGGGGCTTTTGGTAAGGAGGCGATTGAGAAGATCAGCGTGATGAGAGAACTGCCTGCCAGTAAATAATAGCCAATCTCGCGTGAAAAATAGGAAAGCACAAGAAACAGAACGGAGGAAAATAGACTAATCGCCCGCATTGGCTTGATGATGTTCGAATATGGGTAACGAGCCAGTATTTCATCCTGGGTTTCGATGGTTGAAAGTTTTTCAGTCTCTTGTAATGCCATTGTTCCTCCAAAGCCAAAATTACGTAAAGAAGGAAATTAAGGAAATAAAAGAATTATTCGTATTCCCAAACAGCCTCGCCTGAAAGAATACGACGAATTTGGGAAGGGAACCGATCAGGATTTAGCGGCTTGCCGATAAACCCATTAAAACCTGCCAGTCGAGCGGATCTCATTTGGTCCAGACCAGTAACAGCAGTGACTGCTACAATCGGAATCTCTCGGAATTTAGTGTTTTGTCGTAGTTTACGAAAAGCTCCGTAGCCATCTTCATACGGAAGTCGGATATCCAAGAGTATGAGATCGATATGATCAAGTGTTTCAGCAAATTCTACAACTTCGTAACCGGTTGTTTTCCAC
Organism: Anaerolineaceae bacterium; assembly: GCA_018056725.1. Taxonomy (GTDB): domain Bacteria; phylum Chloroflexota; class Anaerolineae; order Anaerolineales; family Anaerolineaceae; genus UBA6107. The sequence continues at coordinate 42,703 of JAGPFF010000011.1, forward strand.
TCACAATGAAAGCCTGCGCTATCCAACATACGGGCAATGAGCATGAAGTTCCCCACATTGTCTTCTACAACCAGTACAGTTTTGGGGCTCAACGGGGCAGATGAAGTGAGGATTTCAGACATTAGCTTGAGGTTTCCTGCCATTGTGAGGGATAAAAGATGCAATCTGATCAAGAAAACAATCAATATTAATCGGCTTTTCGATATAACCGTCACACCCAGCTAATAAGGTTCTTTCACGGTCGCCGCGCATTGCGTTTGCAGTGATGGCAACAATAGGTATATTCTGTACCGATGGAACTGATTTTAATTTGGATGTAAGCGTGTAGCCATCTATGCCTGGAAGATTAATATCCATTAAGATCAAATCGGGAGAATATTTGTATAAAGCAGCAATTGCCTGACGGGCGTTTTCAGCCTCAATGATACGATAGGAGGCAGAAAGCAATAGCCGGCGAACTAAAATGCGGTTATCAAAATTGTCTTCTATATGGAGGATCAAATTTCCGGGCGGCATGAGACTCCCTTTACTGCTAAACTATTCTAGCATAGATGACAATTTATAAACTTACAATATTGCCAATATCTTACAATTATTTGACAACTATCAAAGTATTGAATTTACAAATCTTCAAGGAATTGGGAGAAACAAAAAGAGCGGGTGATGGGATTCGAACCCACGAATATCACCTTGGGAAGGTGATGCCTTACCGCTTGGCCACACCCGCATCTTTAAATGCCTCAAAATTATAAACGAGAGCTTCTCATCTGTCAAAATCAAAATCTCAGCTGAAAAGCTAAAATAAAATCCTTGACAAATCCCCTATGGTATAATTTTTGACTAGTATATATATTGAATTTTGGAGCAAATATTGGCAGCCAATATTTTTAGTTGGTTGATGGGCTATTTTTCACTTGATATCGGCATTGATCTTGGTACAGCAAACACTTTGGTCAATGTTCGGGGAAAAGGCATCGTTATTAATGAGCCTTCCTGGGTGGTCATTAATAAACGCACTCACGAAACTTTTGCTGTCGGAAACACTGCAAAAGAAATGGTAGGACGGACACCAGCTAATTATGTCGCCATCCGTCCATTACGAGATGGTGTCATTTCTGAATTTGAAATCACTAAATCCATGCTCGAATACTTCATTGGCAAGGCTCACCAGCAGGCGATCGTACCGATGCCACGACCACGGGTAGCTATTGGAATTCCTTCAGGTGCCACCGAAGTTGAAAAACGAGCGGTTTATGATGCAGCGATGGCTGCGGGGGCTCGTGAAACGTATCTTGTGGAAGAGCCACGTGCAGCAGCGATTGGCGCCGGACTGCCGATTAATGACGTTAAAGGTACGATGGTGGTGGATATCGGTGGGGGGACGACTGAAGTGGCGGTTATCTCGATGGGAGAGATCGTTATTTCACGATCTTTGCGTATCGCAGGCGATGAATTAGATGAGGATATTCTTCAATTCATTCGCAAGAAGTACAATCTGCTCATTGGCGAACGAATGTCGGAACAGCTGAAAATTAATATAGGTTCTGCTTATCCACTGCAAACGGAGCTAACAATGACAGCCCGTGGTAGAAATCTGATCACCGGTTTACCAGGTTCCGTGGAAATCTCATCCGTTGAGATTCGAGAGGCAATCAATCCTTCTATTCAGATCATCGTGGACACGATCAAAGATGCTCTTGATGAAGTTCCGCCTGAACTGATCTCCGACCTCTTGGATTCAGGAGTCTGTCTTGCGGGTGGTGGAGCTCAAATCCTCGGTTTGGTACCGAGACTAAAAGAAGAATTAAATCTACGGGTATGGATCGCAGATGATCCGATGACCTGTGTTGCCAGAGGGGCTGGGATGGTTCTGGAAAGTTTATCGCAATATAAAAGATTCCTGGTCAGTCTGGAGAGAAGTAATTCCCGAGGTTAGCAGGTAATTGGCAAGAAAATGAAACGCCTATCTACTCGAACCTGGCAAACCCTGGCGATAGTGTTTATCCTCGCCGGTGTAATCGTCCTGGCATTAAGTGGTCTTCTCGGTCAAATCATTGGGAAAACGATTGATCCTTTAGTTGGCGTGCAAAGCTGGGTCGCTTCACGGGTTAAAGTTGCCGTCGAATTTTTTACTGAAACGCGGGATGTGACACTTTTGCGCGAACAGAATGCAGCCCTCCAAAATGAAGTCTCACGGCTGCAATCTGAAATTCTACAACTTCAACAACAATTGGTGGAGACAGATATCCTCTATGCTCTTCTGGATTTCGCCCGTGATAATCCATCGAACACATATATAGCGGCATCCGTTATTGGCAAAGATCCAAGCCCATTCCTGAAGTACATCATTATCGACCATGGCTCCGATGATGGGATTTATCGTGGGATGCCGGTAGTTACCGAACAAGGACTCGTTGGTAATGTTGATGCGGTAACAGCCTCAGCTGCGCGCGTTCAACTGATTACAGATCAAGGGTCGGTCGTCAACGTAAAACTAAAGGAGAGCAAAATTGAAGCCCAGGTACAGGGATCAGTGACCGGGGATATCTCCCTACGAATGGTGAGTCCCGGCGTAGTCATTACTGAAGGCGATTTAGTGCTTACCTCTGGATTGGGAGGAACTTACCCACCAGAATTATTGATTGGTCAAATCGAATCCATTAATACGAACGAAAATGATCTCTTTCAGACGGCTTCCGTCCAACCCTCCGTTGACTTTAATAATCTTCAAGCTGTTCTGGTCATCACGAATTTTCAGGCAGTCAATATCGCTCCTCTAATTCCAACCACGGCTCCATAAGAATGAACATTCTGATTTCGATCCCTTTACTGCTTTTGTTGCTGATCTTGCAAACAACGGTCGGAGGAGAAATCCGTCTGTTGAATGGAGTAGCGGACTTATTGCTAGTCTGGCTGGCTGCGTGGGGATTACTGAGTAAGGATGCATCGGGATTTTTCCTGGCTTTTCTGGCAGGAGGATTGTCCTCATATGTATCCGCTTTACCCTGGTACGTATATCCGCTTGGATATTTGTCCGCTGTGCTAATGGCTCACTTTATTTCAAGAAAACTTTGGCAGTCACCCTTGATTTCAATGTTCGCTGTCACCCTCGTATCAAGTATTTTGCTTAATTTATTTACACTTATGGGATTAAGGTTGAACGGATTGGCTTATCCCTGGCAGGACTCCTTACAAACAGTGATTATCCCTTCTATTTTTCTTAATCTCTTAATATCCATTCCAATTTTTGCCATCGTGCGAGACTTCGCTGGGTGGCTGAACCGACCTGAGGAAGCAGAATGAACGCGGAAAAACCTGTCAGCAATGGTTTGGAGAAGTGGCGTTTTAATGTGATTTACGCCCTGCTTGGGATTGTATTTTTAGTATATGTCATTCGGATGTTTAGCCTGCAAATCATTCATGGAGAGGATTACCTCCTTCAGGCTGAAGAAAACCGAATCAAAAATATTAGTGTGCAAACTCAACGTGGAAATATATATGACCGTAATGATTATGTTCTTGCCAGGAACGCTCCTTCGTATAATGTTGTGATTACTCCTGCCGATCTCCCGGCGGATAATGGCACCAAGGAAGAAATTTACCGGCAATTGTCCCAGCTTATTGAGGTCCCCGTTACCAATGGCGTGGTGACGGATGAATCTGCCCGATTGTTTACAGCCTGTCAATCAGATTTTGGCATTAAAGAAATTGTTTTGATTGGAGAAACGAACGCCCCTTATGCTGCTGTAAAGGTGAAATGTAATGTCGATTCTAAAATTGCGATGGTGATTAATGAAAAAACCCATAGCTGGCCCGGTGTTTCGATTCAAATTGAAAATGTCCGGAAATATCCAACGGGCAATTTGACTGCTGAGATAGTCGGCTTCCTGGGTCCAATCACAGCAGAAAATCAAGATTATTATGAAAATCTTGGTTTTGTTTCGGGGCGGGATAAAGTTGGTTATGGGGGTGTTGAATATTCGATGGATGAAACCTTGCTCGGAAAGAACGGTTTACGGGTTGTGGAAGTGGATAGCGCAGGGAAGGAAGTGCGAGATATCGAAGAGCCTATAGATCCGGTACCGGGATACAGCATTCGGTTGACCATCGATACCCGGTTACAGGCGGCTGCCAAAACGGCATTGACTGACGAAATGAAATACTGGAATAGAAGGCTGAATCGAATCCAATCCATGAACGGTGTGGTGATAGCGTTGAATCCAAAAACCGGAGAAATACTGGCTATGGTTTCTGAACCAACCTATGAAAACAATCGCCTGGAAACGATCATACCGACCTATTACTACAACCAGCTTAGCCAGGACCCGTTAAAACCATTACTCAATCATGCAGTTTCGGCACAGCATCCACCTGGTTCGGTTTACAAGATGGTAGCAGCAATTGGCGCATTGAATGAGGGCGTCATCGGTCCAACTGAAGAAATCCCTTGTCCGGGAACGATTTCAATCATTCAAAAATACTCTCCAAACGATCCCGGAACGCCCAAAATTTATTATGGCTATGACCGGGCTGGTCACGGAATGTGTTCGTTCATTAAAGCCGTCGCCTTATCAGATGATATCTATTTCTACAAAATTGGTGGCGGTTTTGAGAATGATGTGCCAAATGGCGGCTTGAATGCCTGGCGTTTGAAAGAATATGCTGAAGCATTAGGTTACGGGAAATTGACCGGTATTGAACTGCCCGGTGAAGTTTCGGGTCTGGTTCCCGACCCGACTTGGAAACGCATCAATAAAGCTGAAAACTGGTCAACTGGCGATACCTATATTACAACCATTGGTCAAGGGTATGTTCTTGCCAGTCCGCTTCAAGTATTGATGTCTTTCGCAACACTGGCAAATGATGGCAAATATATGAAGCCGACAATTATCAAAGATATCCTTGATGCGGAAGGAAATATCGTAAAGCCTTTTGAGCCCAAGCTGATGTGGGATATTACCAAAGATCCGATGATTGACATCTTCGACGAAGATAATAAACCTACAGGTGAGAAAAAAGTGGTGGAATCGTGGGTGATCGATTATGCTAAACAGGGCATGCGGGAAGTGGTTGTTTCCGGAACGGCAGCCAAAGTAATGGCTGATCTTGAGATCCCCTCTGCCGGGAAAACAGGAACCGCGGAATACTGTGATGATGTTGCCCAACAGAAAAATCTTTGCCAACCTGAAGCCTGGCCATTTCATGCGTGGTATGTAGGTTACGCGCCATATGATAATCCTGAAATTGCGGTGGTTGCCTTTGTCTATAATGGTGGTGAAGGAGCCAGCGTCGCCGCGCCAATTGTTGAAAGAGTTCTGGAATCCTACTTTGATCTGAAGGCAGCTGACCAGGCAAATGCTCCAAAAAAATAAGTTCTTGTAGAGTGGAAGAATGTTTCGACGTGAGTTTTGGAAAAATTTTGATTTTTGGCTGATCGGCGCTGTTTTGTTTCTCTGTGTGTTTGGCTTGATCATGATCCAGTCAACTATCGCCGAGAACATTGAACTGGCGAACTACATGAGCCGTCAGGCAACCTTCCTGGGAATTGGAATTGTAGTTTTGGTCACCGTCTCCCTGATCAATTATCGTTACTGGAAAAGTTTTTCACGTTTTCTGTATATCTTCATACTGGCATTTCTCGGCATTATATTAATCATTGGTACGACAAGTTTTGGCGCACAAAGGTGGTTGGAAGTGGGTTTGGTGAATATTCAACCTGCTGAGATTGCCAAGATTGTACTGATTCTTGTTCTGGCTCATTATTTTTCGAGCCAGGCGAAGAAACCCAAAAACATTCGTTGGATGGGGGCAAGTGGTTTGCTCGTCGCGGGGATTGTTGTTCCGATTTATTTGCAGCCTAACCTGAGCACAACTATTTTGCTGGTGGTTATCTGGTTTTCCATGTTATGGATCAGTGGAATCCCAACGAAATGGGTATATATCATCGCCCTAATTGGGGTCATTGGAGCAATTTTACTCTTTCCAAATCTGGAAACTTACCAGCAGGATCGAATTCTATCCTTCTTCAACCCGGATGAAACCGCCAGCTATGGAAACGATTACAATGTCCAACAAGCCCTTATCACTATTGGCAGCGGGGGGCTTTTGGGGCAAGGATACGGTTCAGCGACACAAGTTCAGCTTCGATTTTTAAAAGTAAGATCCACGGATTTTATTTTTTCAGCCATTGCGGCTGAGTTTGGATTTGTTGGAACAATTGTAATCATGGCAATCCTCATCTTCATCATTTTGCGCTGTATTCGAGCTGCTAGGATCGCGAGTGACCCTTATGGTTCTTTGATTGCTTATGGTTTCGCAACCTTAATCGCTTTTCAAACTATGGTGAATATTGGTGTAAACTTAAGAGTCATACCTGTAACCGGTCAGACGTTACCGTTCATCAGTTATGGGGGTAGTTCGCTGTTATCTCTTTTGCTCGGAATTGGGTTGATCGAAAGCGTGTTACTACATCGGAAAGCATAGAAGGAGTTTTATGAACCAATCCACATCACAACCGGTACGCGTCAGATTTGCCCCTTCCCCAACCGGGCATATGCATCTTGGCAGTGCTCGAACCGCACTTTATGATTATCTGATCGCCAAAAAAACTGGTGGAAAATTCATCTTAAGAATTGAAGACACCGATGTTAAACGATACGTTCCAGGAGCGGAAGAAGAGCTGATCACTGGTTTACGATGGCTGGGATTGGAGTATGACGAGGGTCCGGATATTGGTGGACCTTACGGCCCTTACCGGCAGTCAGAGCGGAAAGAGATCTATTTTGACTATGCCAGAAAATTAGTTGAAGCGGGCAGTGCTTATTTTTGTTTTTGTACCCCGGAACGATTAAATCACATGCGCGAAGAACAACAAAGGCGGAAAGAACCTCCGCATTATGATGGAACCTGCCGTGGGATTCCACTGGAAGAGGCGGAAAAAAGAATCCATCAGGGTGAGAAATTCGTCATCCGATTCAAAACGCCAAGGAGTGGTTCCACTACGGTAACAGATCTCTTGCGTGGCGAAATAACCGTTGAAAACCACACGCTGGATGATGCCATACTGGTCAAATCAGATGGTTGGGCACTTTATCACCTGGCGGCAATGGTCGACGATCATCTTATGAAGATCACGCACGTGATTCGCGGTTCGGAATGGCTGCCATCTCTTCCACTTCACGCCTTAATTTGCCGGGCTTTTGGGTGGCAGGAACCTGTTTGGATCCATTTGTCCGTCTTTCTAAAACCAAGTGGTAAAGGGAAAATGAGTAAGCGAGAATCTGCAGATTTACTAAAAGATGGTTACTCCATTTTTGTAAAAGATTTAAGAGATTTGGGCTACACCCCTGAAGCTGTGGTGAATTGGGTGGCATTGATGGGTTGGAGTTATGATGATCATACTGAATTTTTCACTCTGGATGATCTGATCGAAAAATTTAATTTAGAGCATCTCAATCCATCACCTGCAGCGATCAATTTTTCAAAACTGGATCACTTTAATGGACTTCATATTCGCAATTTATCCGATACAGAATTAGCACGGCGAATTGCACCTTTCTTTGAACGAGAAAACATTCCTGTAGATATTGAAAAATTGATCCGGATCGCTCCAATTCTGAAAGAAAGAATCGCTACTTTGGATGACGCTGTCCCAATGGCTGCCTTTTTCTTCAAGGAAGAAGTGAAATATAGTTATGAAGAGATGATTCCAAAGGGATTATCTCCTGATCAAGTGAAACAAATTCTGAAGGATAGCTATCAAATCCTGTCAAATTTACCGGAACTGAAAGTGGAACTGGCTGAACCTCCCATGCGTTCCTATGTGGAGTCTTCGGGATTTAGCGCCAGTCAGGTCTTTGGGATATTACGGGTAGCCGTGACGGGGCAAAAAATTAGCCCGCCTTTATTTGAAAGCATGGAAATTATTGGCATGGAAAAGGTGCTGGAAAGAATTGAGAAAGCAATCCACCTTATTAGTTAACTGAAAGAGAAAATTAAAAATAAGTCTGAGATGATGGACGAAAGTCACTACAATCTCAGACTTATTTTTATAAAGTTGTTTCTGTCGGGGCGAAAGGATTTGAACCTTCGACCTCTTGCACCCCATGCAAGCGCGCTAGCCGGGCTGCGCCACGCCCCGAACAGTGCAAAATTATATCCTGAATCAGATGATTTGACAATGCGTTTATGCTCCAGGAATTTGCAGCAAATTTACGTTCTTTTCCTCGGAAACGAGGATTGATTAATGAAATTGAAATAAATCAATAGTATGAATTTTGGGCAGGTGGATTGTGAAATCAAGAGAAAAGAAAAAGCCGAAAGGGATCAATGAGAGCAACAATGTATTTCGGCTTTTCCGGAAATTATTTTAACCCATCGATCCTTTTGAAAAAAGTGATCAAAGACCTGAACAATCATTATTTATGACGGTTTTTTTGTGATGAGATAAAAAGTAGGTATCCAGAGAATTCTGGTACCTGCCTGCCAGGACTCAGAATCGAGTTTCTTATACTCTTCGATCTTTGATTTTGAAAGCCTGTGCTGAACGTCCTCGGCGATTGTTGCCCATTCTGTTTCCCACCATTCTGGCATCGCGCCACAGGTTTGCTCATAGCCTGAAATACCGATCCGTGTGTCAACAAAACCGGTATTGAAGGCTAGAGAAGAAAGCTGGCGCCCAATCCTCGGGTTGACTCCCTGGTCAATCAGTGCTTGATTTTGGAGCGCCCCCAATTGATCAAGTGGGGGCGGGTAATCTATCCGTGCTTGATAATCTGGCTCCGCAAAGGCGATAAAAACGCCATTGGGTTTAAGGACGCGATGGACTTCCTTGAACAGATCGGTTGGTGAGGTGATCCAGAGCAGGAGATAATGGCAAAAAACGATGTCAAAGCAAGAAGTTGAAAATGGCAAGTAATAACCATCTGCGTTGGCAATTAATAAATTATGATAATTGCGCATAGACATTTCACATCGAGAAATATCAATATCCACGCCAAGAGTCCTGCAGTGGCAAAGGTTAAAAAAGTCTTCCGCTATTACACCGCTGCCACAGCCAATTTCAAGCGTGATAGCTTCATTAGGGATGGCTACGCTTTTGATGAGGTAATCCCTCAATGATTTTGTCCAACGAGCCTGGTCGAAAAACCTGGCGTGCCAATCCATTGGTATTATGCCTGGAGGTATAGTTTTCGATTAGCAGAAACCGTCATCCAGCTATCCCGCAATAAGTTCCCCAGATAATGAGTGTTTCCCTGCGTCGGAAGAACATCTCCGTCTGGTTCTACATAAAGCCAGGATCGTCCAGCACCTCGAATGCTGCTTGTCTCTGCTTCCAGTTCAATATTTACGGGGTTAATTTCTGAATAGGGGACAGGGAGGTCATAGACCAGGGAAAATCCTTTGACAGCGCACAACCTGCTGGCTTCTGAAAGGTGTGTCTCAAACTCTTTATTTATGGCACTAAGAGAAATATTCTTAACTCCCAGTTTGGCTAGCTGATCCATCAGATTAGGGATGTGATCCTTTGTCTCATGATTAATAATCAAATGAACCGTTAGATGGATATCCTCGTTAACGATATCACGGATGGCTTCCAGAGATTCTTCCTCGAATGGATGGAAAACGAGCATGATATGGTCAAGACCAGACAGAAGAAGGGAATGTAAATAGTCCCGGTTGGATAAACGAAAACCATCGGTGATTAATCCTGTCACCTGACCTTGATTTTCAGCAAACTGGATCAATTCTACTAAATCCGGACGCATTGTTGGTTCACCACCGGTGAAAACGATGTGAGGAATTCCCCACTCCCAGGATTTTTTCAAAATCAATTGCCACTCCTCTGTATCCAGAGTCCGATCAACTCGTTTTACAGGGCTATAAAAATCTGAAAGCTCACCAGGCGTCTGATAAGTAAGCGCGCAATCCAGGCGCAGGGGGATTCCTGTTCCTGCCGAATGCCTTGGCGCTCGCTCCATATCCAGAAAAGTTTCCGGGTCAAGGTCCGGGGTTCTCATCAGGGTGTCGATGCGAATCTTCAAATCCTCAATATCCTGGCGGGCAACATCCGCATTGACCTGATATCGTTTGCAGATCTGCTCCACTATGGCAGACTGATCCATCTGTTTGATCAGGTAATAGGCAATTTCAGCCGCAGTTGGATTGAGGTGCAGTATGGTGGAGGCGTTTAGAATTAATAAACCTTCTCCATTTTCTTCAATGCGGAGATGAAGTCGGTTGGGTTTGCCATCAATTTCGACGATCGATTGAACCATCTGAGGTGGAAGAGGTTGTGGCGTGAAAAATATTTTATCCAAAAGGGTTTTTACTCTGGCTTTCATAGCTGCCTCCTGACCTGTAAAAAAGAGTCACTTTCTGTCTCAAAAGTGAGTGGACATCCACCACCACAATCACTGCGAATCAGGCAATTCGAACACTTCTCAGGCAAATTTTTACGTCCACGTAGTTGAACACACAGATCATGGTTCCAAATTTTCTCCCAGGGATCGGTAAGAATATTACCAACCGAAGAATAATAAGACTGGCAGGGTAAAACACTGCCATCCGGTTCAAGGCACATATTATAGAGGGCAGCAGAACATCCTTTAATGCCCAAGTTAAATTCGACGGGGTCGAAATGGCAGTATTGAGTGGGCGTATACCAGATTAGTTTCTGATGATGCCTGGCGGTAATTTCTTGTGCTGCGGTTAATAGCGGTTGAAGATCCTCATCCTTTAAGCCAGTACCAACTGTTTTCCCCTTACCGCTATAAATTAAAGCATTTAAACCCACTGTTGGAACACCTAATTGAGCCAGGAATTCTATGGTCTCCGGAATGGAATGTTGATTTAGGGTAAGCATTGTTGTGTTTGTCATTAAAAACATTTTGGTCTTAAGAACATTTTTTATTCCTGCAACGGTTTCTTCCCAGGCTCCGTCATGCATGACCATAGTGTTGTGGATTTCGGGATTATGGGACTCCAGAGTGATCTGAACATGGTCCAGACCAGCGTCTAAAAGGCTGCGGACGAAGTTATCATTAGCTAGAAGGCGTCCATTTGTATTCAGCCCGGTAATCTGACCATTTTCTTCGGCATGATGAATGAGTTCAGCTAAATCCTGACGCAAAGTAGGCTCACCACCGGTAAAGACGATATGCGGAATTCTTAGCTCCCACAGGCGATCTATAATCTTGAACCACTCTCCGGTGGTAAGCTCAGGAAAACTTCGTGACCGTCCATTGTAACAATGAGCGCAGGCATTATTACAACGGTAGGTCAGGGCAATATCCATACGGTAAGGTGCGCTGAGATTAACCGTAAAAGGTAGACTGGTTTCGACATCCAAATCACAGATGGGGCAAACTTTCTCATCGAGTAAATCCCGGAGAGAATCGGCATAGTGGCGGTAATCCTCCAAGAGGATATTCTTTGGAATGTCAAAACTGTTCGCAAGGGCTTTTGCGGCTTCTTCCTGTGAAAAATTATGTAACATGTAGAATGCCATTTTTGCTGCACTGGGATTTAGGTGATAAACCTGATTGGCATTCACAATTAATAAACCTGATTCGTCTGGATCAAGGCGCAAATGGACGCGGGAATTTGAAAGACCATGATTCCAGTGGAAATGATAAAGACCCTGTTCAGGTTTGGGAATTGGTTTCCTTGGTCGAGCAGCAATTAGCCTGTTGAGAGGAGTCATAAAAACGCCTGGTTTCTTTAGCGACCACCACCTGCGCAAGCGCAGGCGCATCCAGCGCACGCACAAGCGCAAGCACATGAGTGCCCACCTCCACCTCCAGACGACCCGCTGCGATAAGTGGAAGGAGGAGGTGGCGGATTTGTAACGTTGGTCACCGCACCGGAAAAACCGGGCAGATTACCTAACACATTCGAAGCAAAGGAAGATACGCTGTTCACTACCGAGGCTGCAAATGCCGATCCGGGCATTTTGGGGAGAGAGATGGTACTCGGAATACTGGGTTTTGCCGTGGGGGTTCCTGTACTGACCGGCTGAACGGTTGAAGTTGCCGGTCTGGGTACCGAGGGATCGTACCTCCACCACCATGTGGGGGTTGGAATGAGCACAGGACCACTGAAAACTTCCTGAGTACGGTCTTCATATTTTTTGTCCAACATGGTCCAATCCATCACTTCCTCATATACCTGGGCTTTTACTTCAGGGGTCGCAGCTTCTTCCACTTGAGACCAGGCGCGTTTCATGATTTCCTCATAATAGGCAATCGTCTCTTTTCGGCTGAAACCCTTCATTTTCTCAGTTACACTCTTTATGAGATTGACCATCGTGATCTGAAGCGCTTTTTTCCGGTCATTCCCCTTTAAGTTGAACGATTTAACGAATTCTTCCTCATAGGGATACAGGTCAGATGGTAAGGGATCAGCAGGTTTGATGTCGAGGGGATCTTTTGAAATGACCTCTGCGGCATTTTTCTTTAAAACCGAGAATAGAATCATCGTGAAGACCTTGTCCATTGGTTGTTCCATCAGGACAGCGGCTTCGACGGCGGTAAGACCACGTTTTACCCCATTTCCCTCGATCATGATTTTAGGCGGCAGATATTTTAATTTCCGTTTTTTTGCCCCTACTGTTGCTGAATAGATCATCAAGGCAAAGAAAAGAATGAAACCGAGACAAAAAATGATCGGACAGATATTGTCGATGTTGATGGTGAATCCAGAAGCCGGTGGGGTTTGTTCGGAAGGGGGAACATAAGGTTCGGTTACGATAACGCCTGGATCCAAATACCGGGAGGGGAAACTGGCGCCAAATGAGTATTGCGTATACACATTTGCCTGATCCGAAACCCAGGTGTAAAAAATACGACCATCCTCCATGATCATCGATTCAGGTTCTGAGGCTCCAGGCCAGTATTCAGGAGCATAATACCGTCCTTCATTTAGCTGTACCCCGGGTGGAAGGAGTATTGTCATTTGGTAATTCGTGGAGCCATTGATATATTGGCTCCCGAACCAACTTGGCCAAAATACAAGTGATGCATACTCTTCACTTTCCTGCTGGCTGACCGGGTAGAGAACATCGTCTACACCGGAGATGTAAACATGCAAAGTGCCGCTTCCGCCAGGAGGAATCGTTTCGTTTTGCAGATAAACTGATATTCCCGGCTGAACATAATCAGAGTCGGTAAACTTCTTTAGAGGTTTGCCATCAAGTTCCGCGGTGATCGATTTTAAATCGTAATTGTAATTTGGCAACCCTATATCTACGATGTCAATATCATGGGCACCTTGTGCATTGACCATTTTCATCGTGTATTCGATATCGATTGAGCCATCTTTATTAATTTTGACCACGACAGCTTGTTCAGGTACCTCAAAAAGGTAATCCTGCGCAAATACCGGGTAAGTACTACCCGCCAGCATGATGATGACGAGAAATACACTTAAGTATCGTAATACCTTCATAAGATCCCTCCAGATTCTGGAATGGTCTGGAAAAATACGATTACCACTTAGGTTCCTCGGTTAATTGATAGGTCGTGTGGCAATAAGGACAGGTTACCATAGGAGCACCAGCGACCATGCTAATATTTTCAGAGGTTAATGTACCGCCACATGATTTACACTTTAATGTATCCATGTTTACATTACCCGGGAGATCAACATTAAGGGTTACGTTGGTTGTTGGTGTGACTGGTTTTCGGCGAGCTGCAAAGTAAATAATCACCAGACCAACGATGATCAAGAAAGCGCCCACCCAAAGCCAGGATGTATTACCGGTGGGATCCGTTGCTCCTATAACCATTAATGCCCCGAAGAGAATCAAGAGCCCTGCACCAATATAGGCAACTGTTTTCATCCGTCCTCCGATATGCCGCAAAAAATTTGGTTGTTGAATGCTGCGAGAAAACACATTATTATTTTATATTAGAATGATTCAAAAAGAAGGAAACAAAAGGATGAATTATGGATACTTCATCAGAACGCGACGAGCTAAAGAGACTTCAAAACGAGCTGAATTATCATAATTATCGTTACCACGTTCTCGATGATCCCATTATCAGCGATTATGAATACGACAGGCTGATGAAAAGGTTGCATGAATTAGAGAACAAGTATCCTGATTTGGTAACGTCCGAGTCTCCCACGCAACGTTCAGGTGCCAAACCTCTAGAGAAATTTCAAAAAGTAATTCATCCTGCCCCCATACTTTCTCTGGCTAATGCATTCAATAAACAGGATCTGGCTGCCTGGTATGATCGAATACTTAAAATAGACCCTAGGGTTGCCACAAGTGGTTTTGTGATGGAGCCAAAGATTGATGGATTGACTGTAGTTCTCCATTATGAAAATGGTGTCTTTGTGCAGGGGGCAACCCGGGGTGATGGGATCGAAGGAGAAGATGTAACTGCCAATCTCAAAACCATCCGATCGCTACCCCTGAGAATCCCGGTGGCGCACACTGATATAAAAATTCCTGCACGGCTGGTTGTGAGGGGAGAAGTTTTCATCCGAATCAAAGATTTTTTGGAGTTAAATCAAAAACTGACGGAGGCTGGTGAGAGAACCTACCAAAATCCCCGCAATACCGCGGCAGGTTCCTTACGTCAACTCGATCCAGCAATAACGCGTAGCAGACCTTTAAATCTTCTAACATACGCCATTGTGGAAAGTTCAGAACCAGTCCCTCAAAGTCAATGGGAGACCTTGAATTTTTTGCGGAATGCAGGTTTCCCGGTGAGCGAGCTATCCACGTATAAAAGCAATTTCGCGGAAGTACTTGAGGATGTGGATAGCTGGATGAGCAAAAGGGATACCATCCCATTTGAAGTGGATGGCGTTGTAATCAAACTTGATGATCTTTCGTTATCGGCATCGCTTGGATTTGTAGGAAAGGATCCCCGTGGAGCGATTGCCCTAAAGTATCCTGCCAGAGAGGTTTCTACTATTCTAAAAGACATCGGGGTTAATGTAGGGAGGACTGGGGTATTAACTCCCTTCGCAGTGCTGGAGCCAGTGGAACTTGGCGGGGTTATTGTAAAACAGGCAACACTCCATAATTTCGAATTTATTGCAGAAAAAGATATTCGCATTAAGGATCGTGTACTGATCAAGCGTGCAGGCGACGTGATCCCCTATGTCATTGGTCCAATCATCAGTGCTCGGACGGGTGAAGAAGTTGAATTCAAAATTCCGACTGTTTGCCCTTCTTGTGGACAAAAAGTTGAAAACCTACCGGGTGAAGTAGCCTATTACTGTGTGAATGCTTCCTGTCCCGCTCAACTGGTTCGAAATATCGAACATTTCGTTTCCAGAGGGGCAATGGATATAGACGGATTGGGCATCAAGATTGTTGAACAACTGGTGGAAAGTGGGTTGGTAAAGGATGTAGCTGACCTTTATTTACTAACCAAAGATAAGCTTTTAACGTTGGAAGGATTTGGAGACAAAAAAGCGGAAAATCTGCTTCGCTCCATTCAATTGTCCCGATCACAGCCCCTGAACCGGTTTATCACAGCGCTGGGCATTCGCGGAGTGGGTGAAGTGGCAGCAAATGAATTAGCCAGCCAGTATAAAAATCTGGATAATCTAATGAATGCAAGTTTAGATTATCTTCAACAAATTAATGGAATTGGACCTAATATTGCTCTGTCGATTCGAGATTGGTTTGAGCGACCAGCGAACCAGGAATTATTGATGAAATTCAGGCAAATTGGTATTCGGCCGCAAATTT
>JAGPFF010000012.1 GCA_018056725.1 Anaerolineaceae bacterium
CTCTTAAAGCCCTCCTGGGGCTTTTTTTCTTTTGGGCTCCGGGAGGCTTACGCACTCCCAGCGCCTGCTCTTAAAGCCCTCCTGGGGCTTTTTTCTTTTAGGCTCCGGGAGGCTTGCGCACTCCCATCGCCCGCTCTTAAAGCCCTCCTGGGGCTTTTTTCTTTTGGGCTCCGAGAGGCTTGCGCACTCCCATCGCCCGCTCTTAAAGCCCTCCTGGGGCTTTTTTCTTTTGGGCTCCGGGAGGCTTGCGCACTCCCAGCGCCCGCTCTTAAAGCCCTCATCGGGATCATTTTTATACTTAGAAACGAAAGGTATAATTATCCCCAGGCAGGTCATTTCTTAGCATGAAAAATATTAATCTCTCCTCCATCAAGAAATTCAAGACTGATTCAACCGCCTGGCAGATGCTTTATGGAATTGTCTTTTGCGCACTTTCGGTTCTTCTCGCTGTTCGATTATTCCATATCATTGACCAATACGCGGTAAACATCATTTTTCTAGATCAGGTAGGATTTCAAACGCCGATTTATGAACATAAAGGCTTATGGGAATTATTTACCCGCCAACTCGGCCCACACCGCCAGGGTTTGGGGGAATTTGTGACGTGGGCAGTAATTCATTTATCCGGCTGGAACACCAGAGCAGAATCTTTTACGATTTTAGCCGTTCTTTATGCTTGCCTGCCCGTGGCATTATTATTAAAAATAAAATTAACAGGCAAGTTGCAGATTACTGATTTATGGTTTCCTTTTTTGTTTTTCAGCCCAATCCATTGGGAGCACATGATCATTACGCCCAATATCTCGCATTCAATTCTGCCTCTGTGCTTAATCCTTTTCTACGCCCTCGCGTGGACAATCCCGAATATCTATCTTCGCGCCGCGTGTATCTTAACGTTGAATTTTCTTCTGATATTCACTGGATTCGGCATCTTTATGGGATTGATCACTCTGGGTTTATTGATTATCGAGCTTGTGTATTCGATTGTGAAAAAAAACGCCTTAATGATTCGCTATACGGCGACTTGTTTTGTCATCGCTTTGTCGAGTTTTGCAATCTTTAGTATCGGCTATAAATTTCATCAAGCAACGGATCCAATTAATCTTTCGATGCAGAGTTTATATAAAATTCCCGCGTTTATGGCATTAATGAATGCCAATCTTTTTGGGTTGAAGTATTTGGATCATCCAGCCATTTCCCTTGTGGTGGGTTTTCTGTTGTTATTTGTCACCCTGGCAAGTTTAATCACACATTTAAGAAGCTACTTAAGAAATCCATTTCAAGAAAAACCGATTGACAAGGTTATTGTTGCCCTGATTGGATATTCATTGTTATTTTCATTCGTCACCGCTTTGGGAAGAGACTCCTATGGCGTAAACGGAGGTCAGGTGTCGCGGTATATGGCTTTACTTATTCCGGGATACATGGGGGTTTATTTCGCCTTATTGACTGCCAGAATAAACTATCGAAATGTTTTATTAATCGCCTTTTCTTTAATGATCCTCATCGCAGGAGGATTACCAATGAATTTTCGAGATCAGGAGATGATGATCCATATTTCCAGAGGGAAAACCCTGTGGAAAGAATGTTACCTTGAAACCGAAAACTATTACGGGTGCAATCAAAGCACCGGTTTTAAGATCCATCCTCGAAAGGAAAGCATCGTCATAGAACGCCTGAATTATTTCAAAGAAAATGATCTCAATCTATATCTTGATGATTAGGCTCTGGCAATCTTTCCATATCAGGCGTTTGTCCTCCTCAGTCTCTCTTCACGTACCAACGGAAGTGTAATATTTTCGCTGGCACAATTGTGGTGCAAAGACTGAGAAAAAATGCTATGATGAATTAATCTTAATGCGCGGAGGTTAACGATGTCGAAAAAAACAATCCGTTGGATCCTGATTATCGGTGGGCTGTTAATCTTCTTGTTATCCCTGGCTGCGGATGTCGTGGGGATCGGTACTTATCCAGGTATTAACTACGCGCAGCTCGGCGCGATGGCAGTTGGGCTGATTTTTGTGATTTATGGCATTCTGATGAACCGAAAAAAGAAATCCTGAAAATTTTTCCAGAGAGCCTATTCCACTGCCCATCTTTAACAATAAATAAAAACTTTTTACCAAATCCGGGGTTAATATAACCCGGGCAGTGCCGGGTTAGATCGGATTTAGCCGTTGATGAATAACAGGTAATCCACCATAAAAAAACCACCTGCCAGGGTAAAAATCACCCCGATCACAAGCCCTGCCACCGTCATCCACTTTCCGCTATAGGTATCAGGGTTTTTTCGGTTTCTAATTCCCCCAAGAATGCCAAGCACCAGCATCAGTAATCCGATCCCAAACAAGCCAACGATATGGATCAGTAATGTCGTCAGGCTATCATCGCGGAGGAGGAAGAGCCGGTACCAGGGAATCAGGAAAAGAGGGAGAATAAGCAAGCCAGCAAGAAGGCTGATTAGTCCCAAAATATTCACTTTTTTCTTCAATGGATTATCCTTAACTTTAGCCATATCAAAACTCCTTAAGCAGGAAATTCTGCGATTATATCACTGGCGTATCTAGAAATCACACAGACTATTTTATTGAATGTATCGCACCTCACCGGGGGTCAAACCTCAGAAGGATAAGATAAATCAACAGACGGTAATTTTCCGCTAAAAAAATCCCGGCGTAGAGCCGGGATCGATTGTTACTCAGGTGTAGTTGGGCGCTGGACTTTTGGTTTTGCGCGGGATTTTGCAGACGAAATCCTGGCAGAAGCGATCTTTTTGCCCGCATTCGGGCTTAATAATAAGGTAAGACGGGTCAGCGCGTTTTCATCATACTCCGTTCGACCACAGATGTCACACACCCAGGCAGGAAAATCTGGTACGGAGATTAATTCATCTCCAAGCCAGGTGAAATAGGCAATGTAATCGCGGTGCATATGCCCTGCCTGGCACTCACGACACGGAAAAACTGGATCAATATTGGTAAATTCATTCTCCGACATTTTCTTTATTCTCTTAACATAAGATTATCACAAATTCAAGATTATTGGGATTAATTGTTTTGCAAGGAGTTGAGACGGCTGGCACTGGCAATATCAGATTGGTGGTGGGTGACAATTTTTACTTCATCCAAAGGCCAGTAAACAACCAGCGCCTTTCCAACAACATCCTCAAGCGGGACGAACCCCCAGCTATGGGAATCAGAGGATTGATTCCGGTTATCGCCCAGTACAAATATTGCATCTTCTGGAACCTGCCAGGAGCCGCTATACATGGGGTCAGCAGCGGTATAGGGTTCTTCCAGCAATTCCCCGTTGACATAAACATCGCCATTCTTCACTTCAACAAAGTCACCCGGTTTGCCAATCAATCGTTTGATGAAATCCTCTTCGCGGTTGTAAGGATCGTGGAAGATGACCACATCTCCTGTTTTCATCTCGCCCAATTTATAAGCCAGTTTGTTTACCAGCACGATATCCCCTTCAAACAAGGTCGGCTGCATGCTGATATTCAGAACTCGCACTCTTGCAAAAACGGCATCAATCGCAAAATAGAGCAGCGCAGCCAGCACAAGGGTTTGGAACAATTCCATGAAGAAAGACTTCGCAGAAGAATTTGCTTGACCAGGCATTTTTGGAATTTCTTCCAGCTGATCAAATTCAGGAGAGGGATGCGGCTCTAATGTCATAGGTTCGAGGTTGATTTTACCCTAATCATGGCGTGGTTTTAGTACCAAACGAATCGGTGTGCCGGTGAACGGGTATTCTTTGCGGATCTGGTTCTCTAGAAAACGCAGATAGGTAAAATGTGCCAGTTGAGGATTATTACAATAAATCATAAAGGTCGGTGGATCAGTGCGAACTTGCGTTCCATAAAAGAGTTTAATTCCCTGTCCGGTGCGTGATGTCGGAGAGTGCACATCCTGGGCGTTCTGAAGGATACGGTTGAGAGCCCCGGTGGTTACCCGTGCCAGGCGTTCTTCCTGCACCTGTAAAGCAAGCGGCAGTACCTGGTCCACCCGCTGACCCGTTTTGGCAGAGATGAACAGCATCGGAACATAATCCATGAAATTTAGTTCCTGGCGGATACGCTCGCTGAATTGCTGCATGGTGTAATTATCTTTTTCAATGGCATCCCACTTGTTTACCAGTACAACGGTGCTTTTCCACTCCTCTTTGACGTATCCGGCAATGTGGGCATCCTGGGTCGTAATCCCTTCAACAGCATCGATCATCAACAAAGCCACATCACAGCGCTCAATTGCCCGCATCGAGCGTACAACGCTGAATTTTTCCACCCCGGGATCCACTTTGCCCCGCCGGCGAATTCCTGCGGTATCAATTAAAGTGACCGGTATGCCTTGAAATTCAATGCGAGTATCCACCGCGTCACGAGTAGTGCCGGGAATATCGCTGACAATTGCGCGCTCCTCCCCCACCAGACGGTTGAGCAGGCTGGATTTACCCACGTTGGGTTTACCCACGATGGCAATTTTTACGGAGTCATCCTCAGTTTTCTCTTCCTGAACAGGCAGCACTTTGAGTAACTCATCCAGCAGGTCACCAGTGCCCGTGCCATGAACCGCGGAAATCGGATAAGGATCCCCAAGACCAAGTTCGTAAAACTCATGTACCAGATCGCGCTGGCGGCTGCTGTCCGCTTTATTTACGATGAGAAAGATTGGCGGATGCGGAACACCATTGATAATCTTTTGTTCCTTGCGCAGGATTTCAGCCACTTCTTTATCAGCAGGGGTGACGCCACTGATGCCATCGACAAGGAAGAAAACGACATCAGCCTCGGTGACGGCAAGAATCGCCTGCGAACGGATATCCTCGACAAAATCCGCGGATCCGATGGATAACGGGCTTTTCCGGCTGCTGGCATTGGGATCGATGCCCCCGGTATCAACAACATCAAAAACCCGACCGCTCCATTCCGCTTCCCCAAAAAGGCGGTCACGTGTGGTACCGGGAATATCATCCACAATCGCCAGACGCTCGCCGCACAGACGATTAAAAAGGGTGCTTTTTCCAACATTGGGTCTTCCGACCAGTGCAACAACTGGTTTTGGCATTCGGTCACATCCTGGTAGGTATTTTACCCTCTTTCAGCGGGAAAAAACGGAAAGAAAAACCCTTTTACTTTGCTGTGCTGATGGTCACTTCAAAAGTTAGCGGAGAGATGCTTTCGATAGACAGACCAGGGATATTCAAAGAAAGCTTCGGTTCAGTGATCGAATACTTGCCCGGTAGATAACCGGTCAGATCAATCAAAACCCTGACATCATTCACAAAAATGGCATCCAATGCCGGAACCGGTCCGGTAATGATAATATTCGCTTTTTCTGGCAGAATTGATGCAGTCAAATTGGAAGCCAGCCCGGTAGCTTCAATCAGCACATCCGAAAGGGCAATACTGCTGACAACAGGCTCAATGGCAACTTTAACTTCCACCTGTGGGTCGCCAATTACCTGCAAATTGGGTGCCAGATTTAGATCTACGGTTTCAGTGAATCCTTCATGCCGGTCGATCAGACTGATCACTTTCGTCTCTACATAACCCGGCAACGCATCTACAAGAGCCGTGTCTGTGGAATATACGGTGACGGTTGGAGGGTTAACGGTGATGCTGGTCAACCTGAAGCCCTCACGCACCTGCCCGTCTGTGACTACCTTCACCACGACATTTCGATAACCACCACGCTGCGAAACAGATTGCAGCAGGGTGATTTCTTCAGGGGTCACTGTTACATCCCGCACTTGCAGACCATTGGCATCCACCGGCACCAGTGTGATGGTTTCGTTGATATCCGACCGCACCTGAGAGAGATCGACCACCGCACGTACTTCAACCACCTGGGCAACTCGTGATTCCGCGCCGCTCACGACCGCGGTGGTTTCAGAAAGACGAGGTTCATCCGTTTGATAACCAACCGGAAGTGCTCCGCGGTTAACCACTTTGATATCAAGCTTTTTACTGATCAATGGTTCAAGCACCAGATCAACACTCTGCGGAGTGTAAGAAATAATTTCCACAGGTTTAATGCCTACCTGCACCTGCACCGGAATCGTGGTTGAGCCTGCAGAAACATTGGAAAGATCAATAAAAGCGCGAACAGTCGCTTTACCTGAATTAAGCGTTTCCCAAATTGAAATTGGCGCCCGCAGCGTTATGGTAACCGATTCTGGTAGATCATTGATAATGACAAGATTCGTGGATTGACCGATCACTTCAATAGGAACCGCGCGCGGATAAGCCTTGGTCTCCGACGGATCGGAGGAAGTCACCGCCAGGATCCAAACTACGAGTGCCACAAGAATTGAGGTAAGGATCAATGGGATTAATTTGGTGAAAGAACGCAGACGTGCCAGCATCATTCCTCGCGTTTGGATTCAGGCAAAATTTGTTTTAGCCAATCCCAGGGTTTCAATTTAAATACGGGATTTTCGGGAGGTTGGTAAAAGGCGAGCAGGATATTTTCGAGCCTCTCACTGTCCAACCGCCGGATCATGCGACCGTTATGGGCAATCGAAATTGATCCGGTTTCCTCGGATACCACCACGGTGATGGCATCGGTGGCTTCCGAAGTCCCGAGAGCTGCCCGGTGGCGCAGCCCCATCTGACGTTCCGGTGAGCGGGTGAGAATACCGCTGGAAGAAAGGGGCATGACACACGCCCCGGCAATGACCTGGTTGTTGGCAATGATCACTGCGCCATCATGCAGCGGTGTATTGGGATAAAAGATTTGTAATAACAATTCGGGTGTAACATCCGCATTCAGGCGCACCCCGGTGCGGGCATATTCCTCCAGGTTGTCTGCCCGTTGCAGCACGATCAGGGCGCCGTGTTCTCGGGCGGATAGACGCGAAGCGGCGGTGACGATTGCCCGGATCGTCTTTTCCATCAACTGTTGCTGCGACTCACTCTTGCGTACCAGCAATTGGCTGGAACCAGCGCGCCCCAATTTTTCCAGACCACGCCGAATCTCCGGAGCAAAAATAACCGGGATGGCAAAGAGAAGGGCAGGAACCATCGTGCTTACCAGCCAGGAGAATGCTGGAAGGTTAATGAAGGTCGTCAGCAACACGAGAAAGATGCTGATGACAATCACCCCGCGCAGCAAAACCATGATCTGGGTATCTCGCAGAAGCATCAGAATGGCAAACACAACCGATGCCACCAGGAATACATCCACCAGGCTCAGCCAGTTCATGCGCTGAAAGATGTAAACTATCTCACTCCACAGATCAGACATTCTTGCTAAATCACCTGTTTCTGAAAGGTAAAACTCGTTGTATCAAATAGGTTTTAAGACACGATCCTTCCGAAGTTGCTTAAAAAAGAGAATGGATCCTGGCTGCATGGATTCGAGGGCAGCTTCCTGCCAGGCAAGCACTCCAAGTTCGATTGGTTTCTTTTCAGTATAACCCAGACTGATCCATAACGGATCGTAACGGGAAAGATGCGGAGGGACAAAAATAAGCGAAACTTCACATTGCAATTGACTTGAAGCATGTTCCATTTCACGAATGAGAATCGGAAGGTATTCAGCTGCCGGTATTGCCGGATCAAGCATAATTTCGGTCGTCCGGGAGACGAGATTTTCAACCTGCCAGCCGAGGAACCCTCTGGTATTGTTTTCAATTTTCAATAAGAGGAAGGCTCTTTCGCCAAAAGCTGCCATGACATCTCTGGCAGTAATGGGTGTTTTGCCTCCGTTTACCTGGTTGTAGACTTGTAGGATTTCATCCACCTGACGAGGTCCTGCCCGTTGAACATTGACTTCTCCCAGGGAGAGTTTAACTGATTGCGAAACCGGAAAGACGCTCTCTGCCCGGGTCGGAATTGTGCGTTGCCAGGCAGCCGCGACCTGCTTCCAGGTGTCCTCAAATGTCCCAACGTTCTTAATCAGCACAGTGGCACTACTGAAACGTGATTCTTGAGGCACCTGGGAATTGATTCGCAGGCGGGCTTCTTTTTCACTCATGTAGCGGTTTTGCATCAGCCGATCCAGCTGGATTTCAGGTGGAGAATAAACAACCCAGATGGCATCGCACATCGCTGAGAGGTTGGATTCAAGCAGTTTTATTGCCTCAATGACCACAACTTTGTGCGGAGAACGCCGGATGAGGATGTCTACTGCCTGAACAACAAGTGGATGCACAATTGTCTCAAGAGCTGCCAGCGCATCCGGGTCGTTGAAGACAATTTTGCCTAATCGTGAGCGGTCGATTTGACCATCGGGAGCCAGTAAAAAGCGACCAAAAGTTTTAAGCACCGCATCATACCCAGGCGCCCCTTTTGCGATCGCCCGGTGTGCCAACGCATCAGCATCGATACCATAGGCACCGAGGTGCTCCAGCATACGCCGAACCACACTTTTGCCAGTACCTATGCTGCCGGTAAGACCAATGATGTACTTATCTTTCCATTTGCTCACTGTGCACCTGCAGGAATCGGAGGATCGATAACCATAATAACATTTTATTCACGCCAAGGGTGATTGTCAACAAAACTGCAATCCTCGCTATAATGGAACCAGATGAATTGAAGAGAGACAATGGCTGAACTCAGATCGCTTTTCCCAAAAATCGAACCTTATCGGACGGATTGGCTGGACGTTTCAGAGATCCATTCCCTTTATTATGAAGAAGTCGGCAATCCGGCAGGGATTCCGGTCGTTTTCCTGCATGGCGGTCCAGGAGCGGGGATACACCCAACTCACCGCCGCTTTTTTGATCCGGATAAATTCCGGGTGATCCTCTTCAACCAGCGTGGAGCAGGGAACAGCAAGCCATCTGGTGAGCTGCGCCAGAATGACACCTGGGAATTGATTGAAGACATCGAACGGGTAAGACGATTCATGGAAATCGAAAGCTGGTTCGTTTTTGGCGGCTCTTGGGGAAGCACTCTTGCCCTCGCCTACGCGCAGTCTCACCCTGACGCCGTCCGTGGGCTCGTATTACGCGGGATTTTCCTTGGACAACAGCGCGAGTTGAATTGGGAGTATATCGATGGGGCTTCGCGCATCTTCCCGGAGGAATGGGATAAATTTTACAATTTCATCCCTGCGGAGGAGAGAATTGACCTTCCAGGTGCCTATTACCGGCGTCTGACCTCACCTTCCCACTCCACTCAAATGGAGGCTGCCTACCACTGGTATGACTGGGAAGATGCCATCAGCAGACTGCTTCCCAGGGTGGCACAACGAATGGAGGATAAGGAACTTCTCGCTTTTGCCCGGATTGAATGCCACTATATGGTAAATCGCTTATTCTTCCCGGAAGATGATTTCCTGATGAAACGAATGCCTCTGATCGCTCATCTGCCGGTCTGGATCGCCCAGGGACGGTACGACGTCATCTGTCCGGTCGTCACGGCTTACCAACTCAGTCAGGCACTACCCAACGCCAAATTGCATATCCTACCCGATGCAGGTCATGCCATCACTGAACCTGCCATCGTCGATAGTCTGATTCGCGGGATCGAAAGCCTTGCCAGTCAAACCTAGGACCTCTCACAATGCGGTAAAATAACGCATCAAATCATCCACACATTTTTCCTCGAGGATTTCCATGGCGCAAAAAGGCAGAAAAAAAACTGTAAAACAACAATCTCATAAGAAAATGCCGCCCAAATCAGCGGTTTCGCCGCGTAGGAGTCAGCCGGGGAAGATAAAAATTCCCACCTGGGTCTTCATCGCCATCCTGATCACGGTTATCGCTGTGGTGGTCACCTTAGTGATCCTTAAGAACCAACCCTCTCAGGCAAGTGAAAGTGCGCTGCCTGCCACAATCACTGTGAGCGAAGCCGAACAGGCACTCACCAACGGGGCATTTCTTTTGGATGTTCGGACACAGGAAGAATGGGAATCCGGTCATATCGATGGGGCAGTACTGATCCCATTGGATCAGCTTGAAAGCCGGGCAGGCGAGCTCCCTGCTGATCAGGATATCCTGATCATCTGCCGCAGCGGCAACCGCAGTGGACAGGCGCGGGATTTACTGCGCGGCTTGGGATTCTCTCGAACCACCAGCATCTCCGGCGGGATTACCGCCTGGACGGCTGCAAACCTGCCGGTTGTCACAGGTCCTTAAGAGCTGGATTGAATCCCCATTTTTGTGAGCTCGATTTCAGTCTAATCCAGACTGTATTGCCCGGGCAATTTCTTCATTTATTCCAGATACCGTGAGTAATTCGTCCAGCGTAGCCTGACGGATTGCTTCAATATCCCCAAATTTTTGCAGCAAAGCTTTACGGCGCGCCGGTCCAATCCCCGGAATGGCATCCAACCGGGAGGCAATTCCTATCTTGCCGCGTGCTTTGCGGTGGGCGGTAATGGCGAAGCGATGAGCTTCATCTCGAATGCGCTGCACCAGATAGAGACCCTGTGAATGGCGCGGAAGGATCACTGAAGCTTCACGCTCCGGCTGAAAAAGTTCCTCCTGCTGCTTGGCTAGACCTACCACCTGAACGGTTCCATCCAGATCGAAAGAACGCAGCACGTTGACTGCGCGTCCCAATTGCCCCTTGCCACCATCCACAATCAATAAATCAGGCAAAACAGCAAAGGACGGATCAGGTTTTACACCTACCTGTTGTTTCTCCTGGGCAGCTTGCCAGCGCTTAAATCGGCGGCTGAGCACTTCCTCCATGCTGGCAAAATCGTCCGGACCACTCACGGTTTTAATGTTGAAATGGCGGTAAAGATTCCGGCTGGGTGTACCCTGTTCAAAAACGACCATACTGCCCACTGAGGCGGTGCCTTGCGTGTTGGAAATATCAAAACACTCGATCCGATTCGGAGCCTGCGGGAGACCCAATGCCTGTTGAATTTCTGCCAAAGCCTGAGTTTGTTTATTTTTATCAGCTTCCCATTGAGTGCGCAGCGCCTGCAGGGTTTCCACCGCGTTTTCAGTAGCCATGGCAACCAATTCCTGCGCGGTGCCGCTTCGGGGGACACTTAATTCCACTTTAGAGCCGCCTCTTCTGGTGTTCAACCACTGACGGATGATTTGTGCTTCTTCCACTTCGTTTGGCAGGAGCACCTTATCCGGAATAACCGCAGCTTCGGTATAAAACTGCTTGATAAATTCAGCCATCACTTCATTGTCAGGCGTTTCTTCCGCACCTTCCATTACAAAGTACTCGCGCCCCATCAGGCGACCATTCCGGATGAAGAATACTTGAATACAGGCTTCATTGTCCGCCCGGGCAAGCGCCAGCACATCCGAATTGCCTTCTTCGCTAGTAATCACCTTTTGTTTTTCCACAACTCGTTCGATAGACTGCAGTTGATCCCGCAACTGGGCTGCCTTCTCATAATTTAATTGTTCCGCTGCCAGTGTCATTTCCTGCTGCAACCGGCTGACAATGGGGTCCGTTTGACCATCCAGGAAAGCGCATAAATCTTCGATCAGCCTGGTATATCCCGCCTGATCAATCGCACCAATGCATGGACCGCTGCACAGCTTGATGTCGTAATACAGACAGGGTCGAGCGTCATGCCCGGTGATCTCGCGGTCACAGGTAAGATAGGGAAAAATATGGCGCAGAAGATCAAGCGTCTGGTGCACTGCCCATACACTGGTATAGGGACCAAAATAACGCGAACCATCATTTACCATCTGACGTGTGACTGTAACTTTGGGAAAGGGAGTGGCGAGATGCACTTTGATATAGGGATAACGCTTATCATCCTTCAACCGCACATTGAACCGCGGTCGGTATTTCTTTATCAAATTCATTTCCAGGATAAGCGCTTCCAGCTCCGAACCAACCACAATCCATTCCAGATCCTCAATCTGGGAGACCAGTTTGATGACTTTGCGGTCGGTTTCGGGATGTTCCTGAAAGTAAGAACGCACCCGATTGCGCAGGTTGATTGCCTTGCCAACGTAAATTACCTCACCGGCGCTATTTTTCATGATATAGCAGCCAGGTTTGATCGGCAGGGTCTCGATGACCCCTTTCAGATGATCACTAAGTTCAACCATGAGCAGATTTTAACACAGGGGATGCCAGCTGGAGGAAAGGAACAATCAGATCAGGAGGACTCCATCCCCCTCGATAACTTCACCCACCCGCCAGAAGGGTGAATTCATTTTTGTCATTTCAATCTCGAACTCCGGGCAGCGCTGAGGGGGGACAGCCAGCAGTAAACCACCACTGGTTTGCGGATCATAAAAGAGCATCTGCAAATCTTCGGCAAGCTGCCGTTGCAGATGGATTCGCGGTTGGAAATAAGCTTTATTGTCGTAAGCGCCCCCAGGGAAGATGAACTGTGCCGCATAAGGGAGGGCGTTTTCAAGGATTGGAATCTGATCCACGGTCAGCCGGAGCGCCACCTGGCTGGCATCTGCCATCTCCAGGGCATGCCCGAGGAGAGAAAAACCAGTGATATCGGTCGCTGACCGAACTCCGCAAACCTGTGCTGCCTGACTGGCTTCACGATTCAGGCGGACCATCCAGTCCACCGCCACCGCCAGATCTTCGGCTTTGACTCGTTCCTGTTTAAGGGCAGTGGTGATCGTGCCAAAGCCCAATGGTTTGGTCATGTATAAGTGATCGCCAGGACGTGCGCCTCGCTTGGTGAACAATTTATTCGGGTCCACCATGCCTGCCACAACCATACCATATTTCGGTTCCTTATCCTGTATGGAGTGTCCTCCGGCAATCACCACGCCTGCCTCACGAGCTTTCACCGCGCCACCCTTGAAGATCAAGCTGCTGATACTGGGATCCAGATCCGTTGGCAGGGCAGCAATATTCAATGCCAGGAAGGGGGTTCCTCCCATGGCATAAATGTCTGAGAAGCTGTTGGTCGCCGCAATTCGTCCATAGTCAAAGGGATCATCAACCACTGGAGTGAAAAAGTCAATGGTGAGAACCAGCGCGCGGTTTTCATCCAGTTTCCAAACCGCGGCATCATCTGGAGATTGCAATCCGGCGATCAAGTTCGGCGTGTCAGCCGGGTCGAACATGTCCTGCATGGGGCGCAGCACCTGCGCCAGCGCTTCAGCGCTCAGCTTGGACGCTCAACCCGCGCAACTGGATAGGCTGGTCAGTCGAATCTGCTTTCCGGAAGGATATAGAGCATCGTTTTCCATAGGTGTTATTATACACTGGCTCAATTTGTTATCCCTCAGAGATCAGTTTTCTTACCCACTGCTCTTTCGCTTGGGAAGGCTCAAGCGCCAAGCCGCCCTTGAAACCACATCTGATCCTCTACACGTTCTGTGAAGCTATGGATGTTAATTACGCAGAGGAAACGCGAAATTTCGGCATCAATTCTGTTCCACCTCTAGCGGTACCAGAAGTGCCGTTCAAATCCCCCCAGCGCGCAGCGGAGGAAACGGCTTCTTTAGTGATAAAATTGACCTGCTTAAAGACAATTCTAGTCTTATCAATGCCAATCTTTCCGATCCTCTCTAAGACGTTTTTGCAAGAGTTTGGAGAGAGCATTCGGTTCAAATTACAAGCGGTGGGTAGCTGTTAACGAATGGAAAAAACTGAAAACGAAGCAAAGAAATGGGATCTCATCATTGAACCCAAACGGCAACTGCTGGATTTGCGCCTCAGTGAACTCTGGAAATACCGGGATCTCATTGCACTTTTTGTAAGGCGGGATTTCGTTGCGGCATACAAACAAACGATCCTTGGTCCGTTGTGGTATCTGATTCAACCCTTACTGACCACGATTATTTTTACCTTCATATTTGGTCAGGTGGCTGCATTGCCAACCGATGGTTTGCCGCAATTCCTTTTTTATATGTCAGGGAATATCCTGTGGGCTTATTTTGCCGATTGCCTGACCAAAACATCGAACACCTTCGTCGCCAATACCAACCTTTTCGGAAAAGTCTATTTTCCCCGCATGGCAGTGCCGGTTTCCATTCTTATTTCCAACCTAATCACCTTTGCGATGCAATTCGTCTTCTTCCTATTATTTGTTGGCTATTTTGCCTTACGTGGTTCTGAAATTCATCCCAACCTGTGGATCCTCGCTTTTCCCCTGCTGCTTCTCATTATGGCAGGGCTTGGTCTGGGGTTGGGTATCCTCATCTCCGCCATGACCACCAAATACCGCGATCTGCGCTTTTTGGTGTCCTTTGGCGTCACCCTCCTGATGTATGCCACTCCAGTCATTTATCCTGCCTCCTCGGTGCCCGCACAATATCAAACGATCATTCATCTGAATCCGGTGACGTCGATCATCGAGACCTTCCGTTATGGTTTTCTGGGTTCAGGTACCGTCAATCCGTGGGGGCTGGTTTACAGTTTTGTCTTCATGGTGGTCATCGTCGTCATCGGGTCAATTGTGTTCAACCGCGTTGAAGCCACTTTCATGGACACGATATAAATGAGCGACCCGATTATTTCCGTAGAAAATCTTTCCAAAAAGTACCGCCTCGGGCAAATTGGCACCGGTACCTTATCCAATGACTTGAAGGTGTGGTGGGCGCTAAAGCGCGGTCTTCCAAACCCCATGCTGAAGATCGGTCAGGAAGATCATGGCAATCAAACGGACGGGTACATTTGGGCATTGCGGGAGGTCAGTTTTTCAGTTCAACCCGGTGAGGTTCTGGGCATCATTGGTCGGAACGGCGCCGGTAAGAGCACGCTGCTTAAGATTCTCTCCCGGGTCACCGCCCCAACGACCGGTCGGGTTAAAGTAAGGGGTCGGATCGCCAGCCTGCTGGAGGTGGGCACCGGCTTTCACCCTGAATTGACGGGGCGAGAAAATATTTATCTCAACGGCGCCATCCTGGGGATGACGAAACAGGAAATCGATCGCAAATTTGATGAAATCGTTGATTTCGCTGAAATCGAACAATTCATCGAGACCCCTGTCAAGCGATATTCCAGCGGCATGTACGTCCGCCTTGCTTTTTCTGTCGCTGCGCACCTGGAATCGGAAATCCTGCTGGTAGATGAGGTTCTGGCAGTGGGTGACCTCGAATTCCAAAAGAAGTGCATCGGAAAAATGGGGGATATTGCCAGCGAAGAAGGACGTACCGTTCTGTTCGTAAGCCACAACATGGTCTCGGTCAGAAGGTTATGCGAACGTGGCATCCTGCTCAATGCAGGGGTGATCGAAACCATGGGACCAATTGATGACACTCTCAATCAGTATATGTCCATCAAGGAAAAGACGCAGCTGCAGGATCTTGCCTCGCGCACAGACCGCAGTGGCAATGGAAGACTGCGTTTCACCGGTATTGAAGTGCTGGATGAATCCAAAATAAAATACAACGTGAAACTGGGTTCGCCGACAACCATTTTTATCAAGTACCAAGGCACTGCGCCTTTGCGGAACGTCCGCATTTCACTCAGCATCGTCAACCAGTATGGCGAGCGCTTAAACTGGCTTTGTAATGATTTCTCCGGTCAACCTTTCCAGGATCTGCCAGAAAAAGGTACGATTCGGGTGGATTTTCCTCGCTTTCCATATATGCCCGGTTCTTATGCCATCGGTTTGCAGGCTTTGGTTGGGCGTGACCTTGCCGATAAAGTCCCCAACGCCACTGTTTTTCAAGTGCATGCGGGAGATTTCTATGACAGTGGGATGAACCCGCCCGCCAAATCAGGGTCGGTGCTCGTTCCTCATACCTGGTCGGTACAGGCGGAGGAGTAATTACCACCCGTTTCTTCACCTAGTCTCGCTCCCGCAATTCCAGACTGTAAAAAATGAATACTGCCTGTTGTGTGGAAGATTGCGTGCAGCGTTTCACCCTGATCCGCACGCAGAATGCCAAAGGTTCCCCTGTTTGTGTGTCTGCAGCTCCGGTTGCAATGAGCGTATTATGGGATTGATTCCGTTGAGGATCGGTTCAATCGAAAACTTTCCCCGTCGAGGTTCGAACCCGATTCCAGGCATCGTTGGTTCGATTAATAGGTGAAGATCACGTCCAACCGCGCAGAGGACGACTATCTGGCCGCATTCAGCCGTTTTCCAGGCGATTCAGGATTCAGGGACAGCTGTATAACCCAGCTTTCGTACCGCCTGAAGGATTTGGTCGCTCTTGATCTTCGCCTCATCATACTCCACTACCATTTTTCCTGTTCGGTAAGAAGCATCAACAGATTTGACGCCGGGCAAGGTATCTTCAAGCTCCTGCAAACGCATGGCACAGTTCACACAATGCATATCTTCTACGCGGAATTGCTGTTTTTTCATCTCTCCCCTCCTTAAAGATCAAAAACGATCTTGCCAGTGTACATGCCCATCGAACAGGTAAACGGTAGCACAGTGCCCTTCGCCTGGGGCGGAATATCCACGATTTTTTCACCAGTCGCATCCAAAATCACGCCATAATCGATTGCCGGGATCAAAAAAGCGCGCGAGCACGAATAGACATCCTCGGTAACCAGGGTGAGGGTAACTGGAAGATCAGCAGGTGCATGCAGAGTACGAGGGCGGTACCCCTTATCCACCACATTCAGAACGAGATTTCCGTCTGCAGCCGGTTGCACGGCATTTGGCAATAGAGCGACCTCTCCGACAGGAATAACATTGGATGCCAGGCGCGTGAGTGTAAAACGGGCTCCCAGCAAATTCATGCCGGTATCCAGCGCAAAAATTGACAGGAGGATGAGCACAGCAGCGGTAATTCTCACCAAATGTTTTTCCAGCAAGGCACCCAGCCTGGTGGCAAAATAAGCCAGTGCAAAAAAGACAGGGCTGGTGCCAAGGGTAAAGGCAAACATTAAGCCCGCTCCGCTGAGGGGGTTTCCGGTGGCAATCGCTGCCGCCATCATTGCCTGAGTGACTCCACATGGAATGAGCACGGTTAGTGCGCCCAGCAGGATCGGAGTGAGAAAAGTTGTTTCCCCTTTTGCCTTGCGGCGGATAAACCGGGTTACTGCCGCGGGGGGCTCAAAAGAAAAATAACGAAAGATAGGATGAACATTCAACATCCGCAAAGCATTCCCCAGCATAAAGAGCGCGATTGCGAATTGCAGAATTGCCTGTGCCAGGGGGGTAATGCGGAGGACCTGACCGAGGCTTCCCAGCAAGGCGCCAAGAAGAGTGTAGACGGTCAGTTTACTGACCAGAAACAACAAAATCGGCAACGCGATCTTGAAACTGCGCGATTCATTCCTGCCTGCCTTTGCTGTAATGTCACTTTCGATTTGGTTCGCGATAGAAGTTGCCAGCAGCCCGCCCTGCACTGCCATGCAGCTCAACCCACCAGTAGTAAAACCAGTAATAAAGGCTACCAGTAATTCAGGCAAAGTTTACTCCTTGAATGAGCAGAAATGTCTCAATAGATGGATAAATTATATCCACATTATCTTCAATTTTGAAGATCCATTCATTTTTCCGGGATATACCATGGTGAGCACAGAAGGGGCAAGATTAACCTCCTATTTGTCTGCACAAATGAAAATCCTGACGATACAGCCATCAGCGAGCTGCCAGGGTCAAACAGATCCGCCCATCCAAATCTCAAAATCAAAAGCCTTTTTGGTCAACAATATTGCTGAACAAAAGCCAGGGAGGCTCATGCAGCAGAAGGGATGCACGATGCTCTATTTATACCTAATTTACGGGGGTTAAATTGTCCAGGTGGTGGTTCTTTCATGGACAATGAACGATCTGTCTGCACACTACTCCATGCCATAATCCGCCTGGGGTGATTTCCCCAACCATAATGAAACACACTACGGCATCTTCTCTTCACATTTCACGAATTTAACGAATTCTGCCATTTTAGGGATAAAATCAAGAAGCTTTCCCCCCTCCTCCGCCTTTGTAATAAACTGAGCCCTGATGTTCTCTTTCAACCACCTCATCCCCCCTACCCCGTTCACCCTGGCGATAATCCGCTCAAAGGATCAAACCCGCCATCAGCGTCCCTTTATCCGGAAAGCAGTTCGCGCTGTGGCGCCGGTCAATCAGCGACTATTGATGGTCTATTCAAGTAAAGTTGGGGATTATAAATTTCCGGGAGGTGGCGTGAAAGCAAATGAAAATCACCATCAGGCGCTCAACCGTGAATTGCAGGAAGAAACGGGCAGGCAGCTTACCTCACTGACCGGTCTCCTGGGGACGGCGTTGGAACTGGATATTCCCAGCAAGGATCAAGTGTCAGCATTTCGCATGATCTCTTACTATTACCTGTGCGAATTGGATGATCAGATTCATACTCAGTCACTCGAGCTTTACGAACAAAACCTTGGTTTCACTCCTGTTTGGATCACCCCTGCCGAGGCTTTACGGCGGAACGAACAGCTCGCCTCTGATTCAAGCGTACGTCTTCCCTTTTGGTTGGAACGTGAGATTGAAGTCTTACGGTTGCTCATCCCAATCCTAGACAACCTTGACCGCAAACCTTGATCAAAATTCGCCAGTTAAGCCGGGCACCCCTCAAACTGGCATGAAAACCGGGAACAAAAGGGTTTAGGTGGTATGATTGCCTTCTTATCCTTCAAGGCAGCGAGCTATGTTAAACATCAATTTTAAGCAAACCGCGAAAGAATTCCCACGTAAATTTTGGCTGGTAATTGGAGTTTCCTTCATCGACCACGTAGGTGGAACGATGCTTTTTCCGTTCTTCTCCCTGTATATCACCCAGAAATTCAATGTTGGCATGACCGAGGCTGGCATTGTTCTGGGGTTATTTGCCATAACCGGTCTGATAGGGCAAATGGTTGGGGGAGCGTTGACCGACAAATTTGGACGCCGCAAGCTGATCATCTTTGGACTGGTTTTCAGCGCCGTCAGCACCCTGACACTGGGATTTATTAATAAATTTTCTGTCCTGATTCCACTGGTGGTCGTCATCGGTCTCCTTTCGGATATCGCCGGACCGGCTCATAATGCCATGATTGGCGACATCCTCCCTGAGTCAAAACGACAGGAAGGGTTTGGCATCATGCGGGTGATCGGCAACCTCGCCTGGATCATCGGACCAACCATTGGCGGGTTTGTCGCTGACAGGTCTTTCCTTGCTCTTTTCATCATTGATGCGGTCATCAGTTGCATCGTGGCTTTTCTCTTTTTCCTCTTCATCTCCGAGACAAAGCCTGAGGCTCACCCCGATACAAAAGTGGAAAGTATTTTCACCACTTTTAAAGGGTATGGAAAGGTATTACGCGATTCATCCTTTATCGCCTTCCTGGTGGCGAGCATGTTGATGGGATTGGTTTATCAGCAAATGTATAACTCACTCTCGGTCTACCTGCGTGATAACCATGGCATTGATCCAAAGGGCTACGGATTCCTGCTTACCGCCAGTGCAATTGTGGTAATCCTTTTTCAGTTCAGCATGACCCGCCTGATCAAAGATAAAGCCCCTTTCAAGATGATGGCGTTTGGGACGATCTTTTACGCCATCGGCTTCTCCATGTTCGGATTTGTCAATCAATACTGGTTTTTTGTACTGGCTATTGTAGTAGTCACCATCGGAGAAATGATCGTTGTACCCACCAGCCAGACCTTGGCGATGGGATTTGCTCCGGAGGAGATGCGCGGGCGCTATATGGGCGTTTTTGGCGTGACGTGGTCGATCCCTGCGACCATTGGACCGGGTTTGGCTGGCGTGATTCTCGACAACCTCAACCCGAATCTGTTATGGTATATCGGCGGCGGATTGTGCCTCCTTTCCGTGCTTGGATACTACCTGCTTCACCTCAAATTAGGCAGTCAAACAAGATTCCAACCTGCATCTGAGCAGGTGGCAATCATAGAGAGCTAGGCGCTCGCCTTTAGTTCAGGAGCATGATTATTCAGCAGCCAAATCTCTCCTTCCGCATGATTTACGATCTCTTCGATGCCCCCGTCACCGACATAGATTGTGGAAAAGAGTGCGCAAAGCATCATCCAGCGGACATTCCGTTCTGTTGTGATATTTGCCATGCGGTTCCAGTCGCCTACCGGTCGGAATGGCAATATCTCCAGACCCACAGCTCATTATGGCACGAATGGAGAGGGGATGAATGCCCGGAGGATGAAACGGACCCTCATGAATTGCGTGCGCAAACCCCGGATCATCTTTGCCTGCTGGCATGCCAGGGTGTAAGCGCCTGCCAGCGGAATTACCGTGCCGTAAGCTGCCGTCAATTTCCTTTTGTCCCCTATCTAACAGCTGACTTTCGCTTCATCGGCATGACGTACGATTGGAGCTTTTCGTCTTCCTGCTGGGTGATCAGCCATCTTGACCGGGTTCTACCTGCCTACCGGGATGGCTTTTTTACCGCTTTTGACTACTTGTTTGAAACCTGGCTGGAAGACATGGAGAGCTACATTGATCTCTCTGAAGAGATTCGCGAGCATTACCAGCAACTCCACCAGCGGATTCCACTCTTACATCGCGATGGTCATGATTATTGGATCAGCCCCAAAAGTGGCAGGCTCACCCGCTGCTCAGCCAGCCAGTTTCCACGATTTTCTCCCTATCAGGATGAATAAAACCCTCAAGACAAATGCGCCAACCACAGGTTGCATTAATTCTTTTGAATGAGTATGATTGAAAGAACCGGGATGAAATCCTCAATGAAAAAGAAATGGCTGCAACTTTTTTTCCTGTTTTTGGTGATTTCTTTGCCCATCACTTCCTGCAGCACGCCTACACCGCTGCCACCTGAAGAAAACCCCGTGCTGCAGACCGCAGTCGCTTTGAGCGTTGCCGGCACCCAATCAGCAGAAACGATTACCGCGGTGGTGCCAACTCTTACCTTTATGGCAGCCTCCCCCACACCATCCCCTCGCACTCCTACACCCACCCGCACCCCCGCGCCAACCCTCACCCCAACGGTAGGAGGAGTCTGGTTAACCGTCAAGGAAGAATCCTACTGCCGTGCTGGTCCAGCCAGTACGTATGAAATGCGTGTTTTGCTATCACCCGGCACACTGGTTGAAGCCATGGCACGCAACGAGGAAAATGATTATTATTACATTCGCAACCCGAAAAACCTGAGCGATTATTGCTGGGTGTGGGATAAATACACCACGGTCAAAGGAAGTTCCTCATCACTGCCGGTTTTTACTCCCCAGCCTTCTCCCACGCCGCGCGTCTGGCCCACCCCCACCACCGGTCAGATTGATTTCAGCGTCCGCTATTCCCGCCTCGTCAACTGCAACAATAATTATGGAATCGTACTGTACGTGGAAAACACTGGCAGTTTGATTTTGCGTTCCATCCGGGTCAATCTTACGGATAGCACAGTCAACAAGAATTACTACCATGAATCAGACATCTTCCGGGGAACTACAGCGGATCCCTGCGTGCTGGATCTTTCCAACAGTCAGGAAGATTTGATCATTGGGGAAGGGTCAGAAGTAGCCTGTGTCAACCCAGGTCAGTTTGGCTACGACCCCACGGGGCATGAGTTTAATGTCAAAGTCACCTTATATATTGAGGACGGGCGCAAAGGCACCTCCGTGGTAAAGACGATCACCTTCACACCATAGTGAAGAGTGAATTACAATAGGTTGAGAAAAGGATGAGACGATGAAAAAATTGATACCCGTATTAACCCTGTGTTGCATTCTGGCTATTGGCT
Organism: Anaerolineaceae bacterium; assembly: GCA_018056725.1. GTDB lineage: Bacteria > Chloroflexota > Anaerolineae > Anaerolineales > Anaerolineaceae > UBA6107. The sequence goes on from JAGPFF010000012.1 coordinate 21,509, forward strand.
TAAGCGCCTGCCAAAATGTTCCCACGCAAACCGCCCCTCTACCGGAGGATGAACTGCAAACCCTGGTTGCGGGAACATTAACCGCAGTTGCGTACAATGTGGGGCAAACCCAAACCATGGGCGTGACCCCAACCGATACTTCCACCCCCACCGCAACCGTACCCCCAGCCACTGAAACCCCCACCAACACACCTACTCCAGAAGCGGTAAAACTGACACTGACCGGAAGTTCGAACTGCCGTGAAGGCGCTTCTACTTACTTCCCGGTCATCACCACCTTCCCTTCTGGTGCCATACTCGAAGTCATCGCGGTTAACCCGGCTGGAGATTATTTCTTCGTGAAGGCTCCGGATGCGCCCGCCGGAGGTTGCTGGGTGTGGAAAGAATTCACCTCAGTTGCCGGGGATGTTTCCTTCCTGCCTGTGTTTACTCCCATTCCCACCCCGCGACCTACTGCCACGAGCACGCCTCCACCGGCGCCCGTTTTCACCGTGAAGTTCTCCGGGCTTACAGCTTGCGGCGCAGGCTGGGCATCCAACTTTACCATCACCAACACTGGCGCCCTCACGCTCAAATCCATTCGCATCCGTAATTATGTGGATGGAATTGAAGACCCCTACGTGCACACAAGCAATTCCTTTGTGCATTGGAGTGCGGGGGCAAAATACGCGGAGCTCGCGGATCTCGGCAAAGGTGTTTCGATGATTGTTTCCACCTGCGACCCCGGTGGGTTTGATTTTGACCCCACAGGAAAAGAGATTTCGGCTGAAGTGATGATTTGCTCCGCAGAGGATCTCAAAGGCACTTGCTCCACAGAATCCCTCGATTACATTCCTCATTAAGGAATTTCTTTATCGGAGAAAGACGCCCGGCTCACGATCGCCGGGCGTTTTATTTGTTGATCAGGATTTTCTGAACTGGGTGTGATACAAGGAGGCATACAAACCGTTCCGCATAAGCAAATCCGAATGCGTCCCCTGCTCAACCACTTTTCCCCGGTCAATAACCAGAATCAGATCAGCTGCCAGGATGGTACTCAAACGATGGGCGATGACAATGCTGGTTCGGTTTTGCATGACCCGCTTCAAAGCATCTTGAATCAGTGCTTCAGATTCGCTGTCCAGGCTGCTTGTTGCCTCATCCAGCACCAGGATACGCGGATTTTTAAGAATCACTCGGGCAATGGAGAGCCGCTGTTTTTCGCCACCGCTTAGACGATATCCCCGCTCGCCCACGACGGTGTCATACCCCTCTGGCAGCTCGTGAATGAAGTCATGGATGTTCGCTGCCCGGCAGGCTTCCTCAAGATCGGTCTGGGAGGCATCCAGCCTGGCATAGAGCAGATTGGTGCGGATGGTATCATGGAAGAGATATGTTTCCTGCGTGACCATGCCGATCTGCCGGGTGAGAGATTCCAGAGTGACCCTTTTCAAGTCAAAACCATCAAGTTGGATCGCGCCGCTGCTGGGGTCGTACAACCGGGGGATCAGGTAGGTTAAAGTGGTTTTCCCGGCGCCGCTCGGTCCTACCAGCGCGACCAGTTGCCCTGCGGTGACGTGAAAGCTGACATCCTCGAGCGCATTTCCCCTCGCCTGTGACCGGTGCTCTTCTTCGGCTTCAGGTCCTTTCTCCGAAAGCGTGGTCGTAATGCTATCCATGCTGCCATAACGATGGACATCGCTGAGGAACCCTTCATCCCCCGCTTCATAGGCGAACGTGACATGATCAAAGGTAAGATCTCCACGCACATCACGCAACGCAATGGCTTCGGGAACCTCTGTAATCTCGATCGGGAGATCGATCACCTCAAATACCCGCTCAAAACTCACCATCGAGGAAGCAAAATCCACAGGCGCATTCGCCAGAGATTGAATTGCGCCGTAGAGGGTGACCAGGTAAGCGCTGAATGCAACAATGGTACCAACGGTGAACACACCATTAATAGCAAAATATCCGCCCAACCCATAGACCAGAGCCGTGCCTACTGCCACCAGTAAACCGCTGATCGCGAAAAAGACAGAACCCGTCTGGGCACGTGAGATACCATACTCTTTTACCTGATTTGCACGCTTGGTAAAGCGTTCCACTTCCAGCGGTTGGCGCCCGAAGAGTTTCACCAGCAGCGCACCACCAATGTTCAGTGTTTCATTCATCATCGCATTCATCGATGCGTTGGCTTCAAGTTGTTTACGTACAATAGTGCGCAGTTTTACACTCATTTTACGCACCGCAATCAAAAACAGAGGCGCAATGATCAAACTGATCAAGGTCAGGCGCCATTCCAAAACAAGCATCATGGCAATCACAGCCACTACTTGCACCAGATTGGAGACCAAAGTTACCAGCGTGTTGCTGATAGCGTTCTGCGCGCCGACAACATCATTATTCAGCCGGCTCATCAACTCGCCAACGCGCGTATTGACAAAGAATCGCAGCGACATGCGCTGCAGGTGGGTATACAACGAAACCCGTAAATCTCGAATGACTCCCTCCCCCACGTTAGCACTGAGGCGACGCTGGACCACGTTGAACGCGCTATTGACTAAAGCCAGCAAAAGTAGCAAGAGAGCGAACAGAATCAGTTTTTGGATATCCCCCTGTGGGATTATCTGATCAATCATTTGCCGCATGATGAGTGGGTTGAGCAGATGGATCCCGGAATTTACTACGATAATGGCTAAAATCGCCACCAGGCTCCATCGATAAGGGCGCGCATACTTAACCACCCGTTTGATCAACGGCCAGGAAACCTGAAAGTCACCCTCTTCAATACTCGCCAATCGGCGCATCCCATGCATCTTACCAGACCTCGTGAGTTTTCCTGTTATAGTAGGCGAAAAAGCGGGATCGGTCAAGATGACTGATCCCGCTTTTAGGTGCGTACCGCTAAGGTTAGCAAAGGTCAAAGGCATTCTCCTAGATCACAGTAACCGTTGCCATTTTGATCCGTATACCGGCGACAATGACCCGGGAACGAACAACCACGCGGGCAGCGAACCTGGCAGTTTGCGGCTGCTTGCGACGGAATAACGGTTGCTGTTGGCTGCGGGTTTTCCGTGACCATTGGTTCCACTGTCTCCGTACTCACCTGGGCAGCGCTGCTTGCTACAGATTCCTCCGCCGCAGTATTTTGCGTGGCAGTGACTGCCTGGCTTGCTGAAGCAGAGAGTGATTCGCTGCCTGTTTCTGCGGTGACGGCATTGACCTTGCGCAACGTGCTCTCTGAAAGGAGATTGCTTACCGCCAACGCTGATCCCACGCCGACCACTCCCATCATACCCAGGAATTGGCGTCGATCGATCCGCCGTTGATCCACAGGCACCGGCACCAGTACGGGAACAGGCTGTGGTGAGCGGGATGGTTGTGGAGCCCGGCGACCAAAGATTTTATGCCCCACATTGATAATCCAGTGTCGATGTAAATTAATCTTGACCACTAGAACTCCAAGCGTAAGCACGGCAGAACCGATATGGATCACCCGCCACAGGTCATAATTGGGTAAATTAAGATTAAGAAAGCTCGAAATCACCAGACCAGTACCCGTGATTGCAGCAAAACCCAGGAAAAGGGAAAGATCGATAAGAAAATACCAGCGGTTTCGTGCGTTTGTCCCTTTGAAGAAACGCTTACCAACGGCAGTAACCCAATGGACGTGAATCATCAGGTGGACGAACGCCAGTCCACCAACCAATATGCCCAGTAATTCATGACCGATCAGACCGGTGAAATCCAAGCTAAAGCAGAAAAGGTAGCCAACGCCCATGCCAGCATCGAGCCACCAGTTTGTATTTTGTTGATTCGTTTTCATTTATGCCTCTTTATTCCTTGTGTTGGGCATAGGATACAGTCTGGCAAGGGTGTATTGGTTTATATTTTGTATAACAGGCGACAAATTTCATACCTTCCATTATTTTTACCGGGTCGCCCCACACAATTGAGTTCTCTGGTGCTGAAAATTGCCAAAATCTCATTTCTTGCATTGAAAGAGTATTCCAACCCTACCTTACTAATGTTAGAATGATTAAAAGATATATTTTGGAGGTGGATGATGGAATACCGACACTTGGGAAATACGGGCATCCAGGTCAGCGTGCTCTCGCTTGGATCCTGGGTCACATTCCACACGCAGGTGGGGAATGAAGCCGCGGTGGACTGTATGGCGGCAGCTTATGACGCTGGCGTGAATTTCTTCGATAACGCCGAAGTTTATGCTGGCGGAAAATCAGAGGAAGTGATGGGGTATGCGCTGAAAAAACTGGGCTGGCGACGCAGCAGTTACCTCGTCTCCACCAAGATTTATTTTGGCATTCAGGAAGGAATTAACGAGAAGAATACCCTTAATCGCAAACGGCTGATTGAAGGAATCAATGGTTCTTTAAAGCGTTTAGGCTTGGAATATGTCGACCTGCTCTACTGTCATCGCCCTGACCCCACCACACCCATTGAGGAGACTGTCTGGGCGATGCATAACATCATTGAATGGGGCAAGGCGTTCTACTGGGGAACCTCTGAATGGCCGGCAGCGGATATCGTCGCTGCGATTGAGATCGCTGATAAATACCATCTGCACAAACCCGTGGTGGAGCAGCCACAGTACAATATTTTCTGGCGCGACCGCATGGAAAAGGAATATGCCCGCCTGTTCAAGGATTATGGCTACGGGGCGACAATTTTCAGTCCACTCGGCGCCGGGCTATTGACCGGAAAATACCAGCATGGCATCCCTGAAGGATCTCGTGGTGCATTGGAGGGGTTTGAATGGCTGCGTAACAAATTCACCGACCAGGAAGCGCTGCGGAAAGTACAGGAGTTGGGGAACTTCGCCCGCGAATTAGGCATTTCCCTGCCGCACCTGGCGATTGACTGGTGCATTAAAAACCCCAATGTGAGCAGCGCTATCACCGGCGCCAGCCGTGTGGAACAGGTACGTGAAAACATGAAAGCCATCGACGTACTCGATAAACTTACCCCGGATGTGATGGCTCATATTGATGAGATTATGGCAGGGACCAAAAAAGATTTGAACAGTTGATTCATCCAGGCGTAAATCCTTAAATACACCATGGATTTTCCATGGTGTTTTTTTATTACCAAAATGGGTAAAATGAATCTATCAGGAGCAGGATGCACAAGAGTTTTAATTTTGCCTGGCGTTTGCTCATAGGTTCGCTTGTTTTCCTGTCAGCGGGTTGTTCAGCATATTCAACAGCCACTGCAGAGGAACCTGCAGCCGCCACGGATACGATGGAGGGAGAAATGCTTAAATTAACCAGTTCTGCCTTCGCCAATAACGGTGAAATGGCAAATCGGTATGCCTACAAAATGGGGAATCAGTGCAACGGTGAGAATTATTCGCCCGCGCTTCGTTGGGAAGACGCACCCGAAGGAACCCGGAGTTTTACCATCACCATGATTGATCCGGATGGCGGAAACTGGGTACACTGGCTACTGGCGAACATTCCGCCCGATCTCACCTCTCTTGAGGAAAGCATAGGCGGACCCGAAGTGGGCATCGCTGGACGCAACAGTTTTGGTAAAAATGGTTATGGCGGACCCTGTCCGCCTTCCGGAACCCATCATTATGTTTTCACCCTTTACGCGCTCGACATAACCCTTGAGGCAAAACAGGGGGTGACCCTCAAGGAAGTTAAATCTCAGATGGAAGGTCATATCCTGGCTCAAAGCGACTGGATCGGCTTGAAATCTGCCGGGAAATAGTGGTTTGACGGTTCAAGGCGCAAAAGATACGCTACAATTGAATCCGTGACCTCTCCGCTCCAATACTTGCTCGCCGCTATTGCCGCCTTTGCTGCCGGTCTGGTCAACGCGCTGGCAGGCGGCGGTACACTGATCACCTTCCCTGCCCTCACCGCGCTGGGGCTGCCGGCGGTCGTTGCCAATATCACCAGCACAGTTTCGCTTTTCCCTGGTTATTTTGGCGCCACCTGGGCGCAACGAAAAGACCTGACCGATCAGGGGTCACGTTTAAAAATACTGCTTCCAGCTGCGCTGGTGGGGGGTCTGGTGGGGGGTCTGTTGTTGCTGCACACGGGTGAAAAAGTATTCAAACAGCTTGTCCCCTTTCTAATCTTTTTCGCCAGCCTGCTTCTGGCGCTTGCGGAACCATTACGGCGCAAACTTGGTTTGAAGGCGCAAGCATCTTCCAATGCCAAACAGGAACCGCGCACTCTTATTGCTATGGTCGCCATTGCCCTGGCAGCCGTTTACGGTGGTTACTTTGGAGCCGGCTTGAGCGTGATCGTGCTTGCGCTGCTTGCACTGGTGTTCGAGGATAACCTCACCCGTCTAAATGCGCTTAAACAATCCATCGCTTTTGCCGCGAACACTGCCGCGGCGATCCTATTTCTCTTTTCAGGGCAGGTTCGCTGGGCAATCGTCGGCGTGATGGCAGTCAGCGCCCTGCTGGGCGGTTCAGCTGGCGGAAAACTGGCTGGCAGGGTTAATCCCATCACTCTGCGGTGGATCGTGGTCACTATTGGACTGATCGTTTCCCTCGTTTTCTTTTTTCAAGTCTATTTCCTACATTAAGGATCCTCCATGTTCGAAACCAAACCTCGCAATCAAATGATCCTTGCCTGCAGCCTCTTCCTCGCCTTCGGCATGTTTAATGCCGCCATCGGTCCTGTTTTGGGTGAACTGGCAGCGCGCACCGGTTCGACCTTAGCCGCAGTGGGTGCCGTGCTTACTTTTCTCTTTCTGGGGTCACTGGTCACCCAGTTGATTGCCGGTCCACTGACGGATCGTTATGGTCTGCGTCCCCTGCTGCTGGTATCGCTGCTGCTGGTGGTAATCTGCCTTCCGGGAGTCACTCTCTCCCGTTCCCTGCCGCTGATGCTGGCACTGGTGTTTTTTACCGGTATGGGTCAGGGTGGATTGGATCTGGGCGCAAACCTGGTGGTCTCCTCGGCTTACCCGCACAATTCAACTTCCATGCTCAACCTGCTGCATTTTTTCTTCGGTCTTGGCGCCATCCTCGGACCGGCAGCCGTCGGTCTGGCACTGGCAACATTGGGGTCTGGTTTGATTGTGCACTGGTTCGCAGCAGCCGTTTTTCTTGTCCTCGCAGTGATTATCTTCAAATTACGAGAAACTCCCCCGAACCAGGCTGACGTAACACAACCTGCTTCTGTGCAGGAAGCCACAGGAAAAAACATTTATCGTTCCCCTTATTTGTGGCTGATTTGTCTCCTCATTCTTGTTTATGTTGGCGTAGAGTATGGTTCCGGCAGCTGGATTACAACCTTTATGGGAGTCACAACCGGAATGTTGGAGAAGAATGGCGCGCTGGTGACATCTGCTTATTGGGCAGCGCTGACCGTCGGTCGTCTGGCGGGAGCCGCTGCCGGTGGACGGCTCGGGCACACCCGTCTGCTGATTCTTGCCATTTTTGGCAGCCTGCTTGGATCAATACTGTTCGCCTTCGGAGTCGGTAATTTGGTTTTCTCTATCGGTGCCATCCTCCTTTTAGGGTTTTCCTTCGGGACGATTTATCCTACTTCTGTTGCTGTAACAGTCAGCGCCTTCCCGGCTGACCAGGGAAAAGCGGTCGGCTTGCTGGCTGCCATGGGCAGTATTGGTGGATTGTCACTGCCGTGGGTGGCAGGGGTGCTACTCGAAAACGTCTCACCTCTTGCTTACAGTCTTTTCCTGATCATCGGATGCACCCTTATGTTAACGTTGTTCCTAGGTTTCCTCTCTCATAAAAAACGAAACCGGGCATCATTCCCCCTTCACTCTGAAGGGCAAAGGGACAGCTAAACGGGCAGGCGAATTAGAAATACACCCCTCAGGTGAAAGATCAGTCTCTGTCGCCAGCAAGGATCGGATCAGCAGCTTGAAGTTTAGGGACAGGTGAAATCAGTGGTAAACGGGTAATAGCGACCCTGATCAGCATCAAAGGTAAAGCTTTCATCCGCCATCAACGGATAATCCGTGCTGAAAAGTTGATTTAAGACCACGCGGAATGTATTGACCGGGGAGATGGTGCTGTACAGGTCGGAAGAATTCGCATCACCGAGATATAGGGCATTAAAGATCTCAAATTGTGCTCCCCGCCCGGCAGCCCTGGGGATGCCATGATCCCCATTGATGATAATCACCGGCGGGGTTTCGCTCTCTGCCAGTATTTGATCGATGACATCTATCAATCGGACGTGGAGATAGAGCAGTTCTTCATAATAGGCATCGCCAAATTCGTAGAAGTCATAGCCTTCGGGATCAGAGTTGAGCGAAAACGGTGTCCTCCGGGGTACAAACTCCCCATTGCGGTCAAAGACAAACGGCGAGTGAGGGGCAAGAATATGAGCAAAAACAAATCTGGGACCGTCCTCCTGGTGAATGGCGGGCAGGGTTTCCAACTGGTAAAGGATGCGATCGCGGTATTCCACATAGGGAGCATCAATGAGATATTGCATTTTCTGTGAAAGCTGGTCACGGGTTTCGTAGAGGATTTTTCCACCTGAAACTTGCAGAATGAGGCTTTCAAACGGTGTGACCCCAGGATAGGATAACAGGTCAGCCGCGCTTGATACAGGAGTGAATAGTTTATCGGCATTTTTTAATTCGGTGTAGGAATAACCGGTTTCAAAAGCGTAAACATGATAGCCCGCCACGTTCACGGTGCGCTGCAAACGGCTGGATTGCATGTACTGATAAAGGATATGTAGATCCGTCGCATCGGACAGGTTTTGCAGGTAATCCAGATTGAGTTCCGAGGTGAGCGAATACTGCGTGGTGGGATAGTTGCTGCGACTGCATTCGGCAATATAAAAACCTCTATCCCGTAAAGCTTTGCTGAAAGCCGAATCGTCATATCCGGTCAATTCTCGTAATGCGTGATCGCTGGTGTGCATATCCAGGATGATCAGGTAAATATCGGGCAATTTCTCGGGTGTCGTTTTAATCTCCGCCAGAGGCGGCAGATCGCTGACCTGAAGTCTTGGCGCTAACTTCTCCCGCATGGAATAACTGAGCAGGGTGACCAGTGGCATGAGCAGGAGGGCGACGCTCACCGCATTTAAGCCAAAGGTCAGGGTACGCAGGCTCTTGGGCTTAATTCGGCGAAAGACCAAAGTGGATAATATACCACTCGCGAGCACCAAAATGGCGTTCCCCGGCACCAGGTAGCGGTGGCGTCCGATTATCCTTCCATTAATCGCTGTTTCCCGCAGCGCGCGGTAGAGTGGAGCATACAAAAAGAAAAAAATCACAAAAAAACACAGCAGCATTACCAGTGCCACCAGGGCACTTTTTTTCGCATCCCGCATTAACAGGTAAGCAAATCCATAAGCGAATGCCGCCAGTAAGAGAAAGAGAAGCGCAGTTCGCACTCCGGCGATTATCTTCACCTCGCCAACATTTTCAGCCAGAAGATAAACTACCGGGTAAAGGGCAAATAAGAATGGATAGAGAGGAATTTTTTCAAAGGTCTTCATCTGAAAGCAGACTCAGGAGTGTTGAGTTTCGTTCCCTTCCAATGGTTTGACGATCAATCGCACCCCCTCCACCCGTACCACCCGGATCTTATCACCTGCTTTCAGAGGTCTTTCCCCGGCTTCCAGTGAGGCGCTCCACTGTTCACCCGCCACCTGCACAACGCCAGAAGGTGCCAGGCGGGTGACCACATAGCCATCCCGTCCGGTCAACGATTCTCTGCCAGTGATAATGGGCTTTTTCATCGCCCTCAAGGCAACCATCACCACCGCGAAAAACGTCAGCCCGATGAAGATCCCCATACCGATCACCAGACCTACCGATACAGGCTGGTAACCAGGCAAACGCACGGAATTAAACAAGATTAATGCCCCAGCAATGAAAGAAGCTGTTCCAACTGCGGTAAGCGCGCCGTGGGTTGGCGCTTTGATATCCAGAATAAACAGTACAAATGCCACGATCAGGAAAACGATCCCGAACCAATTGACCGGAAGGATGCCCAGCCCATAAATCGCCAGCGCCATCAGGATGACGCCAATGGTGCCAGCCACCCAACCGCCAGGGCTGGAGATTTCAATCAAGATCGCCTGCACACCGATAGAAAGGAGGATAAAAACAATATTGGGGTTGGTAAGCATGCCAAGGATTTCTTCAATCATGCTTGGCTCAACCGGTATTGTTTGGGCGCCACGCGTTTGCAGCACCACTTCTTCCCCATTTACCAACACCGTTCTGCCATCCAACTGCACGAACAGGTCATCCATGTCTTTGGCAACGATATCAATCAACCCTGCCTTCAGCGCTTCTGATGCACTGGCAGCTTTAGCAGAATCAATCGCCTCCTCCACCAGTTGAATTGCTGCCTCACCGCGCCGTTCCGCCAGGGAGCGGGCGCTGGCTTTGAGGATCTCTTTGGTCTTCTCCTCGAGAGTGGATTCAATATCCTCCCCCTGCATGCCCACGGGGCTGGCTGCGCCGATTGAAGATTCTGGCGCCATGGCGCCAATTTGCCCGGAAAGAACAATTAACGTCCCGGCGGATGCAGCCATTGCCCCGCGCGGTGAAACATAAACCACCACCGGTACCGGGCTGGCGAGGATTTGCTGCATCAGACTGTTCATCAGCTCCACACCGCCTCCCGGTGTATTAAGCTCAATCACCAGTACATCCGCATTTTCCACATCCGCCTTGTGGATCGCCCGTTCCAGCATGCCGCTCCATACGGGGGTTAAGGGTCCTTCGAGCTCCACCACAACGGCTGTCGGTATAGCAGATTGCGCTTGTGCTGGCTGAGCAAATGCCGGAAACATGAAAAGGAACAGGAATAGCAGCTGCAAGAGAGAACGGATGCGGGGTTTCATTTTTTCTTTTTCCTTTTCAGGATTATAGCATGTCCAACGGAGTGCTTGATTGAGCGTAAATAAGATTCAAATGTAATGTTGATATTGTTCTTATACTCATCTGCTATTTTTACAGAAACTAAAAGCTATTATTCTTCAAAAAGGAGAATGTCTATGGGAAAGATAATTGGAATTGACTTGGGTACCACAAACTCTGTTGTTGCGGTTATGCAAGGCGGCGATCCTGTGGTGATCAGTACTGCGGAAGGTTCACGCCTCTGCCCTTCTGTGGTCGCCTTCAACAAAAATGGTGAACGTCTGGTTGGGCAAACCGCAAAACGGCAGGCTGTGATTAACCCTGAAAATACTGTGTTCTCGATCAAGCGATTTATGGGACGTCGCTATGATGAAGTGGAAACCGAACGAAAAATGGTCCCTTACCAGGTTGTTGCTGGTCCGATGAATGATGCCCGGGTGCATATTCCGGCGACCAACCGTGATTATTCACCTCAGGAAATCTCAGCCATGATCCTGGGCAAACTTAAGGCTGACGCCGAAGCCTTCCTCGGTGAAAAGGTGACGCAGGCAGTCATCACGGTTCCGGCGTATTTTAACGATAGCCAGCGCCAGGCAACCAAGGATGCCGGTAAAATTGCCGGTTTGGAAGTCATGCGCATCATCAATGAGCCAACGGCTTCCGCACTGGCGTATGGACTGGACAAAAAGAAAAATGAAAAGATCCTCGTCTTTGACCTGGGTGGTGGAACATTTGATGTCTCGGTATTGGAAGTCGGAGAAGGTGTCTTCGAGGTCAAATCCACCAGTGGTGACACTCACCTGGGCGGAGATGATTGGGACGAGGTGATTGTCAACTGGGCTGCCGACCAGTTCCAGAAGGAACAGGGAATTGATTTGCGCAAAGATCGGCAGGCGTTGCAACGACTGCGTGAGGCAGCTGAAAAAGCAAAAATTGAACTCTCAACGGTGATGGAAACCGAGATCAACCTGCCCTACATCACAGCGGATTCCACCGGACCCAAACACCTGGTCACCAAACTCAGCCGCTCAAAGTTCGAGCAAATGACCGCTCACCTGTTGGAGCGTTGCAAGAAACCGTTTGAGAATGCACTCAAAGATGCCGGTTTGAAACCTTCAGATATTGACGAACTGGTGCTCGTGGGTGGGTCCACCCGGATGCCACAGGTCGTTGACCTGGTGCGCAACTTGATCAATAAGGAGCCGAATAAAGGCGTCAACCCGGATGAGGTTGTCGCGATCGGGGCTGCCATTCAGGGCGGCGTGCTGGGCGGTGAGGTAAAGGATATCCTCCTTTTGGATGTCACACCCCTTTCACTCGGTGTTGAAACAATGGGCTCCGTGATGACCCCGATCATCGAACGTAATACCACCATCCCCATCCGCAAGTCGCAAATCTTCTCCACAGCCGAGGATGGTCAAACTGCGGTGGATATTCACGTGCTACAGGGTGAACGCCCCATGGCTGCTGATAACATGACGCTTGGACGCTTCAGGCTGGAAGGTATCCCGACTGCCCCCCGCGGTATGCCTCAAATCGAAGTAACATTTGATATTGATGCCAACGGCATTTTGAATGTTACCGCGCAGGACAAAGCCACCGGGCGTGAGCAGAAAGTAACCATCACCGCTTCGACCAATTTGCAGAAATCGGATATTGACCGCATGGTTGAAGAGGCAAAACTTCATAAAGCCGAAGATGAGCGGCTTAAAGAACTGGCGGAAGCCCGCAACCTGGCAGACAATACCGCTTATCAGGTGGAAAAAGCTGTCAAAGAAGCTGGCGATAAGATTCCAGGAAATGAAAAGAGCGCTATCGATGCCAAGATTCAGGAATTGCGCCAGGCAATGACCGGCGAGGATATCAGCCGGATTAAGAATCTCACTGATGCGCTGCAGCAGGAATATGCCCGCGTTATGCAGACCACCACTCAGGCATCAGGATCCTCGCAGGAAGCCACAGATCAGCAATCATCGTCAAGTGATGGCGATGTTGTTGATGGAGAATTCACCGAGAAGTAACTCACTTCTCGTTACAGCAGGAGCACGTAAACGCGTGCTCCTGCTTTTCCTTAAAATAATTCCCTTTCGAAAGCAGGAAAGAGGATTCGCTGACGAATAATTGTGTTGAAAATGGTGACATTAAAGACGTTTTTGTAGATGACTTTTGTCAGCAGAAATCCAACAGATCATGCTAAAATACAAAACTGGAACCGCGAATCCCTTTCATGGCGCCAAATCTTATCAACATTTGTAATTTACAATGACCCCTTCAAAAAACATTTTCACCCCAACGAAAACTATCCAGGCAGCCGAACGACTTCTTAGTGCTTACCTTAAAAAAACTACCAAACAGTATCTTTCCATCCAATCCATCGCCATAAAAGCCGTCCCCCCTCCAAAAACCGGTCACACGTATACACTCTATGCTCATGTGCCTTTTTGCGAGAGCCTTTGTCCTTATTGCTCGTTCAACCGTTTCGTTTTAAATCGCGACAAAGCGTTGCGGTACTTTCATTCTCTGCGCGAAGAAATGCGGATCGTGGCGGATCTGGGATACCGCTTCTCCTCCCTCTATCTTGGCGGTGGTACACCAACGATTCTGCCCGAGGAACTGATTGCCACCATTGACCTCGCCCGGGAGTTGTTCGACATTCAGGAAGTTTCCTGCGAAACCAACCCCAATCACCTCAACCCGGAAATGATTGGATTGCTCGAAAACCGTGTCCAACGGCTTTCGGTTGGCGTTCAGAGTTTTGATGATGGTCTATTAAAACAGATGAACCGCTACGAGAAATTCGGTTCCGGTTCGACCATCCTTGAGAATATTCGCGCTGCGGCTCCCCATTTCAAGTCCCTCAATGTGGACATGATCTTTAATTTCCCCAGCCAGACCCCCGAGATTCTGCGCCAGGATATTCAGCAGGTGATTGCCTCCGGCGCTCAGCAGGTGACCTTTTACCCGTTGATGACCTCTCCTTCCGTCAGCCGTTCGATGAAGAACAGCGTTGGTGAGTTGGAAACGGAGCGTGAGGCAGCCTATTACCATATCATCAACGAAGGTCTGGCAAACGACTTTATTCCGCTTTCTGCATGGACGTATGCCCGCGGAGATTCCAGCCTGATTGACGAATATATTGTGGAAAGCGAAGAATATGTCGCCGTTGGTTCTGGCTCTTTCTCTTATCTGGATGGCAACCTCTATGCCAGCACTTTCTCCCTGAACGAATACGAACAACGCGTGCAGGCAGGCGAAATGGCTATCAGCGGGATGCGGCATTTCACACCTTATCAGCAAATGCGTTACCGCATGATGATGGACATGTTTGGCTTGAAATTTGACCGTAAGGAATTTGAGAAGCGCTTTGGCGTCCCGGCACACCTTGGATTGGGTCTGGAGATGGCTTTCTTCAACCTGTTGGGAGCCTTTTCAAAGCATGATGCCTCGATTCCTACTCCGGTTGGTCGTTATCTCTCTCTGGTGATCATGCGCGAATTTTTCACGGGTGTCAACAATGTTCGCGATATTGCCCGTGCCTCCCTCAGCCCTGCGGACCGCGCCGAGTGTCTGGCTTAGGTACTCCCCGCAATACAAGCCCTGTTTGTTCCTGATTCTTCTTCCGCCGCTGCCCGCATCAGAACCCGTTAGCCATGACAGGAAAGACCCTCCAGCTTCTGGTCTCACCACACCCTGACCCAGGCGCTTTACATTGGCGTTCTCAGAGTTGTACGGTTATCGCCTCCTTTTTTTACTTCAGGTGGTGCTGATAAAATGCACCGTACCGGAATGATATAATGCCCTCATGTCTGGAAAAATGAAAAAATACTGGTGGATCATTCCTCTTGTCATCCTCATCCTGGGGATCCTGCTCAGTTTCCCACCCATATGGTCACGGGTGACGTATTATTCACGGGAAGCTTATACAGATATTAAATACTGGCTCAAACCACCCAGTGAGGCAGTGTTTGTCCCTTCCAATAATCCGGAGGAAGATGCCGCCGTGGCAACAGCCGTGGCAGCCACACTAACGGCGTACGCCCCCACCCCTTCAACCAATATTGAGATTCCACTCACACCCCAGAGCCCTACCCCTGATCCCACCTTCACTCCGACCCCCACCCCCATTCCATTGCCCTCATCCGCTTATTTGTCTGGCGTGATCGGTGAGCCCCAATTATGGAATAATTGCGGACCGGCGACGCTCTCCATGTATCTTTCCTATTACAAATGGGGGCAGACGCAAAATGAAACCGCCGCCGTGCTTAAACCAAACTCGCGCGATAAAAATGTCATGCCCTATGAAATGATCGACTTTGTCAATGGATACACGCCTCAACGGGCTCTATGGCGTTATGGAGGAGATTTACAGACCCTTAAGTCCTTGATCAGCGCAGGTTTTCCGGTAATGATCGAGACTGGATTCGAACCTGCGAACCTGACCAGTGAAGGCTGGATGGGGCATTACCTGTTACTGGTCGGGTATGATGACCAACGCCAGATCTTCACCACCCAGGATTCTTACTTGCTCAGCCATCCGCCAGAGGGGATGGATGCAATTTCAGATAATGAATTGCAAGAGTTTCGTGGTTTTGAAGTCAAGTATGGGGAGCTTCAGAAAGTATGGCGTGCGTTTAATTACGTTTTCATTGTGGTGTATCCGCCCGAAAAAGAAAATGATGTTCTTAACGCGCTTGGACCACTTGCCACAGATGCCACTGCGAATCAGATCGCTTATGACCGCGCCATGCAGGAAGCCACCACCCTGCCGGAAATCCGAGACCGATTCTTTGCCTGGTTCAATGCCGGCACCAGTATGGTATATATGCAAGATTATGCTACCGCAGCGGTTTCTTATGACACTGCCTTCAGCCTTTATCCTCAAATTCAGGAATCGCTGCGTCCATATCGCATGCTCTGGTATCAAACAGGTCCTTATTTTGCCTATTATTTCACCGGGCGTTATCAGGATGTGATCAATCTGGCAGATCAAACGCTGGAGTATATGGCAGAACCTGTGTTGGAAGAAAGTTATTATTGGCGGGCATTATCCTATTATGCGCTGGGGGATACCAACCGGGCAATTGAAGATTTACGCGCCAGTGTCAAGGTTCACCCAGGATTCGCGCCTGGGGTTGATATGCTCGAGCAACTTGGCGAGACTCCCTGAAAACCGCTATACTAATAGGGTAGCGGGAGGTTTTTTTGGTTAAAGTTCTACATTTCGCTGACGCCCACATTGATATCGCCACATATGGCAAGCACGATCCCGAGACCGGATTGCCCATCCGTGTTTTGGATTTTTTGAAAGCCCTCGACACGATCGTGGATTGTGCTATCGAAGAAAAGGTGGATCTGGTGCTCTTTGCTGGAGATACCTATAAAGATCGCACCCCCTCCCCCACCTTTCAACGAGAATGGGGGCGGCGTATGATCCGCCTGCCCATGGCAGGCATTCCGCTGTTGATGCTCGTGGGCAATCACGACCTAAGCCCTGCCAGCGGAAGGGCGCATACGCTTCAGGAATTTGACACACTGCAAGTGCCTAAAGTTCGCGTATTGCAGAAGCCCGAACTGCTCCGACCTGCCGATCTGTGGGGGCTACCATTGCAGGTGCTGGCGCTTCCCTGGGTGTTCCGCTCCACCCTGATGGCTGCCTTGCAACTTTCAGCTGGAGACGGGGACGTGGTCAACGAGGAGCTGGAGAAACGCATCGCCACCATCCTTGAAGCCCGCATGCAGGAGCTCGATCCTGCTTTGCCGACCATTCTCACTGCTCATGCCTCTGTTCAGGGCGCGGTGTATGGCAACGAACGTACCGTGATGCTCGGCAAGGATGTCGTCCTGCCAGGTTCCCTGGTCAAAGATCCACGTCTGGATTATGTCGCCCTTGGGCACATTCATAAATTTCAGAATCTTAATCCCGGCAGTCATCCCCCTGTGATCTACCCCGGCTCAATTGAGCGTGTGGATTTTGGGGAAGCCGCAGATGAGAAAGGCTTTGTTCTGGCTGAAGTGGAAAAAGGGGAAACCAGCTATCGTTTTATTCCCCTCAAAGGGCGCGCTTTTTATGATAAAACCGTGAAACTACATGAGCGGGAGGGTCTGATGGACAAACTTTTCGCTGCCTTACCCCCTGTATCCCGCATTCCAGAATCCATTATCCGATTGATTATTGAATATCCGCGTGAGCTGGATGTTTTTATTGATGAAACCGCTTTGCGGGATTACTGTTCCCCTGCCCTTGAATTTCACCTCATTCGCCGTCCGCAGGAAGAATCGCGTCTGCGGTTGCCGCCTGATCAATCCATCGCCAGTCTCAGCCCGCTTGAACTTCTCTCTCTTTACTGGAGTTCGATCAGCACACAGCCAAAACAAACTGAAAAACTCCAATCTCTGGCGCAGTCTATCATTCAAGCTGTATCCAGTGAAGAAAACCTGCCTGGCAGTGAAGGGGAAGAGTAATGTCAAGTACAGTAATTGAGATTTTGGTCATCTTTGTTCTGATCCTGCTAAACGGCTTCTTCTCGATGTCAGAGATCGCAATCGTTTCGGCACGCAAAGTGCGTCTTGAACAACGAGCCGAAGAAGGCGATTCAGGTGCCCGAAATGCTCTGCTGCTGGCAGGGTCTACCAGCAAATTCCTTTCCGCCGTTCAAATTGGCATTACGCTGGTCGCCATGCTCACCGGTGCTTTCGGCGGCGCCACACTGGCAGAGCGATTGGCGACCGAGCTGGCTAAGGTGCCCTGGATCAGCTCCGCAGCACCCACCCTGTCATTGATCATTGTTGTTTTAGTGACTACCTATTTCTCTCTTGTCATTGGAGAACTCATCCCCAAGAGAATCGCTCTTAATAACCCGGAAAAGATTGCTGCCAATGTTGCCGGAATTATGCGCTTCATCTCCAAAATCACCGCCCCGTTGATCAGTCTGCTTTCCGCTTCTACGGAACTAGGCGTCCGTCTGCTGGGGATCAAACCCTCCGGCGAACCTCCCATCACCGAAGAAGAGATAAAAGTGCTCATTGATCAGGGAACGCAGGTGGGGGTCTTCGCTGAAACCGAGCAGGATATGGTGGAAGGTGTGTTCAGGTTGAATGAACGCTCAATCAACGCCATTATGACCCCTCGCACCGAGATTGTCTGGCTGGACGTGGACGACAGTATTGACGAAATGATCAAGACAATCCTCGCCAGCCCCTACTCAAGGTTTCCCATTGCCCGTGGTTCGTTGGACAATGTGCTGGGAATTCTGAAAGCCAAAACCCTGCTCGAAAAAGTTCTTGCCAACGAACCCTTTAATATTCTTGATCTGCTTGAAAAGCCTCTCTTTATTCCTGAAAACACACCTGCTGTTCGTGTTTTGGAAATGGAAAAAGAAATGGGCGTTCATGAAGCTTTGATTATTGATGAATATGGCGGCGTGCTTGGTTTTGTTACCTTATTCGATGTGCTTGAAGCCATCATTGGGGAATTGCCCCGAACTGACGAGTCATCAGAGCCTGAAATCTTCCAACGAGAGGATGGTTCCTACCTTCTGGATGGTTTGCTACCGATTGATGAGTTTAAGGACCTCTTTGATCTCGACCACCTGCCGGAAGAGGACAAAGTGGGTTACCAGACGGTGGGAGGCTTTGTGATGAATCAGTTGGGTTCCATCCCGGTTGCCGGTCAATCCTTCACCTGCGGAGATCTGGAAATTGAGGTGCTGGATATGGATGGGAACCGGGTGGATAAAGTGCTCGTTAACCGGGTGCACCCCCCCACGTTGTCCGATGAAGAAGAGTCGGAGCTGGAATGATTTTAAATCGCCTGCAAATCAGCGGTTTTCTTTCGTACACCGATCCGGTTGAGATAAATTTCAGCGATTTCAACCTGGCATGTATCTCAGGCGCCAACGGGGCTGGTAAATCCTCCTTATTGGAGGCAATCACCTGGGTTTTGTTTGGTGAAGCCCGTCGCCGCGATGATGCGGTCATCAATACACATTCAAAAGCCGCGGAAGTCACACTTGATTTTGGTTATGAGGGGGCGATTTATCAGGTTCACCGCAGCAAAGCGCGCGATAAATCCACCCTCCTCGAGCTACGCCTGCAAAACCCTGAAGGCGGCTGGCTGATTCTCACTGAACCCACGCTGCGTGCCACCGAGGACCTCATCCGGCGTACCCTGCACCTCGATTATGAAACCTTCACCAATGCCTCCTTCTTCCTCCAGGGAAAAGCTGACCAATTCGCACAGCAACGCCCCGGTGATCGTAAGCGCATCCTCAGCGCCATACTGGGGCTGGATATCTGGGAGAGTTACCGGGAAGAAGCCGCCCGGCGTCGCAAGAATCATGAAACTGAATTGAAAGTGGTTGAAAATCTTCTGGCAGACATAGAATACGAACTCCAGCAGGAAGGGGAGCGAAAAGACCTGCTCAGACAGCGCGAAAAAGAGGTGGAACAGAAAAAGAACCTGTTCGACGCTCGCAAAACGTTGCTTGATCAACAGCGTTTGATCTATGAAAGGGTGGAAAGTGACCACCGACAATTGGAAAAACAACGGGTAGAGTTAAGGCGGGTGGAAGAAGAGCACACGCAAATTCAAGAAAATCTACAACAGCGCCGCGAAGAAGTGGCAAATTATCGTCAGATTTTGGCGGCGGAAGTGGAAGTAAACCGTGAGGTTGCCGCCTGGGGGAATGCCCGCCAGGCACTCTCAGAATGGGAGCGGATCGCCGCCAACTTTCACCAGTTTGAATCACAACGACAGGCACCCGCATTGATCATTGAGGGGGAACGCGCACGGCTTCAAACGGAACTGAACACTTTACGGCAGCAAGAAAATGAAATGCAAGCTCTGATCGAATCACTCCCTGCGCTTGAGAAACAAGTGGAGGAATATAGGACCGCGGTAAACACGGACAGCGAAAAATTAGCCACCCGTCCGCAACTGGAAACCGAATTGCGCCGGCTGGTGGAAGAAAAAGGTCGTTTGCAGGCGGAAAACCTTCAACTAAAAGCGGAGATGGAGGAGATCAAGACCCGCATGTCCAGCCTGGAGGTCATTACAGGCGCCACCTGCCCCACATGTGAAAAACCGCTCAGTGCGGAGGAACGGCAGCGTTTACTGGAGGATCTGCAAAATAGAGGTACAGAAAAAGGGAATGCTTACCGTCAGAACCAGAAGATGATGACCGAAAGTGAAACGCATTATCGCGAGCTGGAAACAGAATTGTTGAATCTGCAGCGAGTGGAAGCCGATCTGAAACTGAACCAGCATCTTCTGGATTCAAAAAGTGAAGAATTAAGGCTGCTCAAAATGAACCTTACAGACTGGCAGGAAAAGAAAGCCCCTCGGATTGGGGAGCTGGAGGAAATCCTGCTCAGTGGGAATTTCGCACTTGAGGCAAGACAGGAATTGGCTGCGCTGGACGGGCATCTAAAAGAACTCGGCTATGACCCCACGGCACACGAACAGGCTCGCCGGGCTGAACAGGAAGGGCGCGAAAGCCAGGAAAAATTGCGCCAGATCGATAATGCACGCTCCGCGCTTGCACCGCTGGAGCGCGAAATCGCAAGTCTCGAATCCTCCGCGGCAAGAGTGGAGAGCCATCTTTCTAAGTTAAGCACCGAGCTTAAGGAGGCTGAAGAGAAATTTCAGCTTGAAATCGCCAATTTGCCACAGATCGAACAACTTGAGGCTGAGTATTACGCGGCTCAAGAACAATGGAAACAGGCGCTCAATGAACTCGGCTACGCCCGCAATCAGGTGGAAGTCCTCGCCCATCAGCGGGACCAAAAAGCGCTGCGCATGGAAGAGAAAGAATCTCTGATTGAGAAAATCGCCGACCTGAAAATATTGGAACGCGCCTTTAGCAAAGAAGGCATCCCTGCCCAACTAATTGAACAGGCTTTACCGGATATTGAAGCCCATGCGAATGAGATCCTTGACCGTCTCAGCGCCGGTGGGATGGCGCTCACCTTTGAGACTCAACGAGATTTCAAAGACAAGAAACGTGAGGGACGTCGTGAAACCCTGGATATTCTCATTCGTGATGCCTCCGGTGAGCGTCCGTATGAAATGTTTTCGGGAGGCGAAGCCTTTCGCATCAACTTTGCCCTTCGCCTGGCACTGAGCCGGGTGTTGGCACATCGTGCGGGCGCGCGCCTGCAAACACTGGTGATCGATGAAGGTTTTGGCAGCCAGGATGCCGATGGTCGCCAACGCCTGGTTGAAGCCATCAATCTGGTGAGTAATGAATTTGAGAAAATTCTGGTCATTACCCACCTCGAGGAATTGAAAGACGCCTTCCCGGCGCGCATTGAAGTGACCAAAACTCCGCTTGGATCTCAGGTTCAGGTGGTGGTGGCATGAATATGATCCACACCAGGGTGGGGCTGCAGCAACGCATTCTCCCCGAGTACCGTGTGGAGTTTTTTGACCGCCTGGCAACCGTCTGCCTGCAAGGGCTAAGCATCTTTGCTGGAAATCCGCGTTTGCAGGAAGCAGTGGAAACCGCGCCAAAGCCTGCCATCGCCCATTACCATCCAGCCCGCAATCTACATTTTTTAAGTGGGAAATTTTACGTTTACTGGCAGGCAGGAATTTTGTCCTGGCTGTATCGATGGCAACCGCAAGTATTGATCATGGAAATCAATCCACGCAACCTTTCCAATCCCACTGCCGTCCGCTGGATGCACCTGCGAGGTCGCCCGGTAATTGGTTGGGGGCTTGGTATTCCCATCCGCAACCCAATCGCCAACCGCTTGCAGCGCAACCTGCTCCACCACATGGATGCCGTGATTGCTTACTCCAACATCGGGGCTGAGCAGTACATCCAGGCGGGCATGGATCCAGCCCGCGTGTTTGTGGCTGCCAACGCGGTCACACCCCGTCCTTCCGTACCAGCCATTGAACGTCCTCCTTTTGTTGGTGGTCAACCTCCGCAGATCTTATTTGTCGGTCGGCTTCAGGAGCGCAAACGGCTGGATGTTCTGCTTTACGCTCTGGCTGCCCTGCCGATGGAACGAAAACCACATCTGACAATCGTCGGGGATGGACCCGACCGCTCTCGATTGGAGAAGCTTTCCTGGGAAGTTTATCCGCACACGACCTTTGTCGGCGCCAGGCACGGAGCAGAGTTGGAACCTTACTATGCTGCTGCGGATCTTTTCATCCTTCCTGGAACAGGAGGTCTGGCGATCCAGCAAGCCATGGCGCACGGTCTGCCGGTCATTGTGGGTATGGCGGATGGAACGCAGGGAGAACTGGTGAGACCTGAAAACGGTTGGATCCTGCAGGATGATTCGGTACAGACTTTAACCCGCACACTGCAGGAGGCACTGGCTGACCTGCCTGGCTTGCGGCGCAAAGGGCTGGCTTCTTATCGCATCGTGGCGGATGAGGTTAACATCGAAGCCATGGTCGAAACGTTTACCCGAGCGGTGGAATCCGTACTTACCAGCCGCACCATGAGGAAGAGATGAATCTATTAATTATTGCCGATGGTCGCAGTCCAATTACCCGGCGGTGGATCCGTATGCTTGAACCTCTGGGGTATACCATCAACCTGGTAACCACTTACCCGTGTACCCCGGTTGAAGGCGTCCATAAAACCGTGACCTTCCCGGTTGCCTTCAGTCATTATTCAGGCAGTCAGGCGGGCGGGAGCGCTAAGAAAGCAGGCAAGCGTTCGCAGCTCATTTCCCGTTTTCGCAACGTCGCCAGCGATTTGCGGCACTGGCTTGGTCCCTGGTCTGTGGATCGCCGGAAAAAGGAGTTTTCAGACCTGGTCTTACAGCTGCAACCGGATCTGGTGCACGCGTTGCGCATTCCTTTTGAAGGCATGCTCGCCAGCCACACACCGCCGGGGATACCAGTCGTCGTTTCAACCTGGGGCAATGATCTCACTTTTCACGCAGAGTCTTCTGCCGCAATGGGGGATGCCACTCGCCGTGCCCTCTTGCGGGCGGATGGTTTATTTTCGGATACACGGCGCGATATCCAACTGGCACATAGCTGGTCCTTCAACCCAAATAAACCATCTCTGATGGTGGTGGGAAACGGTGGCATTGACCTAACCGAAATTGAACAGGCTACGCGCGGGGTCGGGCTCGCAGTTCCGTGGCAGGTGATCAACCCGCGGGGGTTTCGTTCCGGCTCGGTGCGCAACGATACTTTCTTCAAGGCAATCCCATTAATTCTCAGCCACCATCCGGAGATTCAATTCATCTGCCCCTGGATGGCTGGTCAGCCCGAAGCTCTACACTGGGTTGAGAAGTTTGGCATTTTCAATAATGTCACGCTGCTGCCTGTGCTCACCCAACCTGAATTGTGGCGTGAATTTGCCCGCTCAATGGCTTCGGTTTCTGTCAGTATACATGACGGAACCCCCAATTCTCTTCTTGAAGCCATGGCAATCGGATGTCTGCCGGTCTGCGGGAACATCGAATCCATCCGCGAGTGGATCGTTAATGGGGAAAATGGATTGCTGGTGGATCCCTCAGATCCCGCTGACCTTGCCACTGCCGTGCTGCGCAGTATTGAGGATGACGACCTGCATCGTTCCGCCGCCAAGCGCAACCGGCAAATCATTCTGGAGCGGGCGGAGATTTCAGCCGTGCGACGCCAGGTAGCTGAATTTTACAATTTGGTATGCGGGAAATAAGTGTGCCACGAAGGACCAGGCTGGATCCATCAAGGGTAAAAAAGAGGAAGGTTTCGCACCTTCCCCGTTTTTCGGAAGTGTTGACTAACGAAGATGTCCTTTGAGTTTATAGTCCATAAAGAGCTGCCCCCATCCGGTTGTCTCACACCAGTCTTTGAAGACGTGTTTTTCCTTGATCGGCCAGTGAACATAATCATGGTAAACCTCGGAGAAGGCAATGGGAATGGCTACCAGCGGGGTTCGGGTGACCAGCTTCTGCAGGAAACGCGTCGGTCCATACCAGGTAAGCCAACCCATAAACTGGTGCAGATTATGCCCAACCTTAAAATGCCAGTTCTCATTTGAAACATCATCCCCCACCAGTTCAATTTCACGCGGGTCGCCGACCCCAAGCCCCTGGGTATGCCCCAGGTTGATGTATTTGATACTGAGTGGATCAAATCCCATCAATTTTGCCGCAACAGCATCAATTGCCACCTGATCAGAGGAGGCGAGAAGCACATTCTTCACCTCCGGCTTCATCACCCGTGGACCGGTCCCATTGCCTGCCGTGGTCCCGTCCATCACTGCGAACAGCCCACTGTGGATTTCTTTCTGGATGGCGAGAAGGTCAATGATCGTCTCGTGGATGTACGTATGGGTGTAGTGCCTGTGTTTAGTAAGCAGACCGCCAAAGGCATTTTTGATGGCTCCGGTTGTGGTGGTATAGATATGGCACTTTACCGTTGGTAAATGGACGATGTTCTTTCCAATAAAGTAATCCGGAATATAGATCCCTTCAGGGTAAATTTGGTCAAGGGCGTTCATCTTCGCCTTGGGCTTGTACTCGATCCAGGTCATGTCTTTGGGTTCAAAATTGTAGAGCACCGGTATGTGATACGCATTGAAGATAGGAACATAGCCGTTCAAATCCTCACCTTTGAAGGCATTCGTCACCACAGTCTGATTTTGAACACAGGTAACATCACTAAAGCCATTGTTTTTTAAGGCAAGGATGGTACCTTCGAGCTGCCAGGGAGTGGTATTTGCGCTGGGCATGGGGAAATGCCATGAGATGTTGTCCTTTAGGATCGTCGTAGCTGCTGGATCAAGGGCTGCTTTTCCGCCTGCCAGGTCGAAAAGCCGTTGATAATCGTCCAGAACGGTTTCAGGGGTCGTACGAATGACTGCAACTTTAGATTTCATCTTTTCACCTTGAGGGATAATCTTACCTCACCTGATCCCATTATACCAATCAACTTTCGGACTGAGAAAAAATCCAGCTTTAAACCAGTTCTGATCTCACCATGAATCAGGATTTTGCAGCTTGAAGATCAAAGAAAATATCAGGAACTTTTAAATAAAAAGGCGGCTGCCGCAACGGAGCCGCCTCAATGCCATGGATTCGTTTATTCCGCGCCGCGTTCGCCCAGTTCGTGATCAATCTGGAACAAAGCCCCTACGCTCGTGCCGGCTTTTTCCAACATTGCCAGGATTGTGGAGGCATTCTTTTCCTCCTCCACCTGTTCCATGAGATACCAGTGCAGCAGCGCCTGGCTGGCAACATCCTTGGCTTCGAGTGCTTTCTCATAAATCGCGCTCAACAATGCGGTCACCTTCTGCTCGTGCTCGTAAACTTTGGCAAAGACATCTTTCAGAGAAGTAAATTCCACCGGGGGTTGTCCGATCGGTTTGAGCAATACTTTCTCGCCGCGATCATGAAGATATTCAAAGAACTTCATCGCATGCTCTTGCTCTTCCTTTGCCTGAACACGCAGCCACCTGGCGGCGCCGGACAGGTTTTCCGATTCACAATAAGCTGACATCGCTAAATAAAAATAAGCGGAATACAGCTCGTGGTTAATTTGGTCATTCATCGCTTCGTATACTCTTTTATCCATGTTTCACCTCATATTCTTAATGAATTTTTCCGTACTTCTATAGAATAGCACAATCGTATAAAAAATTCATTAACCCTTGATTTAACCTCATTGTAAATTCTTAAATCTGCCATAATAACGCTATGGAAAAGATACAGGTAGATCGTTTGCGCGGGATTGCCGTCGGGGCTGTGGTGGGAGACGCTCTTGGAATGCCGCTGGAATTTCATCCACCCCGCCCTGTCTACGAATTAGTGACGGAAATGATCCCCGGTCCTTTGCCCGCAGGGTCATTTACCGATGACACGGAAATGGCTCTGGCGCTGGCAGAATCGTTGCTCGCCCATCTGCCACTCGATGCCGAGGATCTGGTTCAGCGTTTTTGCGACTGGTACCAGTCGAACCCGTCTGACATGGGAATTCACATCAGCCAGGTACTCCGTCAGGTAATCCATGGCACTTCCTGGCAGGAGGCATCTCACTCGGTACAAGCCATGGATCCAGATTCTGCTTCCAATGGCTCGTTGATGCGTGCCTGGCCGCTTTCGATCGCCCGCTGGCGCCATCCAGATAAACTGGCGGAGGAATCCCGCTTGCAATCCGAGGTCACCCATATCCACCCGGATTGTATCTCCGGATGCACTTTCTTTACTCTCTTGCTCGCAGAATTGGTTGGGCAATCAGAACCGCTGCCGCCGGATGCGGCGCTGCGCGCAGCCATTACCACGGCTGCTGAGCAAGCCCAGTTCCATGAGGAATTCCGCTTGATCATTGACCTGGCAGCGGTTCGATCACGCGAGCTGCTGGCAAACACTGGCTGGGTACGTCATACCATCGAAGCCTCCTTGTGGGCGCTTCTTACTACCCGCTCATTCGAAGAAGCTTTGGTTCAGGCGGTAAACCTGGGTAATGATGCCGATACAACCGGCGCGGTTACCGGAGCAATTGCCGGTGCCCTGTATGGATTGAGTGGCATCCCTCAACGCTGGAAAGACGCCATTCACGGGGAATATCCAATCGGAACGGGGAAGATTTGGCTCTGCAGTGACTTCATCGACCTGGCTGACCGGTTGAACGCCCTGAATGTGCCTGAATAAGCACGCTCTTTCGCTTTGACTCTCCTTTCGACCTTTGCTATACTTAATCTTGCCCTGCGCAAGTGGCGCAGGGTTAAATCCGATTCTCTCAGGAGGCAATTCATCTATGGCTTCAGATCAGTCATTCAAATTAACCTATGCAACCATGTTCAACCCGCCAGAAGCGCTGCATACCCAGTATGATCAAGCACTGGCAAAAGTAAAATCAGAACTTGGCAAAGACCATGGCATGTTGATCGATGGCAAGGAAGTCTATGCCAGCGAAAAATTCGATAACCGTTTTCCCGCCGATACTGACGTTTTGCTGGGCACCTTCCAAAAAGGAAATACCGAGCATGCACACGCAGCCCTTGCCGCAGCACGCAAAGCCGCACCAGGTTGGGCGCATACCCCCTGGCAGGAACGCGTGAGACTGCTACGCAAAGCCGCGGAGATCATGGACCGCCGCACCTTTGAGATGGGAGTGGTCCTCTCGCTTGAGGTTGGCAAGAACCGGATGGAAGCTCTCGGTGATGTTGCTGAAGCTGCCGATCTCATCCGCTACTCGTGCGACCGTATGGAAGCCAACAATGGCTTCGTTTGTGAAATGGGCTCCGATCCACTGAGTGGATTTATCAGCAAGAACAAATCCGTCCTGCGCCCTTATGGCGTCTGGCTGGTCATCAGTCCGTTCAACTTCCCCGCTGCACTCACCGGCGGTCCTTCAGGCGCAGCCCTTGTCACCGGCAACACCCTGGTAATGAAACCAGCCACCGATACCCCGTGGACTGCCCGTCTGATTGCCGAATGCTTCCTGGAAGCCGGTTTGCCCGCTGGCGTGTTCAACTATGTTACCGGTCCGGGATCCACTCTCGGGCAGGCGCTCATCGACAGTCCTGAAGTGGATGGCGTTACCTTTACCGGTTCGTTTGATGTAGGGATGAAAATCTACCGTGACTTTGCCCAACGAAATTGGGTTCGCCCCACCATCCTCGAACTCGGCGGTAAAAATCCCGCCATTGTCACCCGCAACGCCGACCTGGAATCGGCTGCGGTTGGAATCGTCCGTTCTGCTTTTGGCTTGCAGGGACAGAAATGTTCGGCTAACTCACGCATTTTGATCGATGCCGCAGTCTATGACAAACTGGTTCCGATGCTGGTGGAAATGACGGAAAAAATGACCATTGGTGATCCAACCGACCGTGAGGTTTATCTCGGACCGGTGATAAATAAGAACAGTTTCCGCGACTACCAGCAATTTGTGGATGAAATTCGGGCAGCAGGGAAGATTCTTACCGGCGGTAAAGTGCTAAATGAGGGCGCTTATGCCAAAGGTTACTTCTGCGCGCCCACAATTGCCGAGCTCCCTTACGATCACCGCCTCTGGAAGCATGAGATGTTTGTGCCCATCACGACCGTGGGAAAATTCACTTCGTTGGAAGATGCAATGAAGATTGCCAATGACGTGGATTACGGACTCACCGCTGGTTTCTATGGTAGTGAAGAGGAAGCCGAATGGTTCTTCGATAAGATCGAAGCCGGTGTTACCTACGCCAACCGACCGATGGGCTCCACCACGGGCGCCTGGCCTGGTTTCCAGCCATTTGGTGGTTGGAAAGCCTCCGGCTCCAGCGGCAAGAACTCCGGCGGGTTGTATTACCTGCAGTTGTACCTGCATGAGCAAATTCAGAATATTGTGCGCAAAGCCTGATGGCTCAAGGAAAAGGAATGTCCAAAGTCTGCTCGTTATCCGAAGCGATTACCCGTTACATACATGATGGCGACAGTGTTTTCTGCGCAGGTTTCACCCATTTAATCCCATTCGCCGCCGGTCATGAAATCATTCGCCAGGGTAGGAGGAATCTTACCCTGGCGCGAGCCACACCCGATTTGATCTATGATCAGATGGTGGCGGCTGGCTGCGCGAAGAAGCTCATCTTTTCCTATATCGGGAATCCAGGTGTGGGATCGTTGCGCATCATCCGCGAGGAGCTGGAAGCTGGACGACTTGAATGGGAGGAATACTCCCATTTCGGCATGATCTCACGATTGCAGGCTGGTGCGGCGGGGCTGCCTTTCATGCCCATGAATCAGACCGCTGCGCCGGATCTGGAAAAAAACAACCCGAATATCCGTCGGGTAAAAGACCCCTACTCGGGCATTGAAGTAACCACTGTACCAGCGCTCAACCCCGATGTGGGAATCATCCACGTGCAACGCGCGGACGCCAACGGTAACGCCCAGGTCTGGGGAATACTTGGCGAACAAAAGGAAGCCGCGTTTGCTTCGCGTCACGTGATCATCACTGCCGAAGAGATCGTGGAGGAGGAAGTCATCCGATCCGATCCCAACCGCACGCTGATCCCCGGGATCATTGTGAATGCCGTTTGCCACGTCCCGCACTGCGCGCATCCTTCCTATACCCAGGGATATTATGACCGTGATAATGTCTTTTACCTCAACTGGGATAAGATCAGTGAAGATCGCGTCACTGTGAATGCCTGGCTGGATGAGTGGGTCTACGGGCTTAAAGATGCCGGCGAATACTGGGAAAAACTGGGGGCGGAGACGCATTCCCGCCTGGCAGTAAAACCCCGCTATGCCGCACCCGTCAATTATGGTGACTACTAGATGCAGAGGGCTGTCAATGTCGGATTCCCAATATAGTGCTTCAGAATTAATGTGTATCAACGCTGCCCGCCTGCTGCGTGACGGCGATGTCGTATTTGTGGGTGTGGGGCTACCCAACCTGGCGTGCAACCTTGCCCGTCGTACCCATGCTCCGAACCTTCAGTTGATTTATGAAGCCGGCGTCATCGGGGCACGCCCTGCGCGTCTGCCGCTTTCTATCGGCGATCCAACACTGGTGAGCGGCGCAGTCTCAGTTTGCGGTATGTTTGATATCTTCTCGCAATATCTACAACGCGGAAATATCGATGTAGGCTTCCTTGGCGGCGCGCAAATCGATCGTTTCGGCAACATCAATGCCACAGTCATCGGTGATTACCATCACCCAAAAGTGCGTCTGCCCGGTTCGGGCGGGTCACAGGAAATTGCCGGCTGGGCAAACCGCTGTTACATCATCACGCCCCATCAAAAACGCCGTTTTCCTGAAAAGGTGGACTTTATCACTTCAGCAGGGTTTCTGAACGGACGGAAAGAACGCCTGGCGACCGGCGCGCGTGGTGGTGGTCCGCTGGTGGTAGTCACCAACCTTGGTATGCTTGAGCCGGATGAAAATGGCGAATTGATCCTCACCGCCCTTCACCCAGGATGCACGGTGGATCAAGTGCTGGCAAATACCGGCTGGGCAATCCGCGTGGCACCCGAGCTACGCACCACAGAGCCATTATTGGACTCTGAGCTGCGTTTGTTACGCGAGGAGCTTGATCCCGACGGGATCTATTTGAAAGGTTCGTAAAAGGTAAAAAGATGGCATCGCAGGAGAATATTGAGGTTCTAACAACTGTCCCGTTTCCTGAATCCGTGATGCAGCAGTTGCGCACTCTTTCACCGCGGATCCGGATCACGTTGATCCCAGCCAACAAGGTTGAAGAGATTCCTCACGAAACGTGGCAGCGAACCGAAGTTCTTTACACCGACATCCTCCTTCCTGATCTGGCACTGGTGCCAAACCTGAAATGGGTCCAATTTCATTACGCCGGTGTTGATTACGTGCAGGGATCGGATTTGCTTAATCGCAAAGAGCTCAAAGTTACTTCGATGAGCGGCGCTTCCGCCATTCAGGAAGGGGAGTATATTTTGATGATGCTGCTAGGACTGGGGCATCATATCCAGGCTTTGCAGCTCAATCAGGAAAAATCTGAATGGCCGGCTGACCGCTGGGATCGTTTTTCGCCCGTAGAACTCACCGGTTCAACGGTAGGGTTGGTGGGTTATGGCAGCATCGCCCGTGAAGTGGCGCGCCTGCTGCGTCCTTTTTATGTGACCGTGCTGGCAGCCAAGCGAAACGTGATGCATCCTGAAGATCAGGGATACACCATCGAAGGGCATGGCGACCCTGATGGAGATTTCTTTGACCGCCTTTACCCCATCGAAGCACTGGGGTCCATGCTAAAGGAATGTGATTTCGTCGTCGTCACCCTGCCCCTCACGCCACAAACACGCGGGCTAATCGGCGCAGAGGAATTTAAGAAGATGAAGCCTGGCGCCTACCTGGTGCATATTTCCCGCGGCGGAATTGTGGATGAAATGGCATTAATGCAGGCGTTGACAGAAAAACGCATCGCTGGTGCCGCGGTGGATGTTTTTACCCGTGAACCTCTACCGCCGGAAAGCCCGTTATGGAAGGTGCCAAATCTGATCATCACGCCGCATGTCTCGGGTTTCAGCCCAAATTATAAGGAACGCGCCGGTACCATGTTTATTGAAAATCTAAAACGCTATCTGCATGCAGAGCCATTATTGAATGAGTTTATTCCCGAGCGTGCCTATTAAGAGATTCGCGGGTTTTATTTAGTGATCATGAATGAAAGAATAAAAAGGGGAGAAGATCAGTTGCCGCTTGATCATGCCATAAAGGCAGTCTATTTTGATTTGGGTTATACCCTGATTAACTTTGATGGTGATTTTAACCATGAAGTGAAGGAGTCCTATCGGGTTCTTGCCAATTCTCTACGCAAAGCCCGCCTGCCCATCAGTGCCCATGATTTTGCCCAGCGATTCAGCGATGTGATGGGGGAATATAATCGCTCACGGGATATTGATCTTATTGAGCGCCCGGTGGAGCAGTTCCTGCGGCAGGTGCTCATCGAACAGAATGTCATTCAACAGCCTCCGGAGATTATTCAAAATGCCCTGGAGGAGATGTACCGCTTTACAGAAAAATTTTGGCAATTGGAGCCGGATGCTTTCGGTACACTGGAGCAATTGGGTGCGGCGGGCTACCGCCTCGGGTTGATTACCAACGCCGCCAGTGCTGACAATGCCAACCGTCTGATTGACCAGTGCAAGTTGCGACCTTTTTTCGAGATCATTCTCATTTCGGCTGTGGAAAAAATCCGCAAACCTGACGTCCGCATCTTCCAACGAGCGCTGGGAGAGATGAATCTCAATGCTGATGAAGCAGTAATGGTAGGGGATACGTTATCCGCCGACATCCAGGGGGCAAAAAATGCCGGGTTGAGGGCTGTCTGGCTTTCCCGTCATGCCCGCCAACCTGAAACCCTATTTACCAGGTTCACCACTCAACCGGATGCCGAAATTAAGAGTCTATCTGAACTTCCCCTTCTACTGAACAGGTTCTCTTAACCTCACGTGAGTTCTGCAAATTCTTCGTCCCGGGCATTGTGCTACAATTCACCAAGGAGAAATAGAGTTATGGAAAGAACTGTACCAAAAAGTGCCAGTGACGAAATTGAACTTTACTTGAGAACAATTTATTCCCTGCTGCGCTCCACCGCTGAAGTGCAAATTCGCACTTTGGAGGAAGTGCATGCAGGAATGAATTCCTCGTTGCATCCTGATGCCCGCAAGGTCACGCCGGATATTTCCGCCTTCATTTACGCCAGTCTGCGTCTGCCAACCTGTATCACTGAGGTACGATCCATCGTGCTGGGTCAGAGCGCGGCAGTTTTTTCCCGCCAGAATTACCCCGATGTGGAATCCTGGCAGCAGGTAAGCGCGCGCGCCCGGCGCCGCACCACTTATTTTGACGGTAAAGGCACTCTCGCTGTTTATATCGCCAGCCGTTCCGATATTGAGGATATTGTTCCCGCCCTGACCGCTTATCAAATCGAATGGAATAAAATCCATATGCTCCTGCGCGACTGGCGGATTCCCGCCCTCGAAGAGTTGGAGGATCCCGGAAGTTCAGCTTTTCAGGAGTTGAACGAACGTTTGGGGATCAGCTTGGAGGATTTGCTGCGTCTGTTTACCATTTGGGGGACTGAAAAGACCGCGATCCTGGAAAAATTAAGCACTCGCCGATGCAATTTTGGCATCCGTCTATTAAGTGGATCCCTCAGTGAGTACTGGCGCGCGACCCGCATGTGGTGGCAGAATATTGAGCGGAAGGTGCCACAAATGCTCGACCGCCCGGTGTATTTTGTGTCCAGTAATACCCACAGCCTGCCAAATTTGCTTACCGGTTTCGCACTTCAAAACCGCGATTTGTTATTGCACTATCTTGAGGAGGATGACAATCGAGAACTTCTTAACGAGTGGAAAGAATTGCAGGATTGCGAGCAATGCGCCTCCGCCGAGAATTTCTTTTATTACATCCTCAAGAAATATCAGCAAACGCCTTTAGGAGCCGATTCGATCAAGGCAGCGCTAAAAGAAGAGCATAGCCACGGCATCCTGCGGGTACCTGCCGTCCATTCCTTCGATATCGAAGCTCAAGTTGTCGATCTTCATTTCCTTGACCCTGCAAGGTTTGATCCGCGCCTGCTTCCGGAAGGGGAAAATGGCGAGTTTCTCAAGCATAGCAATGCCTGCATTGTAAACATCGATTACCCGCTCGGTTTAGGCGCGTACAACGTGCTTGCCAAAATTGCGGAACACGTTTCCTCCATCCTGGGCGTGTACATCATGGGCAAAGCTGCCACGTTAAACGGCGTGATGGGGGATATTATGATCCCCAATGTGGTTCAGGATGAGCATTCCCAGAACACTTACCTTTTTCAAAATACTTTCAACGCACCGGATGTCACTCCGTGGCTGGTTTTCGGCACCGTCCTCGATAATCAAAAAGCCCTCACGGTACCGGGTACATTCCTTCAGAATGCCGACCTGATGGATGTGATGTATCGCGAGGGATACACAGACATTGAGATGGAAGCCGGACCCTATCTCTCCGCGATTTACGAAATGACACGACCCAAACGCCATCCAGTCAATGAAATCGTCAATCTGCAAGGAGCAAGCCTGGATATTGGAATTCTCCATTATGCCTCCGACACCCCGCTTTCCAAAGGTCGCAATCTGGGAGCAGGCGCGCTCTCTTACCACGGCATGGATTCCACTTATGCAGCGTCAGTCGCCATCCTCAGGCGCATTTTTGCCCTCGAAAAAAAGCGCATTGGTTGATTCTCCTCCAGGGCACTGCCTGTAAAGGTTCCATGCGGTATAATCGAAGCACGGAGGTTGCATGGAAATAACCTGGTATGGACATTCCTGTTTTCGATTGACGGAACGCAGTATGGCAACGGTGGTCACCGACCCTTATGATTCAAAACAGGTCGGGTACGAACTCTTGAAGCTTAAAGCGGACATTGTAACTGTAAGCCACAATACACCTGGTCATAATTTCACCAGTGCGGTCAAAGGTGAATCCCATATCATTGACGGACCTGGCGAATTTGAGATTGGCGGGGTTTTCATCACTGGCATCCAGACGAATGGTCACACCAAAAAGACCGCCGACGAGCCGCGCAATACGATGTTTCTCTTCGATTACAATGGATTAAATGTGCTGCATCTCGGTGATCTCAACCGCGTGCCCAGCCAGGCAGAAGTGGAAGAAATCGGACCGGTGCATGTGGCGCTGGTGCCGGTGGGGGCTGGAGGCAGCCTGACTGCAATTAAAGCCACAGAGGTCATTAGCCTGCTCGAACCAAATATTGTCATCCCCATGCATTATGCCACTCCCCATTCCACCAACACAGCCGTAAAAATGGAACCTCTCTCACGATTCCTCAAAGAGATGGGCTTGAGTAATATGGAAAGTGTTCATTCATTAAAGATACCAAATGTAAGCTCCCTGCCTGATGAAACCCGTGTTGTCGTTTTGGAATATCAACGGAACAATCAATAAGCCATGGATGAAAACGTACCGCTAAAACTAATTCTGACCTGGGATATTCTTCCGGAACATGAACAGGAATATTTTGAGTTCGTCATTCGGGAGTACATCCCCAATATTCAGCGCATGGGGTGTGATCTCTCGGATGCATGGGCGACCGTATACGGAGCAAAACCGCAAATTACGATTTCCCTGGTTGTCCCCGATGCTCAAAAAGCCCGGGAACTGCTGAACTCTGAAGATTGGATCTCCCTCAATAATAAATTAAATGATTTCATTCAAAATTTCGCATTAAAAGTGGTATACGCCAAAAACAGTTTCCAAATTTGATGCACTATGAAAGATCCATTTCCCTCTCTTCTGATCAACTGGTATCAGCAGAATGCCCGCAGCCTTCCCTGGCGCGGGCATCTTGATCCTTACGCCATCTGGGTATCAGAAATCATGCTCCAGCAAACCCGTGTGGATACAGTGATTCCGTACTTCACCCACTGGATGGAGCTCTTCCCTACCATTCAAGCGCTGGCGGAGGCATCCGAACAGGAAGTGTTGAAAGCCTGGGAAGGTTTGGGGTATTACTCACGGGCGCGTTCGATGCATCAAGCAGCCCAGAAGGTGATGAGTGACTTTGGCAGTTCACTCCCGGGCGATTATGCCACCCTTCGCACCCTGCCCGGAATTGGACCTTACACGGCTGCAGCGATTTCCTCGATCGCATTCAACCAGAATTGTGCCGTGGTGGACGGCAATGTCAAGCGTGTACTGGCTCGCCTCTTCGCCTACTCCCTGCCGGTCAATACACCAACCGCAGAAAAAGAGTTGCAAGAAATTGCTGACCGGCATCTTCCACCCGGTGAGGCAGGGGAGTACAACCAGGCGATGATGGAGTTAGGGGCTCTGGTTTGCCTGCCCCGTAACCCCAATTGCGCGAGTTGTCCGGTTTCATCGCTTTGTGCCGCTTTTGCGCACCACCGTCAGGCTGACCTGCCTGTTGTGAAAGATAAAGCAGCCATTCCCACGCTCACCGTAACCGCAGGAATCCTGCACCAGAACGGGAAAGTTCTGATCGCCCGCCGCCCTCCGAACGGGTTGCTGGGTGGTATGTGGGAATTTCCCGGGGGCAAAGTGGAAGCGGGCGAAACACACGCCCAGGCACTTGCCCGCGAACTGCGTGAAGAGCTAGGCATCGAAACCGAGCCTGGAATGCTCCTGGGAGAATATCGTCATGCCTATTCGCATTTTCGGGTAAAGTTATTTGCCTATCACACTCGTCTTCTTAACGGTCAGGCAGAACCCCTCCACCATCCGGAGATTCTCTGGGTGACCCCTGAAGAGACCGCCGCTTATCCAATGGGAAAAATTGACCGTATGATCTCACGGGATTTGATTCAAAAGGGAGAGGACTATGGATGAATTTCTGATCAGACGCGAGCGAATGGTCAGCGAGCAGATTGAGCAGCGCGGCATTCATTCTCCTGCACTGCTGGCAGCCATGCGGTCCGTGCCACGCCATTTGTTCATCCCGGCTGATCTGAGGGAGAATGCGTACAGTGATTACCCGTTACCCATCGGCAACAGTCAGACAATCTCACAGCCTTATATTGTGGCTTATATGACGGACCTGCTCGAACTTACCGGTAGCGAGAAAGTGCTGGAAGTTGGCACGGGCTCCGGTTACCAGGCTGCGGTGCTTTCTCTGCTGGCGAAAGAAGTGCACACCATCGAGTTTCTGCCAACGCTTACCGCTCGTGCTGCTGAGGTACTGAGAGACCTCGGATATTCCAATGTGATCGTCCACCAGGGAGATGGTTCCCTCGGTTGGCCACCTGAAGCACCTTATGATGCCATTTTGGTAACCGCCAGTGCCCCCAAAGCACCCGCCCCACTTCTGGAACAGCTCCGCCCAGAAGGACGCCTGGTTCTTCCTGTGGGTGGAAGAGGAACGCAATGGTTGGAACGCTGGCAGCAGGAGAATGGACGCTGGCAGCCTGAAGAATTTATTCCTGTCGCCTTTGTTCCGTTAAGAGGTGCCCATGGTTGGCGGGATTGGGAAGATTAATCATAACCACCCGTAAAACGGGTGGTTTGCTCTGAGGCTATAAGCCTCTTAAACCTGCCAGCGCCTAAAGGCGCTGGCTTTCACTTCGTTCAAGCCCCTGTGCAATTGTCACCTTCGCCTGCCC
>JAGPFF010000083.1 GCA_018056725.1 Anaerolineaceae bacterium
GATGCGTAACTGGGCAATCTTCTTTGCCAGCGCGGCAGATTTTTCCTCGTCATCTCCCGGACCAATGCCCAGCAATATGACCAGCCCCTTGCCGATGTCAGCAGTTACGCGACCATCGATGGTGACCCGACCATAATTGACGCGTTGAATCACCGCGCGCACGTTTTGTTAACCCTTTCTTATGGCAGGCAAACCCACGGCTTCGCGTACGCTGACCATGGTTTCCTCCGCAATGACGCTGGCACGGGCTGCGCCGTCCTGTAGGATGTCCCAGGTTCCTTCTGGATCCTTCTCAAATGCGAGCCGGCGTTCACGCAGCGGCGCAAAGTAGGCATTCATGTTTGCTGCCAGTACCTTTTTGCAATCCACGCAGCCGATCCCGGCACGACGGCATTCCACATTTATTTCAGCCACCTTTTCCGGCGGAGTGAAAATTTTATGCAAGGAGAATACATTACAAACATCCGGATTACCAGGATCACTGCGGCGTTGCCGTGCCGGGTCAGTTACCATTTGCATCACTTTAGCGCTGGTTTCTTCGGCAGTAGCGGCAATTTCAATATCGTTATTAAGACTCTTGCTCATTTTGTTCACACCGTCAATGCCCATGATTTTGGGGAAGTCCGTAAACTTTTCCTTCGGCTCAATCAAGACATCTGTGTTATAGCGATAATTAAAAGAACGGACGGTTTCACGGGCAAATTCGATGTGCGGCGCCTGATCCACCCCTACCGGCACCATATCTGCGCGGTAAAGAAGAATATCCGCTGACATGAGCACCGGGTATCCGACGAGACCATAGTTTACATTCCTGGGGTTTTCGCGCACTTTCTCTTTAAAGGTTGGCAAATCGGTCAGTTTGCCCAGTGGAGTGACCATGGAGAGAATTGTGTGCAGTTCGGTTACCTGACGCACCATGGATTGAACAAAGACAATGGATTTCTGTGGATCAATGCCTGCTGCCAACCAATCCCAGGTCATCTCAAGCGTGTTTTGCTTAAGATCGCGGGTCGTTTCGAGAGTGGTAAGCGCATGCAAGTCAACGATACAATAAATGCAATCGTATTCTTCCTGCAATTTCACATAATTGCTGATCGCCCCGAAATAATTGCCGATATGTTGGCGCCCGGTTGGTCTGGCACCTGAGAAAACTCGCCCCTTTTTAACGGTCATGGTTAACCTTCCTTGATCTTTTTTTCCAGTAGAGCTTTAATTTCACCCGCCTCCGCGTGACGCCCACTCTGCAGTTTGGAGAAAATCAGAACCCCGTTGACGGTCACCTCATAGGCACCACCATTGGAGGGGATCAGAGTGATGGACTGGATGCCGGGTTCAAACGCATCAAGCAGTTCCGCCGCCAAACTGACGGCACGGGGAGTGTAATGTCAGACAGCGCAATATTCAATGGAAATAATCATCATTCCGCTCCGGAAATAGAATGGAATTATTATATCGTTAACTACAGAGGCAAAGTTCTTGAAGCTTGTTTTTGGTACAATCACATTAGAGAGCTTCACAATGAAACGGTTTTTTGATTTACTTGTCAGTCTTTTATTGATCCTCATTCTTTCACCGCTTATGCTGGTGATTGCCGTTCTGGTACGGATCAACCTGGGTCGACCGGTGTTGTTCAGCCAGCAACGTCCGGGGCTGCATGGCAAGCTTTTTCGAATTTACAAGTTTCGCACCATGCGCGACCTGTATGGACCAGATGCCCACCTCCTGCCGGATGGGGAACGCCTGACGCCGTTTGGACGATTTCTGCGCGCTTCAAGCATGGATGAACTGCCGGAATTATTTAATGTGGTAAAAGGCGAGATGAGCCTGGTAGGACCGCGCCCCTTATTACCCGCCTACCTTGACCGGTACACCCCTGAACAGGCACGCCGACACGATGTACTGCCAGGCATTACCGGCTGGGCGCAGGTGAACGGAAGGAATGCCCTCTCCTGGGAAGATAAATTCAAACTCGATGTCTGGTACGTGGATCACCAAACCTTCTGGTTGGACTTAAAAATCCTCCTCATCACCCTCTGGAAAGCCATTAAGAGGGAGGGGATCAGCACGCCAGGAAGCGCCACCGCCCCCGAATTTATGGGGTCCAGCAAGAATAATCCCCTCGCCTAAACTGATATTTGATCCCATTAAATAAAAAACCCGGCACCATGCATCATTGCCGGGTATCGAATAGAATCCTTCTCTTGTTCAGGGAATACTCAACGGAATGATGATTCCCGCAGCAAGATCCGCCGCGACTCGATTGAAATTGTCCACTTTTGCCGGGGTGACGATGGCGCTATCCTGATTGGTGGTGATTACTACCTGCGCCCGGGTTTCCAGCCCACCCGTACCCGCTAACACCTGGGGCAACACTTGTTGCAAACCGGAAAGCAGATCAAAACCGAGTAGAGCGGTAAAGCGTTCAGGCGATAAAGTGCTCTCCAGCCCCACAAGGCTTATATCGTGATGCACTACCTCTACCAAGCCACTGATGCGGTCAAGCATTTCTGTTGTCGCCATTGCCGGGTCAATATAGTAGCTGTTGACAAAATTCTGTGACAGATCATTGAGCACGACATCCCAGGCAGCGAAATCGGCTTGCATTGTTTCCCGCGCCAGCAGTGGAAAATAAACCAGTGGAGGATTAAAAGGTGTACATTGACCACAAACGTAGCGCGCACCATTCTCAAAAGCATCCGCTTTTTCCGCTGCCATGACCACATCGGTAGGAATTACACCTGCCGCTCTCCAATCCCACGAGATGAGTATGGTCAAGTATCCAGCCATAAAAGCGAGATCTTCGCCGTTTGTGCGAATCATGGAGAGATTGGACCCGGCGACGATTCCCGGCGTGCCAAAAACAATAAATTGCGTTGCCGGAGAGGCGGCGATGATATCCGCCAGATTAGCCGGTTCAGCGAGGAAAATGACCATCCGGGTGTCCTCCCCCTGGGCGGGTATTGCCGGATCGGTAATTGTTTCTACTGCAAGACCATTTTCAAGCGCAAAGGTAGAAAGGAAATCCGTTACTTCCGCCGAGGCTATTCCTGCAGGGTCCACCACGAGCAATCGGGCGGTAGGAGGCGCTTGGGTGGGAGTGACCGGATCTGGCAATGCGGTGGCGGGGGGTTCGGTTGGAACCGGGGGCATAGTGGTTGGAGCCGTACAACCTGTCAGGCTGATGATTGCCAGCAGAAGAAGTAATGGATGAGTCAACCAGCTGTTAAAGTTTTTTCGCTTGGGCATGGCGTTATTTTACCTTAGTTAGTCAAAATGCTGAGTGTATTATAATAATCCTATGATTTCCTGCCTCATCCCTGGTCGCGCCGGACTTGAAATTCAACACCTGGTGTGTGATGTCAA
>JAGPFF010000084.1 GCA_018056725.1 Anaerolineaceae bacterium
CGGCGGTTTACGGACGATACGGGGAAGCTATGAACATCACAGATGGCGAATGGACACTTTTCTTATGGCCATCCGGCGATCAAAACCAACCCCTCTACTGGTATTCCAGTCTGCCGCCTCAATTTGGTGATGTGCGCGTGGAAGACGATTATGACGGCAAACGGTACACTGCCCGTGTGACCCGCGGAACGATGACGAACGCGCTCTATTGCATCAAAGAGGACCCACAACAGGAACATAATTTGTACAGCGCTCGCCCGGATGTAGTGGAACGATTAAAGTCCGATCTGCGCGAATTTCTTACATCAATCCATGCACCACAGGAACAATTCACCCGACTTGGGCTTTAAAAAAGGAGAATAGAAAATGATCTCTTCACGATTAATCGCTTCTGGTGCTGAACCTTATCTTTTCCTCGGTGGCAAACAAGCCTGTATCATCGTTCATGGTTTCAACAGTTCAACCCGTGAAAACCGGGATATGGGTCGTTTTCTTGCCGATCAGGGGTTTACAGTCCTGGGGGTAAGGCTGCCTGGTCACGCTACCACCCCAGCGGACCTGAGACGTGTCCGCTGGACCGATTGGCTGGCAGCGATTGAGGATGGTTATTCCCTTTTGAAGGACAACAGTGAAAAAATCTTTATTATGGGGCAATCCCTCGGTGGGGTGTTGACCCTTACCGCCGCGAGCCGGTATCCGTTTGATGGCGTTATCGGCATCTCCACTCCCTATGGGCTGCTGCAGGGAAATCTGGCACGGTTAGCTCATCCGTGGTTGCTCAAAGGGATCAGCCTGTTTGTACCTGAAATCAAGAAACCGCCACTCACCGATAATCCAGAGGAGATTGACGAACGTGCCCCAGGTGTAGACCTGGATCCATATCCACGCTATGTGACGCGTGCGTTTGCGGAGGTACTGGAACTGGTCAGGCAAATGCAGGCGGGTTTACCCCACATTAGCGCTCCGCTGCTGCTCATTCAGGGAAAGCATGATTCAGTGGTGGAAAAGAATGCCATGCAGTTGTTTCGGGAGCGTGTCGCCAGTAAGCGTATGGACACCCTGTGGCTTGAGAATACGGGGCATGTCGTCACCCTCAGCGATGAACGTGACATCGCCTTTCGCGCCATAGCTGATTTTATGCGCAGTATTTCAGAGTCCTGACAAAATGGATGCAGAGAAAAAGACGGTATCCCGTCGAAAATTTATCAAAACCGGGCTTACTGCCGGCGGAGGATTGTTGCTTGCAGCCGGGCTGGGCAGCCACTTTGTCAATGTGTTTGGAGGGAAAGATTACGACATTCCTCGGTCAAAAAACTATTTGGATAGTATCCTCCCGGGCGATAAGGGCTCTATGCCAAATATCATCCTCGTTTTGACCGATGATATGGGGCTGGGTGATCTGAGCAGCTTCGGCTCGCAGGCAATTGATACTCCCAATCTGGATCAAATGGCTCGTGAAGGCGTGATTTTCTCCAATTTTTATTCTTCCGCGCCTGTTTGTTCACCCTCTCGCGCGGGGCTTCTGACCGGACGCTATCCGGTAAGAACATTAATTTTTGATGTCATCCAGCCGCCTGGTCCCTTGGATTGGGGTTTTCAGTATGTTCTGGGGGCAGTTCCGCATGGCATACCGGAGGATGAGGTGCTGCTGCCCGAAATATTGCAACGGCGCGGTTATCGCACCGGGCTGGTGGGCAAGTGGCACCTTGGTTGGGAGTCCCCTCATCTGCCTAATGAAAATGGCTTCGACTTCTTTTATGGCGGATTACTGAGCCACGACACGCATCCTTATCGCATCTACCGAAATGATCAGGTGGAAATTGAAGAGCCGGTGGATTTGGATTTATTGACACAAAATTTCACCCGGGAAGCCCTGCAGTTCATTCGAGAAAACCAAGAAGAGCCTTTCTTCCTGTATTATGCCCAGCATTACCCGCATGTGCCGCTGCATGCTTCGGCTGCATTCGAGGGTCAATCAGAAGGGGGGCGCTATGGTGATACGGTGGAAGAACTGGACTGGAGTGTTGGGGAGATATTCAAAACACTGAAGGAATTAGGGTTGGATGAAAACACGCTGGTCATTTTTACCAGCGATAATGGTCCATGGTGGGAGGGAGATACGGCAGGGTTGCGTGGCCGCAAAAACCTCCCCATGGAAGGCGGATTTCACGTGCCATTTATTGCCCGCTGGCCCGGGGTGCTTCCGGCTGGGCGGGTGGTGGATGCTCCGGCGATGAACTTTGATCTCTTCTCCACCAGCCTGGAGATTTGCGGTCTCGCCACTCCAGGGGATCGCATCATTGATGGACGAAGTTTGCTACCGCTGTTTAAAGGAGAGACGGACGAATCACCACATGAAACACTGCTTTTTTATAAAGGTAGAAAATTAGTTGGCGCACGCAGTGGGGATTGGAAGTACTACCGCCGTCATTCCAGTGATAATGGTGCTTACCCCTTTATTCCGCAGGGACCCTTTCTATTCAATCTTAAAACCGACCCGCACGAATCCTATAACCTGCTGGCGGATCATCCTGATCTGGAAGAGTACTTTGTCGGTTTGATGAACAAAGAGGACGAATTACGGGAAGAGAATATTCGCGGCTGGTTGGATTCCTGAGGTGCGTTAGGAGGGGATGCGTGCTGATTACAGTTTTCAGCGGGAAAGCACGGGAGTGCTGATTCCTTAACCGATTCATGGTTTGGATGAGTTCGAAGTTGATGACTCTACCGCGAATGTTGCCTGTGGATGGGGTATTCACCATCCTAATTGAAGGAAGTATTAAAACGAGGTTGTCTAAGTAGTTTTAGACAACCTCGCAAGGATAAAAAAAAGTTTCATTCAGTAGGGGTGTTATGGCTCAGGGATTTCCATCTTAGCTGGTAGAACTTCAACCGGGTGCATTGAGTTGGCTATTTTCAATACTTGCTTTGCTGTAAGGTTGGAGAGGATTTCCAGCCTGATGTCACCTGATTGCCATATCAGCCAGACACCATTTGAATATTGGGCTGGACCCAGGTTTACGAGTCCACTCGGCTCAGGCTGAACCTCGCCATTATCGGACAAATCAATCCTTGCATCTACCTCTCCTGACAACCCAGTGAACAAAACAGCAGGCTGATTCTTTACTTTTATAATCTCACCTATCGGTAGAGATTCGTCTGGAAGGATTTCCCGTTCGCTTAGAATTAAAAATTGGTTGTCCTTGTTGTAAGTGAGCTTCAGTGTCTTGAGTTTAGTAACCTCTTCCGTATAAGTATCCGGGACCATTACCCAATCTCCTTTTGGAAGATACATTGGGCTGAGAGGAACAAATCCTAGTGAACCATCACTGAATAAGCCCACTTGCACCTGGCTGTGAGG
>JAGPFF010000085.1 GCA_018056725.1 Anaerolineaceae bacterium
TCTTTTTTGAACTTTACCATGCGTTTGATATCCGAAAAGCTGATCTCCCCGATTCCCGCAGCACCAATCCAGGCCGCACCGCGCGCATTGGCATATACAGGGTCTTCAACCTGTCTGATGCACACTCCCATGACATCGGCAAAGATCTGGCACCAGATTCCGGATTGGGCGCCGCCACCCACAATGTGAATCTGGTTGATTTTTCGCTGTAAAAATCGTTCGACTGGCTGCAACAGCCATCTTGTGTTAAGGGCAACGCCTTCAAGAAAGGCACGGATGATATCCTCGCGTGAATTATGCAGCGAGAGATTGTACAATCCCGCGCGCAGTGTCTTATCCTCTACCGGTGCCCTTTCTCCCCAAATCCAGGGGGTGTAGATGACACCGTTGGACCCCGCCGGTACACGTTCGGCAATTTGATCGAGAACTTTATAAATATCTGGGAGCGCTGCTTCTTGAAGTAATTCATCCTTGTTATAGAGGATCTTTTCTTTGAGAAAGGTCAGGTTTCCACCAGCCGTTGCCTGAAGCGCGGTCATCAGATAACGCCCCGGAACCGCGCAAGGAACGGATGCCAGTGAAGAGGCAATATCCGTTTTCTTGTAAGGCACATGCGCCGACATCCATGAGGACGTACCAATATAAAGATGAGGAAGGTAATCTTCCACAGCTCCAGCGCCAATTGCTGCTGCGGTGTTATCAATTGCGCCGGCGATCACGCGCACATCGGCGCTCAACCCCAATTCACGCGCAACCTCTTCCCTTAAATTGCCCAGAACCGCCGTACAGGGAACAATCTCAGGGAACTTGTCACCGTCAATGCCACTGAAATGAATCAGCTTTTCATCGTAATGAATCCCATCTGGATTGCGGTTATCGGTCACCCATGAGGTCAGGATGGAATCATATGTGGCGGTGAAACGTCCTGTCAGACGCAAATTGAGAAAATCGAGCACATTGAGAAATTTATAGGTTTTTGCATATACTTCAGGAAAGTGGTTGCGGATGTAAAGCATGTGGGCTGCCGGGTCTTTTCCGGTTGCCGAAGGCATACCCCCGGTCACCTTGATCCACGATAAAACCCTAAGAGCACTCATCCCATTAATATTGATAATGCCTTTGAACTCGTTGAACAGATCGCGCTGCCCGCGCATGTCCATCCAGAGAATGCAGCCGAGAATTACTTTTCCATCACGGTCAACCGCGATCGTACCCTCACCCTGTGTTGAAC
This sequence comes from Anaerolineaceae bacterium, assembly GCA_018056725.1. Lineage (GTDB taxonomy): Bacteria > Chloroflexota > Anaerolineae > Anaerolineales > Anaerolineaceae > UBA6107. The sequence continues at coordinate 1,232 of JAGPFF010000085.1, forward strand.
AGCAAACCGCGGCCACAGACGACCGCGGGATTAAATCCTTTTCTAATAACACCTTCGAACACTCGATAAATGCCTGCCACCATTCTTCAGGGTCCTGCTCCACTCCGCCATCAGGGGTAAGGTGAAGCTGGATGGGCTGCGATTGCCAGCCGAGCACCTGCCCGCTGATTGTGATCAACGCAACCTTCATGGAAGATGTGCCCAGGTCTGCTGCGAGGATTGCCGGTTCATGAATTTGATTCATAACATCTGCCTCTTGAAGTGGATTTTGCGCTATTGGTTATGAAGCTGGTTCAACCCCCGTTAGCACATCTTCGAACCGCGATAAAGCTTCATCAATGATCTCATCGGTATCAGCCATACTGGTATACATGCGGCTTCCCGCAAGGGTGACAATGCCCCCCGCCATGTATGCTGCGCCCATTTCTTCCATCATGTGTTTTCGCGGTTTCAATTCCTTTGCTAGGCGCAATGGATGACGCAGGTCGAGAAGCATGGTTCCTGAAGTCTCAAGGTGAACGATACTGCCCTGGTTGTAAGCCACAAAGGGCAGCCCATGTTTTTCAATGATGGCCTGTAATCCCTTTGTCAACCTGTCTCCAGCGCGCCCGGCAATGACCGGCGCGTTGGTACGTTCCATTTCGAGCAGGGCATAATATCCGGCAACGCAAGAAAGCGGATTGGCCGATAACGTACCACCGACATAAGCGCGCTCTCCGGTTCCACCAATCCCCGCAGCAAAGCGCATGATCACATCGGCGCGCCCGCCAACTCCGCCTGCCATTGGGTACCCACCCGTGATGCACTTGCCAAATATGGTCAGATCGGGTTTTACACCAAAGTATCCCTGGGCTCCGCCCATTCCCAGGCGAAAACCTGTAACCACTTCATCGAAAATGAGTAATGCGCCAAATTCATCGCAAAGTTCACGAACTTTTTGGTTGAAATCAAATGGAACTGGACGTGTACCACTTTCAGGACCAACCGGTTCAACAATCACTGCAGCCGTGCCACCTGCAAGCCGGTTCAAGATGAGATGCCGTTTCAACGCAGCAATAGAGTTGGGATAAAATTCCTGCGTGTTTGCAGAGGTTCCAGCCGGTATACCTTTTGCTTCCAACCTTCCGGTGCCGGGTACATGCAGCCCGTAAACCATTTGATCACTCCATCCGTGATAAGCACCTCCCACTTTGATGACCTTGGAATGCCCGGTGTATGCCCGAGCAGCCCGAATCGCAGCCATCACCGATTCGGTTCCTGACCCCAGCATGCGGAACATTTCATTGGCAGGCATAAACCGCTTCACAAGCTGTGCAAGTTTTAACTCATACTCGTGAAACAAGCCGGTGACCGGTCCACATGTTTGCAGCATCTCGATAACTTTATCGCGCACTGGTTTGTAATTGCTGCCCAAAACAGTTGGACCACCTGCCTGGAGGAAGTCAATGTACTGGTTGCCGTCGGCATCCCAAAGGTAAGCGCCTTCAGCGCGTTCAACTGCAATTGGAAAGGGGTAATTAAAAGCGAGGTTATGCTGCACACCGCCAGGGATGATCTGTTTGGCTTCTTCGTTCAACGCTTTGGATCGCGCACATTTTTTCTCGAAATAATTGAGGACTTGCTGCATCTTTTCGCGGCGCAAGGGGCGCATCGGTTGTGAAATCAATGCGTCCAACCTTTTGTAGATATCTTCCACATCCGGGTATGTGGAAATAGCATAACGATTTGTTTCCATGAAGATTAATCCCTCCAATAAAGATTCATAACTCGTGGTCAAACCAACCAGATTTACTCTTTATTTTCTGCTTCATACTTCTTTTGATCTTTGCGCAGCTTGGAAAAAGCAATTTCACGCACATAAGCAGGAATACGGTCTGGTTTCTTTCCGGTACAAAGGGCCAGCAAATATGCCAGTGCGCATTTTTCGAGAACCAATACGTTGTGTACCGCGCGTTCCATGTCACCAGCAAACAAAAGCGCTCCGTGATTGGCCATGATGTAGGCGTTGTTGTGATCTGCCACATGCCTGGCTACTGTTTTGACCAGTGACCCCGTACCAGACGGCGCATAAGGAATGATCTTCACCGACCGACCCAGAAAACG
>JAGPFF010000045.1 GCA_018056725.1 Anaerolineaceae bacterium
ATCATCTCACGTTTGCTGCGTTGGCTCATCATATTCTCCCTCTGCGGACCTGATTTCCGCTCTAGGGTAACATTCTTTTTGAGTCAACGTCGTTTTCTAAAGTAACATTAATTATGAGTCAATTCGTCCGTAGTCCATAAATCCTCCATTTCAGTTATCATAGATAAGTTTATGAAATAAAGTGTATCAAGATCATATAAAAAGTCAATAGAATATGACTTCTTTTATCTAATTAAAAAGGGTCCAATGATGATTTTCCTTTCCAAATTTCTTCCCTTGTTCCTCTATCCAGCCGGGTTGATTACCTTGCTCCTTCTTTTTGCGCTGGTGTTCTGGAAAAAACGTTCCCTTTCTCATGCTCTCCTGGTTGCTGCGTTCCTCGTGCTCTTCGTCACCGGAAATAAATATACAGCCACGGCATTCGCGCGCACCCTCGAATGGCAATATCCCACTTTACCGGCAAATACCCGCGCAGATGTGATTGTTGTGCTTGGAGGGGGAACCGAACCGGCAGTTCCACCGCGCCCGATGGTTGAAGTTAACTCATCAGGAGACAGGGTGCTCTACGCCGTCAGGCTTTATCAGCAAGGTGTTGCGCCAGTGCTTCTTCTTAGTGGTGGAGACATTGATTTTATCAATAATTCTCCTTCAACACCGGCGGATGATATGGCGGCATTGATGGAAATGCTGGATGTGCCCCGGGAAGATTTGATTATTCAAAATGCTTCATTCAATACTGAACAGGATGCGGAATTCAGCTGCCGATTAATCCGTGAAAGCGGCTTCCAAAAGGTCGTCCTGGTGACATCCGCCTTTCACATGCCACGCTCGGTAGCGCTCTTTGAAGCGCAGGGCTGCCCGGTCATTCCAGCTCCAGTAGATTTTGGGATTACGGAAGATAGCTGGCAAAATTTGGCGCATCCCACCATCCAGGAATTTCTTATTAATTTGCTGCCTTCGTACTCTCACATTTCAACTGTCACTAAAGTGATGAAAGAATATTTTGGAATGTGGTACTACCACCTGTCCGGCGTCCTTTAATTCAAACGGAGCAGTCAAGACTGCCCCCAAAAGCAATATACGGATTGATCAGACAAACTTTTCGCGAATTTTTGCACTGGTAAAGTCGAGCAGGATAACGACGAGGACAATGACTGCCACTACCGTCCCGGCTTTATGGTATTGAAGGCTGCCAAAATAGGTGTTTAGGGTCAAACCGATCCCGCCGCCACCCGCGAATCCGATAATGGTTGCCATGCGAATATTAATATCCCACTGGTAAATGAGATAAGAAAGAAAAGGCGGCACAACCTGGGGAACAATGGCGTACTGAATCATCTGCAATTTGTTTGCCCCGGTGGCATTCACGGCTTCGATCGGTCCGGTTTCGATATTCTCAATGGCTTCTGAAAAAAGTTTACCCAACAGGGCAAAGGAAGTAATGGCTAATGCCATCATACCGGCAAAAGCTCCCACACCCACCCAGTACACGAAGATGGCAACATATAATAAGGCTTCAATGGAGCGGAGCACATTGAATAAGCCACGGGTGAGCTGATAGATCCAATTGGAAAACTTGCTCTTACCGGTGAGGTTCTTTGCCGCAAGGAAGCTAAAGGGGATGGCAAACAATGCCCCCAGGGTTGTTGCCAGCAAGGCTTGCAGAACTGTGGTGATTAGTTGTTTGGTGACAAGCGTGATCACCTGGTGACTGAGATCGATCGAGACGAAGTCGCGCAGCAAACGTCCAAAGGTCGCCCCGGGATGGAAAAATTTATTAAAATCAATGCCGGTAATTGTCCAACAGTACATCAACACGGCTGCCCCCAGGAAGAGGTAAATTAAAGATTGCACGCGCATCCAGGGCGTTTTGCGCGGAGCCGCGGGTTTGTCTGCCAGAATGCGGTTTCGCCAGTGGCTGCTAATTGCATCGACCAAAATGATGACCACTGCGATCGCCCACAGGGCAGCAGCGTACTGCTCGTAACCACCCTGGCGGATCGTTTCCAGCACAAAATAGCCAATTCCGCCGCCAGCAACAAACCCCACCACTGTTGCTGATCGCATATTTATGTCCCAGCGGAGGAGGGTGTAGGAAAGAAAAGAGGGAATAATCTGCGGGATAACCGCGTAGCGAATCACTTGCAAAAAATTTCCTCCGGAGGCTTCAATTGCCTCCACCGGTCCCGTATCAATATGCTCAATCTCCTCAGAATAGAGCTTGGCAAGAGCGGCTATGGAGTGGATGGTCAGGGCAATCACGCCGGCGAAGGAACCCAAACCCACCCAAACGATAATCAGCAATCCCCAAATAATCGTATCCACTGCGCGGACGACATTCAATAATGTACGGAAGAGATAATAGATGACATTTCCGCCAGGCAATCGCGCCATGATGTTCCGAGCCGCCAGAAAGCTGACCGGTATGGCAAGAATGGTAGAGAAAAGCGTCGCCAGCAAACCGATGGCGATGGTTTCAATTAATTTACCAGTCTCGAAGCCGGGGATGCGGGTTCCAACCCGCACACCGCGAAACCACTTATCCCAAATGGTGGCAGTCACAGTCCCTTGGCGTCCAAAAATATCACCAACATTCCTGGAGATCTGGATGTGAGGAGCAGGTTGACCTTGAATCTTTAATTCGAGATAAGAGAAAACGCAGTTCCAGCCGCAGGTCTTAAATTCACCATCCTGATAAACCTGCAAATAATCCGGATTGACCAGTTTCGTAACCACGACCCTGGCATCCTCGAAGCGGGTAACAAGGCGGTCAAGCTTGACGTCTGTCACCACCCAGGCAATGGTGTAAAGGACCAGGGCTCCAACGATAACTGCCACGAAGACCGAGGCTTTGCGCTCTTGGGCAATAAAAAAAGCATCCCAAACATTCCACAACCAGAGCACGATCAAAGGGAACCACAGCCAGGAGGTGGAAAAATTACCAATAGTGACGGCACCGATGTCAAGAGTACGATACGCCCAACTAACCAGGAAGGTAAGCAGACCAATGATGACGAAAAGGGTAATTGCCCGCCAAATTTTTCTTAAATAAAGTTGACCTGCGCCAGGTATAACCAGGGAGAAGAGAGCTGCGATAAAAGGTCTTTTGTTGGAATGGTTTTGTGGGTTGAGTGTCGTCATGAGGGCAGTCTGCTGGTTTTTCTTTATTTGATCTCGATCCGTTCAGCGTCCTGTCCGTAGATCTCCTTGAACTGGACATCGTCAATCTCGCTGGGCAGTCCATCGAACACCACTTGACCGTCTTTCAGGGCAATGGCACGGGTGGCATACCGGTGAACAAGATCGAGAAAATGCAAACTGCACAACACGGTAATCCCGCGTTCTTTGTTAAGTTGTTCCAGATATTTAAGAATCGAGTGGGCAAGGACCGGATCCAGTGAAGCCACAGGCTCATCAGCCAGAATAATTTTTGGTTCCTGCATCAACGCCCTGGCGATACCCACGCGCTGCTGCTGCCCGCCGGATAGCGAATCGGCGCGTACATCGATCTTATCTTCAAGCCCGACCATCTCCAGGTTGGCTTTTGCCATTTCACAGTCTTTTTTTGAGAATTGATGAAACAGACTGGGCAGGGTGGAAACATAACCAAGCCTGCCGGAAAGTACATTGGTGTTCACGGAGGAACGTTTGACCAGATTGAATTGCTGGAAGATCATGCCGATTTGCCGGCGGATATAGCGAATTTCTTTTCCTTTTGCAGCTGTGATATCAATGTCGTTCCAAACGATGGAGCCAGAAGTAGGCTCGATGAGACGGTTGATGCAGCGCAGCAAGGTGGACTTTCCGGAGCCACTTAACCCAATGACCGCCAGAAATTCGCCATCTTCCACTTGAAAATTTACCCCTTTCAAGGCTTGTGTTCCATTCGGATATGTCTTTACCAGATTCTTTACAATAAGCATCGCAGAAACCCTGTCTAGTAGAATGATTCGTTACGATTATACAGGAAGAAAAATAAAAAAAACTGGCAGGTCTTGTGCGACCTGCCAGTCTCTCGGTGATGGTTACTTTACCAGATCAGCGGGATTCACCCCGGCTGCCTTGAGAATTTCAAGGAAGGGCTGGTAATAATCTTCGTCAACTTGCACATACCCGTTGATCGAGTACAGACTCTTGAGCAGATACCGTCCACCCGGGTTGTCTTCCTGGGTCATAGCCAACAAACCATTGATCACAGCGGTTTTGAATTCCTCGGGGAAGGTGGGGATGAACTGAACGCCATCATTGGGAATGCGTTCCGTCACGGCAAAGGCTTTCACTTTTTCCTGAATATCAGGATAAGTGGCGGAAAGATTGGCTGCGGAATCGGACATGACATCAATGTAAGTCACACCAGCATCGCAATCGCCCTTGTAAACGGAAATGGCGACATTGTCATGTGACCCGGCGAAAGTGTAGGATGCCAGATCCACTTCGGGATCTATCCCCGCGGCTTTCATCAGAATATTCGGGATCACATAGCCGGAGGTGGAATTTGCATCTACGAAGCAGAAGGTCTTCCCTTTCAGGTCTTCCAATTTCGTGATGCCAGAATCTGCTTTGGCGATGAACTGTCCTTTATAGAATGGTTGCATCGTTCCACCCAGATCTTTATCGGGATCGATCGGGTTGGTATTATACTCGCGCACATTGACCAGAGACGGTCCGATGCCATACTTCTCTTTGGCGAGTAAAGCGGAAAATGTATTAAGGAAACCGATCTGCGCCTTTCCAGCACCGAGGGCTTCAATGGATGCCCCGAACGAGGTTCCCACTTCAACCTTGAAGGAGAGACCGGTGATGCCATTCAGACAATCGGCGATTCCTTGCCCGGCAGTGGAGATTTTGCCCGTATCACCCGAGGGGACGAATGCGATGACGATCGGATTTTCCGGTGAGCCTAAAGCTCCAGCTTCCACAACCGGGGGATTCTCCATCAATGTGCATACCGGAGCAGGCTCCGGGGTAGGTGTGGGAGGTTCCGGAGTTCCAGTTGCTGCCGGGGTTGGTTGAGCACAGGCACTTAAAACCAGTGCGCTCATAATCAGTACAGAAAACAATGCGAACAACGACTTTTTCACTTCTTTTCCTCCTTAAAAGGATGCAACAAATTTTTCTAAAAGCCTTTCAATCATAGTCGAAATAGAAAAATTCGGCAAGAAATTTCCGCCCGAGTGAAAGGATTTGTCGGCGAAAAAGCCGATGATTTTCCAGCCCGGTTAGCTATGACACGAGAATTAACGGAGGTTACATTAATCCTCTTTTGTCTGACAAGCACAATAAAATCCTTGTAATCGGTTTTTATTCATGCTATCATCATCGTAGCGTAAGCTCCTCGAATATGTACGTTTAGATCCCCGTCAAAGCAAAAGATGGTTATCTTTAATATTTATTGATTTAATGAATGCGAGGTGAGGAATTTAGAATAATTCAATCCACAAATAACCAGATGACTTTGTTACTATGCGACTTCACACCGTAAGTCACTATTTATTTTCAAGTCAATAACTTGTTCGATAGCTTGACCCTACTAAAAATCTTCGAAAGACAGGACATACCATGATCAATCCTCATCCAGGACTTCCAGAGCTAGAGTATGTAAAACCCGCCAGTCTCGCCGAAGCATGCAGGTTCCTGGCAGAACATGATGGGACCGCCCGACCATTCTCGGGGGGTACGGATTGTTTTGTCCGCCTGCGCGACGGGGTAATGAAACTTGATTACCTGGTCGATATTAAAGGCTTGGAGGGCACCAAGGAATTATCGTTTGACCCGCAAAAAGGTCTGACCATTGGCGCCGCCGTGACCATGAACCAGGTTGCGCGGAATAAAGATGTCATTCAGCACTACCCCAATCTGGTTCAGGCAGCCAATTCTGTTGCCAGCTACCAGCTGCGTAACCGTGCCACGGTGGTCGGGAATATTTGTAATGCCTCACCTGCCGGCGATACGATTGGCACTTGTATGATGCTGGATGGCGTTTTGAATGTACAGGGACCTGAAGGAAAACGAACCATCCCATTAAGTACCTTCTTCCTTGCTCCAGGTCGCACCGTCCTCAAAGCCGGTGAAATTGTCACTTCTATCACCCTCCCACCACCCCAGCCGGGCATGGTTGGGGTTTACAAGAAACTGGGTCGCAATGTCATCAGCGACCTTTCCATTGTCGGCGTTGCGGTGATGGGATATCCCAGCAGCAAATCCCCTTCCGGATACGTCTTCAGGATCGCACTCGCTTCTGTGGCACCGGTTCCCATGGAGCCTGTCAAGGCGGAAGCGATCCTCTCTGAGAAGAAGATTACAGCTGAAACGATCGCTGAAGCAGCACAGGCGGCGATGGATGCCGTCACACCAATTGACGATGTGCGCGGTTCCGCGCGCTATCGCAAGTTCATGGTGCGCAACCTCGTGCGCGAAGGCGTTACCGAAGTATGGGCAAAATTGAGCAAGTAGCCCCCGGCTGTTCATAATAAGAGGAGGATTCGATGTCTTATTCCAGAATAACTCTTACCGTAAACGATGTGATGGAAACGGTAGATGTTCCCCAAAGCATGACCTTGTTGCAAATGCTGAGAGAGAAGCTTTCTCTCACCGGCACCAAGAATGGTTGTTCAGCAGGTGAATGCGGTGCCTGTACTGTCTTGATGAACGATGAACCCGTCAATAGTTGCATGGTTCTGGCAGCAGAATGTGACGGCGCTACTATCGTCACCGTGGAAGGTCTGGCTAAAGGTGGCAAACTTTCCAAGTTGCAGGATACCATTATTAAAACGGGTGGCGTGCAATGCGGCTTTTGCACTCCGGGCATGCTGATCAGCGCCACTGCCCTGTTGAAACGCAATCCCAATCCTACAGAAAATGAAATTCGGGAAGCGTTGGTCGGAAATTTGTGCCGTTGCACTGGCTATTTCCGAATCGTAGAAGCTGTCAAAGAAGCCGCTGGCAAATAAGCGTTCTGAAACAGTGAGAGACCAGGAACAGGAGAAATCCTTAAAGGAGCCGTAATATGGCAAACGTGAAATCAAAAGAACAATCAACCAGTGTGATCGGTGTGAGTGTACCGCGTACAGATGTCCTGGAAAAAGTTTCCGGGGCTGCCACTTACGTGGATGATATTCAGTTTGGCAACAAGTTGCTTTATGCGCGTGCAGTGCGCAGTCCGCATCCGCATGCCCTGATTAAACGAATCGATACCAGCAAGGCTGAAAAATTACCGGGTGTCAAAGCCGTTGTCACCGGAAAAGATTTTCCGGAGCGCATGGGTCTTTACCTTAAAGACAAGACGATCTTCGCCGTTGACCGGGTTCGCTTCCTTGGCGAGCCGGTGGCTGCTGTGGCAGCCGTCAGTGAAGAAATTGCTTACAAGGCTTGCGAATTGGTGGAAGTTGAATATGAACCCCTGGAAGGCGTGTTTGATGCGGAATATGGTGCCTCAGACAAAGCTCCGCTCATTCACCCTGACCTGGGAAATTATGAATGCGTTAATTTCATTTTCCCCAAGCCTGGCACCAACATCTCCAACCATTTTAAGATTCGCAAAGGTGATTGTGAAGCTGCCTGGAAGCAATGCACCCATATCGTAGAGCGAACCTATCGCATTCCACTGATCCAGCATGTGCCTATTGAGACCCATGTGGCAGTTGCGATGATGGATGAGAAGGGAAAAGTCACCCTTTGGGCATCTTCTCAATCTCCGTTTTCACAACGGAATCTGATCGCCAAAGCACTCCACATTTCTCACAGTGATCTACGGGTCATTGCACCTTATGTGGGCGGCGGTTTTGGTTCAAAAGCCGGCGTTACCATGGAAGCCATCCCGGTGGCTCTGGCGACAAAATGCAAAGGTTGGCCGGTTAAATTCATCCTCACCCGCGAAGAGGAGTTCTACACGAACTTTGTGCGCCAGGGTTTAACCACCCACGTAAAAGTGGGTTGTGACAAGGATGGCAATATTCTCGGTTTGAAAAATGTGATGTACTGGGATGGCGGTGCCTCCACAGAATATGGAACCAACGTCACCCGCGCTGGAGGTTATTCCAGCTCAGGTCCCTATGACATTCCAAACGTTGAAACGGATAGTATCTGTGTGTACACCAATCACCCGATTGGTGGCGCTTACCGCGGTTTTGGTATGTCCGAATTGCATACCGGTATTGATCAGGCGATTGACGAGCTGGCAGAGAAAGCCGGCTTTGACAAAGTTGCATTCCTCAAAAAGAATGCCATCGCTGAAGGTGATATTGTCGTTACCGGCATGACGATGCACGCCAACGGAATTCAGGAATGCATTGATAATGTTGCCAAGGCAATTGAATTCACCAAAACAGAACCTCCTACATCTCCTGACCGCCTGCGCGGGAAAGGCATTGCGATTATGTGGAAAGCCCCGGCAATGCCCCCCAACCCAGGTTCAAGTGCCTGGGTGGAACTTTCAGAAGATGGCAAAGCCACTGTTGGTCTTGGCGGGCAGGAAATTGGTCAGGGCACCTTTACCGTAATGGCACAGATTGCTGCTGCTTCACTGGGTGTGAAGTACGAAGATGTGCGCATAGCTGGACCAGTAGATACCCAATACAGCCCTTATGAATGGCAGACTGTGGCGAGCCGTCTTACCTGGAGTATGGGGAATGCCGTACGGGCTGCGGCAGCAGACGCCCGTAAGCAGATTCTGGACGTTGCGGCTGAAGCCTGGGGAGAGAGCCCGGAAGATCTGGATATTGTGAATGGCATCGTTGTTTCCTACAAGAGTGAAAAGGAAACCCCGTTGGCAAACATGGTTATTTATGGCTTACCCAAGCCGAATGATGAAGGATGGATGGGTGGTCCCATTGTGGGGCGCGGTTCATTCATGCCCAAGTACGTAACGGGTTTGGATCCCGAAACGGGGCAAGGTCCGCGGGCAGTGGTGCATTACACGGTAGGGTGTGAGGGGCTGGATATCGAGATCGAAAAGAGCACCGGTCGCATTCATGTGATCAAAGCCGGTGCCTGTTTTGATGTCGGTAAAGCTATTAACCCGATGCTGGTGAAAGCCCAGGTGGAAGGCGGATTCGTACAAGGACTCAGCTCTGCCATGTTTGAGGAAATTCGCCTTCGCAATGGCGTGATGACCAACCCGAGCTTCGTTGATTACCGCATTGCCACCGCCGCAGATACCAACTTCAAACTGGATGCAACTTATGCTGAAGTTCCACAGGATGACGGTCCGTGGGGGGCGCGCGGTGTTGGCGAGCATCCGATGGTTCCAACCATCGCTGCTCTCGGCAATGCCATTTACGCCGCTACCGGTCTCCGCCTGGAAGGACCTCCATTCTCCGCGGAAAAGATTTATCTTGCCATGTTGGATGCTGGCATCGTAAAGTAATCCAAGGTTATCGAAATGCCGGATGGTTCACATCCGGCATTGTATTAATCTTTCATCTCTATTGGAGGAATATGAACGAGCAGTACGACCTGATCATCCGCGATGCAGTGCTACGGGCAACCCCCAAAGTAAAATGCGATATCGCCATTAGCGGTGGAAAAATTGCCAAAATTGCGCCCAGTATTGATGGCAAAGCCGCTCAAGAGCTGAATGCTGCTGGCAATCTGGTTACTGAATCCTATGTCAATACCCACCTTCATCTCTGCAAGGTATATACCTTGATGATGATGGATGAAGCTGCCTTGAAGGATTATCACGGCGCGGATATGGGGAAGGCAATGACCGCCATCGAACTGGCGGCAAAAGTAAAAGAGAATTATGACGAAAAATGGATTATTAAGAATGTGCGCAAAGCCTGCGCCCTTGCCGGCAGGTATGGCTGCACGCACATCCGTGCTTTCGCCGATGTGGATTCCAAGGGGAAACTGGAAGGAATCAAAGCGCTCATTCGGGCGCGCGAGGAATTCAAAGGGATCGTTGATCTTCAGGTGGTGGCTTTTGCTCAGGATGGATTGGTTCGGGAGCCCGGCGCCGAGGCTTTAATGCGTCAGGCGATGGACTTGGGTGCGGACGTAGTTGGTGGCATCCCATGGATCGAATACACTGACGCGGATATTGCGGAACACGTGCGTATTTGCTTTGAGCTGGCGAAAGAATATGATAAGCCTGTTTCAATGTTGGTAGATGATGCCGGTGATAACGGGTTGCGTTCTCTGGAGGTAATGGCACTGGAGACTATTCGCACCGGATGGCAGGGACGCTCACTGGCTCATCACGCGCGCGCCATGTCGCTTTATCCCAAACCTTACCTGCAAAAACTTGCCGCGTTGTTGAAGAAAGCTGAAATGGGCGTGGTTAGTGATCCGCATACAGGTCCGCTGCATGCGCGTGTGCGTGAATTGCTGGATGAAGGTGTACTCGTTTGTCTCGGTCAGGATGACATTTCCGATGCTTACTACCCCTACGGGCGTAATAATATGCTGGAAGTCGCCTTTTTGAATTCCCATCTGTTGTGGTTTACCACTCGCGAAGATATGGAAACGCTCTATTCCATGGTCACAACCAACGCCGCAAAAGCGATCGGTTTGAAGGATTTCGAGATTAAGGAAGGCGCGCCTGCCAACCTGGTGGTGTTGGATCAGCCCAATGTGCTGGAAGCGTTGCGCTTCCATGAAAAACCACAATATGTCATCAGCCATGGCAAACTGGTCGATCAAACCAACATGGACAGAATTCTCAAGGAAAATTCTTGAACGATAAATTAGACCCAGAAAGATATGCTATGATAGACGTCTATCAAGGAGGTGCCCAGAACCGAATAGTATTTGCTTATTCCTTCGCGAAGGTTGTCTCAAACTATTTCTAAGTTTAAGGAGAGAGAAAAATGTCCAGAAAGTCCATTATCCCGTTCTTAGTAACCGTTTTGATGATTGCTGGTATGCTGGCAGGCTGTGCCGGTGGCGCGCAAGAAACCAAATCTGATAAGATCAAAGTTTTTGGCGCATTTGCTACCCCGATTGAAGAGCCATGGGATGGCGTGATCCACGATGCGTTGCTCAAAGCGAAAGAAGCTGGTTTGATTGATTACACCTACACTGAGGACATTGGCTATACCGGCGATATGGAAAGGGTGCTGCGGGAAGTTGCTGAGCAGCAGAAGCCTGATCTCATCATGGGTGATGCCTTTGTGAATGAAGAAGCTGTGCGCCGCGTTGCCAAAGATTATCCTGAAATCGCGTTTGCATTCGGTTCTGAACTCGGTCCAGTTTCCCCCAATCTGGCTGTCTTCGATAACTGGATCCATGAGCCAGCTTATCTGTGCGGCATGATTGCAGGTGGAATAACCAAGACAAACACCGTTGGTGTGGTTGCTGCAGTTCCGATCCCCGAAGTCAACCGTCTGGTCAATGCCTTCATCGCTGGTGCCAAGGAAACCAACCCCGAAGTAAAAGTGCTCGTTTCCTTCATTGGGTCCTTCTTTGATCCAGCCACTGCCAAGGAACAGGCGCTTGCCCACATTAGTGCTGGCGCTGATGTTCTCTATGGTGAGCGCGCAGGTGTCATTGAAGCCGCGGCTGAAAAAGGCGTATACGTTTTTGGCAACATGAGCGATCAGAACGAGATCGCCCCCGAATGGGTGTTGACCGGTCCCGTCTGGAACATGACTCCGACCGTGGAATACGTTGTCGCCCAGGTGAAAGCAGGCACTTTCTCCGCAATCGACCTCAAAGACTTTAGCATGATGGCTGCCGGTGGCGCTACACTGGCACCCTTCCATGGCAATGACAGCAAGATTCCCGCAGAGATTCTTGATGCCATCAAAGCCAAAGAAGAAGCCATTAAGACCGGTATGTTCCGAGTTCCGATTGATGAAGCACAGCCAGAGGCTGTGAACTAACGCTACTCAAGAGGCGGCAGAGGCTACCTCTGCCGCCTCTTACTATATCTGGATACTTAATACTGCAACGTTGAGGGTTGATATGTTAGCTGTTGAAATGAATCATATTTACAAATCTTTCGGTCCGGTCAAAGCCAATGTGGATGTGAATTTCCAGCTGGAACAGGGAGAAATTCACGCCCTTTTGGGCGAGAACGGCGCCGGAAAAACTACTTTGATGCGTATTCTGTATGGATTGTATCGCGCGGATAGTGGGGAAATTTTCGTTAATGGTCAGAAAACACTTATCCATTCCCCAAAGGAAGCAATTACTGCCGGCATTGGAATGGTGACCCAACATTTTACTCTGGTTCCTACTCTTACTGTTGCCGAAAATGTTGTTCTCGGGTACAAGAATGGTTTGGTGATTTCTCAAAAAGAGATTGAGAAGGAAGTTGCCGCAGCTTCTGAGAAGTACGGGGTGCAAGTGGATCCAACCGCCCTGGTGCGCGATCTATCCGTCGGTGAACGCCAGCGGGTGGAGATTCTTAAAGCCTTATATCGAAACGCCAGAATTCTTATCATGGATGAGCCCACAGCGGTTTTGGTTCCGCAGGAAGTGGATGTACTTTTTGAATCCCTCATTCGTTTGGTCAAATCCGGTCTTTCTGTGATATTTATCAGCCATAAACTTATCGAAGTGATGGCTGTTTGCGACAGAATTACCGTCCTGCGGGATGGCAAAGTCGCCAATACAGTAAAAAAAGCCGAAACCACCCAGGTGGAACTGGCAAGAATGATGGTTGGTCGAGAGACCTTTGGTGTACATCGCCCGGTTGAACAAAAATCAAGCACTCCAATATATGAAGTTTCGGGCGTCACATTGGAAGGAAAACACCAGAAAAATCTTTTGGAGAATGTTTCTTTCAGTGTGGGAGCGGGTGAAATTCTGGGGATTGCCGGGGTTTCAGGGAATGGTCAGGGTGAGCTGACAGATGTGATTACCGGCTTGATTCCCCCTACGCATGGCAGCATTAAGATTGGTGGGAAGGATATCACCCATCTTTCTCCCGGTGAAATTTCCAAAGCCGGGATCGGACGCACGCCACAGGACCGACATGAAGGTACTATTGGTGACCTTACGGTAGCGGAAAACCTCGCCCTTGAGCATATCAAGGATTACACCAAAAATGGAATTCTTGATCATAAGAAAATTCAGGAAGACGCTGCTGCGATCATCAAAGAATTTCAGATCAAAGCCTCGCCAAATGATCAGTTGCGCAAACTTTCAGGCGGGAATATGCAGAAAGTAGTACTGGCGCGCGCCCTTTCACGCAAACCAAAAGTGCTTATTGCCTCCCAACCCACACGCGGTTTGGATGTAGGTGCTACGGAGTATGTGCGCAAACGACTGCTGGAAGAACGGGAGCGTGGCACCGCCATTGTGCTGCTTTCAGAAGATTTGGATGAAGTACTGGCTCTCTCTGATCGCATCGCAGTGATTTACGAAGGCAGCATCCGGGGAATCATCCCGTCTGCAGAAGCAACACCCGAAAAGCTCGGCCTCATGATGGCCGGAGTCGTGTAGCGCCATCTTACCATCGGAGGTTTTATCGTGGCAAAGTACCGTTTAGAAAAATCCCCCGCCCCCATGTGGAGCAAGGTTCTTATCCCTGTGGCGGCGGTATTGGTGACTTTTATCGTTACCTCAATTCTCATCATTTTGGCAGGGGCGAATCCGTTTGCAGCCTATTACAACTTCATCATCGTGCCCCTATCCTCCAAGTTTTCCGCTCTTGAAGTGCTCGTGAAGGCGACACCGCTTATCTTCACTGGCGTTGCGGTCACTTTTGCTTTCGCTTCTGGTTATTACAACATCGGTGCGGAAGGGCAGTTGTACGCCGGAGCGGTTGCTGCCGCCTGGGTGGGGGCAACCCTTACCGGTCTGCCTGCCATCGCTGCGGTGCCCCTCATGCTGGTGTTGGGTTTCATTGCCGGCATGCTGTGGGCGCTCATCCCCGCGCTGTTGAAAGTGAAACTCAAGGTGGATGAAGTGGTTACCACCCTGCTGATGAACTCGATCATCATGTATTTCATCTCCGCGCTTCTTAATGGTCCATGGCGCGATCCTGAGACAGGCTGGCCGAAGTCGCCGGAATTCTTTGAAGCAGCGCGCTTTGTGCAGTTGATTCCGAAATCCCGTTTGCATCTGGGTTTTATCATTGCACTGGTGGTGCTCCTCATTGTTTATTTCGTGCTCAAACGTACACCGTTCGGGTTGCAGATGCGCGCAGTTGGCGCCAGTAAAGCTGGAGCACAATTCGCGGGAATTAATGTCAACCGAACCATGCTCATTGCTGCCCTGGTCAGCGGTGGCATCGCCGGGCTGGCGGGGGTGAGTGAAATTGCTGGCATCCATTACCATCTGATCAGTGAGCTCTCGGGTGGTTATGGTTATACCGGCATCATTGTGGCTACTTTAGGTGGATTGAATCCCATTGGCGCAGGTATCGCGGCACTCTTCATTGGATTGATTGACACCGGCGCCCAGACCGTCAGCCGTGTACTGGGAGTACCGGTATACCTTGGCGATGTCGTCCAATCGACCTTATTACTGGTGACGCTGGGCATGCTTCTGCTTTAGAATTATCGCATCAAGAGGATATGATCATGGGAGATTTTGTAATTGACCTCGTCGCAGCCACGCTGCGAATTGCGACACCCCTTATCTTTGCCACCCTGGGTGAGCTGTTTTGTGAACGTGCCGGAATTTTGAATCTGGGAATTGAGGGGACGATGTTCTTCGGCGCATTTTCAGGGTTTACTGCTGCCTCTTTGAGCGGCTCTCTTTGGGTGGGCGTGCTTACTGCCCTCGTTGGCGGGATGTTTTCCGGTTGGTTGATGAGTTTGTTTTCGGTGCGATTGGGGGTGAACCAGCATGTTTCTGGTTTAGGCATCACCTTATTGATGACCGCGTTATCGCTTTTTGGTTTCAGGGTCATCTTTGGGGAAAA
>JAGPFF010000086.1 GCA_018056725.1 Anaerolineaceae bacterium
GTACTGTTGCTCACAGATCGATCTGACCGGGCAATGGTGATGTACGATGAACTCCATTTTTGGCTGCCAGACAACCCACGTATCTTTTTCCCTGAACCGACACCAATGTTCTACGAGAAGGCAACGTGGGGCAGTCTGACACGGCGTGACCGGTTGCAAGCCCTAAGCACTCTGGTCCAATACTTTCGACCTGGCAGCCAGAAACCCAGCCAGCCTTGTTTTGTCATCGCCCCATTACGAGCAGTGATGACTCGCACCATGCCTCGGCGGGATTTTATTCTCGCCAGCCGGACAATTCGTTTGAACGAACAAATTGACCCGGAGAGTTTACAGCGCGAATGGCTGCGCCTGGGGTATGAAAACGTCGAAGTGGTGATCGATCACGGACAGTTTTCGCGTCGGGGTGGCATTTTGGATATCTGGACACCTTCGGATGCATTTCCAACGCGGATTGAGTTCTTCGGTAATGAAGTCGATACCCTTCGGTCTTTTGACCCTGCCACACAAAGGACGGTGGGAACTCTTGAACGACTTCAGTTTACTCCGGCACGAGAATTCATCCAGTCCGAAAAAATATTCGAAACCCATGCGGGTGATGAGCCAGATGAATTCTATTTACCTTGGTTTCATCCGGGTGCTACAACGATCCTTGATTACCTGCCAACCGATGCGTTAATTCTGATCGACAGATTGTCAAATATTCAATCTTTTGGTGAGGAAATAGAAGAACAGGCGCTTAAGAATCGTTCGGATAGTATACGTGAAGGAGTGATTCCAGAAGATTTCCCCGTTCCTTACTTTAGCTGGTCGGATATAGTGGAAACGATCACCTCGCGGCGATGGATGGAGATGGTTCGACCCACGGATGAAGATATTGAAGTGATCGGAAAGTGGTTTACACCCGGTTTGCGCTATGGCGGGCAGATCAAGAATTTCATTCAACACCTTGAACAATCCTGCCAGGCAGGCGATGAAGCTTTTATCGTTTCCCGCCAGATTCCCCGACTGCAAGAGATTTGGAACGAGAAGAAGAGAATTGACGCGGAGGGGAAAGCCCCCCGTTTTATTGAAGCCACCCTGGGCGAGGGATGGGATTTTGCCCTTGATAATGGAACAACGCTGCATTGTATTACCGATGGAGAAATCTTTGGCTGGGAACGACCTGCACCAAGGGCTCGCGTAAAAGTTAAACATGCCACACCTGAAGCTGATTTTGCGGATCTCAAAGTTGGCGACTGGGTGGTGCATGTTGATTATGGTATCGGGCGTTTCGCGGGTCTGGTGCGCCGCTATCTTGATGGAGCGGATCGCGAATTTCTCTTAGTAGAGTATGAAGATGGAGATCAGATTTTTGTTCCCATCCATCAGGCAGATCGATTAACCCGCTACATTGGCACCGGAGGGGAACCTCCGCAGCTCTCTCGGCTGGGCAGCGGAGAGTGGAATCAAACCAAGCAATCGGTCAGGGAAGCTGTCGTTCAGGTGGCGCAGGAACTGCTGGAATTGTATGCCCGGCGTCAGCAAGCCAAAGGATATGCCTTTCAAGCGGATACTCCCTGGCAACAGGAGTTGGAAGCCAGTTTCCCATACGTTGAAACGGAAGATCAGCTGAAAGCCATCCAAGATGTCAAGAAGGATATGGAAGCTCCACGCCCGATGGACAGGCTGTTATGCGGGGATGTTGGCTACGGAAAAACGGAAGTTGCGCTGCGGGCGGCTTTCAAAGCGGTGATGGACGGCAAACAGGTAGCTGTACTTGTACCCACGACCGTTCTTGCCCAGCAACATTTTGAAACATTTAGTCAACGTTTAATGCCTTATCCGGTAACGGTGGAAATGCTCTCACGCTTCCGGGCACCTCGTGAACAGGATGAGATTGTTCTCAAGATCATGTCTGGTGAAGTCGATATCGTTATTGGCACCCACCGCTTGCTTACTTCTGATGTGGTGTTCAAAGACCTGGGACTGGTAATCATTGATGAGGAACAACGGTTTGGCGTCACGCACAAAGAGCACTTCAAGAAGCTGCGAACGGAAGTGGATGTATTGACGCTGACGGCTACACCGATCCCGCGGACCTTGTATATGGCATTGACTGGAGCACGGGATATTTCCATGATCAACACTCCTCCAGCCGAACGGCTGCCGATTATCACCCATATTGGTCCTTATTCCCCCAAGATTGTGCGCCAGGCGATTCTACGGGAACTGGATCGCGGCGGGCAGGTCTTCTTCGTTCACAACCGGGTGCAAACCATTACGGCGATGCGGCAGCACCTTGACCAGCTTGTTCCTGAGGCTCGCGTGGCAATTGGACATGGACAAATGAAGGAAGATGAGCTTTCTCATGTCATGTCTTCATTTACAAAGGGTGAAATTGATGTATTGCTTTGTACCTCGATCATAGAATCAGGATTGGACATCCCCAATGCGAACACCCTGATTGTGGACCGCGCAGACGCTTTTGGACTGGCTCAACTTTATCAACTTCGGGGTAGAGTGGGGCGAGGCGGGCAACGGGCATTTGCCTATTTTTTCAAACATCGAAAGAAACCGCCGACGGTGGATGGTCAGGAACGCCTGGAAACCATCGCTGAAAACATTCAGCTCGGCGCGGGTTATTCCATCGCCATGCGAGATCTGGAAATGCGCGGTGCGGGAGAAATGTTGGGCACCAAGCAATCAGGTTACATCGCCTCTGTAGGTTTTCACCTTTATACGCGCATGCTCTCGCAGGCGGTAAAAGCTTTGCATCAGGCAAATGGTGGAAAAGGCGAGGAAACCAATGGATTGATAAAATCAGGTGGATATTTGCCGGTCAGTGTGGATTTACC
The DNA here is from genome assembly GCA_018056725.1 of Anaerolineaceae bacterium. Taxonomy (GTDB): domain Bacteria; phylum Chloroflexota; class Anaerolineae; order Anaerolineales; family Anaerolineaceae; genus UBA6107. The sequence goes on from JAGPFF010000086.1 coordinate 2,835, forward strand.
GCTGGCAGTCGGGATTCCAACAAGCTACATTCCGGATCAATCCTTAAGATTGCAGCTTTACCGGCGTATGGCGAACATCGAAGACCTGGATGAACTGGATCAGCTGCTGGTTGAGTTCACGGATCGTTTTGGACCCCCAGTGGAGGAAGTAAACAACCTCTTCTACCAATTGAGAGTCAAATTATTGGCTGCCAGGGCGGGATTGGTTTCGATTACTTTGGAGGGCGATCAAATTGTGATGCGATTTCCTCAATTACCGGGCGGTGTTGGCTCCCGGGATTTACCATGGGTTGGTCCTCAAATTCGGGC
>JAGPFF010000087.1 GCA_018056725.1 Anaerolineaceae bacterium
CGGGCAGGGGATTTATTCCCACCAGGAGAAGCCGGTATTATTGGTAGCCTTGACGATTACCGAAGTTGCTCACCTGAAGGCGATCGTACGCGAACAGGATCCAAAGGCATTTGTGGTTGTGATACCCACACAGGAAATTCTCGGCGGGAATTTTCAGCCGATTCAGGAAAAAGAATGAAAAAACTCTTTCAACCCGGCTTGCTATCCGGGGTGTGGAGCAAATCTCCTTCCAGAGAATCCAATTGGAATCCTGCTCCTCGATGGTTTCACCGGGTCTTGAGTGGGGATGAATTGAAAGGGAAACAACTTGCGCGGATGTCCATGGAACTCGTCCATGGATACTCTAAATTTCCGGTCAGATTTTTGGAACCACATGGATGTGGCGCATATTTCAATGGAAGAGCAATTAACGTTGCTTTCAACCCGGCATTCTCTAATTTAGATGGCAGTCAATGCTCCTGAAATCGATTGGTGATAATATCTTGAGATGATGATGTCTTCCCCTTCCGTTTTCCACATTATGGCAAAACCACGCGGTTCAATCTGCAACCTGGAATGCGATTACTGCTTCTATTTACGCAAGGCGGAGCTTTATCCAGAAGCTTCTTTTCGTATGTCGAAAGAAACGCTGGAAAGTTATACCCGTCAATACATTCAGAGCCAGCGGGTACCCGAAGTTAATTTCGCCTGGCAGGGGGGTGAACCGACCTTGATGGGGCTGGATTTTTTCCGTCGGGCAGTAGCTTTGCAGAAGAAATATGCCCGACCAGGGATGCGAATTGAAAATGCTCTGCAAACCAATGGCACACTGCTCGATGAAAAGTGGTGCCGCTTTTTCGCGGAAAACCATTTTCTAATTGGCATTAGCCTGGATGGACCGCGTGAATTCCATGACCGCTACCGCCACGATAAAGGTGCTTCCCCGACCTTTGACCGTGTGGTGCAATCCATCCGCCTATTAAAGAAGCATCACGTGGACTTTAACATTCTTACCTGCGTCAGTTCAGCCAATGTTGATCAACCAATCGAAGTCTACCGCTTCCTTCGTGACGAAATTGGAGCTGAGTTTCTGCAGTTCATCCCGATCATTGAGCGGGAGAACGAAACTGGTTTTCAAGAAGGAACATCGCTCACTTCACGTTCGATTAGTGGGAAGCAATATGGGCATTTCCTCACTGAAATCTTTGATGAATGGGTGCAGCGTGATGTGGGCAAAGTATTCGTCCAGATGTTTGACACTGCTTTAGGGCACTGGCTGGGCGCGCCAGGAGGGTTGTGCGTCTTTCAGGAGACCTGCGGGATGGCGATGGCGATGGAACATAATGGCGATCTCTATTCCTGCGATCATTTTGTCGAACCACGCTTCCTTTTGGGCAATTTTTTGCAGACATCCATGCCGGAACTTGTAAGCAGCCCTCAACAACGTGACTTCGGGTTGAGGAAGAAGACTTCCTTGCCTCGCTACTGCCGTGAGTGCCCGGTGCTTTTTGCCTGTAATGGAGGCTGCCCCAAAGATCGCACTGACCTCACTCCGGATGGTGAAATTGGACTCAACCACTTATGTGAAGGGTTTAAAGATTTCTTTACCCATGTCGATCCAGCAATGAGGCAAATGGTGGCGCTACTCCGCCAGCGACGCCCGGCAGCAGAAATTATGAGTTTACCATCTCCGGCTGCTCCGAACAGAAAAGCTTGATCCCGGCAGAAGCATGAGGGATTTCGGGTACAGTAACGGGACGCTTTCAGAAATGGTTGTGGCAAAAAGAGATGATGAAAGGTGAGTAATGAGTGAATTAATGATTATTGTTATGAAGGAGCGAGAATGAATATAATTTTTATCCTCATTGATACCCTCCGCCGTGATCACCTTGGCTGTTACGGCAACGATTGGATCAAGACGCCCAATATGGATGCTCTGGCGAGCAAAGGTGTTCTCTTTGAAAGCGCTTACCTTGGCTCTTATCCGTGCATGCCTGCCCGGCGCGATACCTGGACAGGCAACTTCGAGTTCCCCTGGCGTGGTTGGGGACCTCTTGAACCAACCGATCCCGATATTGCCAAAATAGTTACCCAAAACGGGCATACCAGCATGGTTATCAGCGATCACTATCACATGTGGGAGCGCGGCTCTGGCAATTATTTCTTTAACTTTTCCGGGGCGGAGTATATTCGTGGTCAGGAAAATGATCTGTGGATTACCGACCCCGATATCCCTGTGGAATATCCGGGTGATCCGGAGAGAATGGCGCGTCATGCACTGCGCGCCGGATCGTTTGCCCGCTACAGACGTAATACCGCACATTTCAGGGTGGAAGAAGATTACTTTGCACCGCAGGTCTTTCGCAAAGCGTCAGAATGGGTCGAGCGCAACCGTAATCAAAAAGATTTCTTCCTGCTGCTGGAAGTCTTTGATCCACACGAACCCTTTGATCCTCCCTACCCCTACGATGAAATGTACAATCCCGGGTACACCGGTGACCGGTTCATCTGGCCTACCTATGGCAAATCCGACCTTTATACCCCGGAAGAGTTGAAAGAAATTCGCGCCCTTTATGCCGGTGAAGTGAGTATGGTGGATCACTGGCTCGGAGAGCTGCTTGATAAAGTGGAGCGGCTCAATCTAATGGATGATACCATGATCATCCTTACCACTGACCACGGGCATCTATTTGGCGAACATGGCATGATCGGCAAACCCTGGAGTGACCTGGGAGACTCAAACATGTATCAGGAACTCGCCCACATTCCACTGATCATTTATCATCCTAAAGGAGCAGCAGAGCGCCGCGTACCCTTCCTGGTGCAACCGGTGGATTTATTTGCCACGATACTGGATGGATTCAACATCTCAGCGCCACAGGGCACTCATGGCGTCAGTCTTTTGCCATACGTCCTCAATGCTGAAAATGGCAAACCCATTCGAAAAACGGCGGTTTACGGACGATACGGGGAAGCTATGAACATCACAGATGGCGAATGGACACTTTTCTTATGGCCATCCGGCGATCAAAACCAACCCCTCTACTGGTATTCCAGTCTGCCGCCTCAATTTGG
>JAGPFF010000088.1 GCA_018056725.1 Anaerolineaceae bacterium
GGCGGCATCAGCGGCGCTTCGCAAATCATTAATCACTTTGTCAGGATCCCGATTGGTCTAATGGTTTTCGTTGGCAATATTCCTTTATTCATTTTGGGATGGCGTTTCCTCGGTGGTCCACGTTTTGCCCTGCGTACAGCCATTGCTGTTGGCGCGTTTTCGTTATTCACTGACCTCCTGGTGTTGTTGATCCCGGCGAGCGGGGTCACACCTGATAATGTGCTCAATGCTCTTTTCGGAGGTGTGGTGCTCGGGGTTGGTTTGGGTCTGGTTTATCGTGGCGGTGGGACGAGTGGTGGATCGGATATTCTTGGTCGCATCCTTAATCACCGGTTCGGCATTTCCATTTCTCAGGCATATCTGATCACCGATACCATCGTTGTGCTGGCAGGAGGCTTTGCTTTTTCATGGGAAAAAGCCCTCTATGGCATGGTGGTTATTTACATCAGCGGTCTGGCAGCTGAAATGATCTCTGAGGGATCGAGCATTTTCCGTACAGCAGTCATCATCTCCGAAAAGTATGAGGCGATTTCAGCTGAAATTATGTCCACACTCGAGCGAGGAGTCACCGTTCTTTCAGGTACGGGGGCATATACCGGGAACGAAAGACCAGTGCTCTATTGCGTGATCACACGCGGTGAGGTCAATCAATTAAAAGAAGTGGTGAAAGAAATTGACCCCAAAGCCTTTATGGTGATCGGGGTCACTCATGAAGCAATGGGGGAGGGGTTCCGGCAGCTGAAATAACTTCAAGCGAGGAAGTGAGTCACCGCGCCTGTGAGGATCAAAAATTGCCCCAGGTGGTAGGTGAGATGGACCAGACTTTGCCCGTGATTGATTTTCTTCACAAAACGATCATAAGTCAGGGTGAAATCAGATACCAGAAAGAATAAAGCCCCTATCGACACATATGAAATTGCCGGGAAAGACCATGTTGGGCGGAAAAAAGAGAGCCAGGCAGAAAGCACCATTAATGCCAGTGCCAGGGCATAAATGCTGCAGGCATGCCACAATCGTTTCCCTTTGGGCGCTTTGATAATCGCGGGCTTCAAACGGTGAAGGATTATTGTGGTCAGCACGATAACTACCAGGAGAGGGAGGAAGAGGAGTGGTTCAAACTGAACCGGCTCGGCGTTCAACGCGATGATGTAAAAAAGGTGGGTAAAGAAAAAGGCGCCAAGTCCGTAAAGAAAATATCGTGGATTAAGCAAAAGAAAGATATCGCCGATCAATGAAAAAACCAAAGCCGCGCCATATCCCTTCATTTCTCCCTGCCAACCAGTTACCGTAAAGCTCCAGAGGATCAAGAATAACAAAGTGGCGGGTTTGGCGACGTAAAGCCTCTTTTTCCAGCCTTTCCAGGTGGATGCCCAATCCAAAAGGGCAAAGCCGGCAGCGAGGAAAAAGGTCCAGGTAAACATGTTACTCAGAATTGCGGCTGTACCCGAGGAGGGCGAGTGCTTCTTTTGAATTGCGCCAGTTTTTGTTTACTTTTACATTGAGGTTCAGAAAAACTTTGCGCCCACTCATGGCTTCAATTTCCTGACGGCTGCGGGTTCCAATGGTTTTGATCATTTCGCCCCCCTTTCCAACCAAAATTCCCTTCTGAGAGTCTCTTTCTACAAAAATTGTTGCTTCGATATAGGCTTTCTCTTCCGAACGTTCTTCGTAGGTGTCAATTTGTACCGCAACGCAATGAGGGACCTCATCACGCACATTCATCAGCACTGCCTCACGAATTAATTCTGCCGCAATATCCCGTTCGTAAGCATTCGTGACCGTTTCTTCATTAAAGAAAGGTTCTCCAGGGGGAAGGTTGGTGATGAGCAAATCGAGGAGCGTTTTCAGGCTCTCAGGTTGCTGCACGGAGAGGCAGAGGATATCCTGTGCCGGGAATAATTCCAATGCCTGCCGTTTTCGCTCTTCGAGGGTACGCCCATCCACAAGATCTACCTTTGTCAATGCCATCCAGGTGGGTGGTAAAGCCCGCACCTGAGTTAGTTTTTCGCTAATCAAGCGATCTTCCGCGGTAAAGGGCGCGCTGGCATCCAGCAGCCAGACGATAAGGTCGGCATCCTGCAATGCTTCCATTGCAGCCTGGTTCATGTAATCTCCCAATTTATGTTGGGGGATATGCAACCCGGGTGTATCCACGAAGATGAGTTGCGCCTGGGGCAGGGTAAGAATACCCAGCTGATTCTTGCGCGTAGTCTGCGGTTTCGGCGAAACCGCAGCGATTTTTTGATTTAACAAGGTATTAATGAGGGTGGATTTTCCCACATTCGGTCGCCCGATCATGGCGACATAACCGGCACGGTACTGTTGAGGAGAGGAGGTCATATCATCCTTCATATTTTTCATTCTCGATTGGCACAAAGGTCCCGTTGGTCTTTTTTGCCATATTGATGGTGACAATTGCCGATAGAATCAGTGCACCACCGGCGATTAGATGCCAATCCACTTTTTCATGCAGGGCGACTGCACCCAGTATAACACCTACCGCAGGTGCCATATACATCACAGAACTGGCGCGAGAGGGTCCAATTTCATTGATCAGGCTATACCAGGTAATGCCTGCAAAAAAGGAGCCCAAAAGCCCCAGCCAGGCGAAGGCGAGATAGGAGATCGGTCTGACCGGGAGGGTAACCGGGGATTCAAAAATAAACATCGCCGGGGTGATGATCATTAACCCAAAAAGGGATTGTCCAAGCGATTGATCCTCCGGATTGACGCCGGTATTGTTGAGGCGGGCGAAAACTGCGCTGGAAGCATAACAAAGCACAGCCAGGATCATGGCGATGATACCGGCAGCTTGATTGTTGGCACCACTTTTGATGCGGTCTGACATTAAAACCAACACACCGGCAATCCCCAGAACGAGACCCACAATGCGGCGAAAAGTCAGTTTCTCTTCCTTGATAAACAGTGCGGCAATGACCATTGTGGCGAGCGGTTGGGTTGA
>JAGPFF010000013.1 GCA_018056725.1 Anaerolineaceae bacterium
GAATCCTGTTACCTTGAGATCTAGCATTGATTCTAAAGTGGCTCTTTTATGGAAAATCGTTTAGTAACATTTTTATTTGAGTCAACGTTATCCCTAAAGTAACATTCTCTTTTGAGTCATTACGATTGAAAAAACGCACCTTAATTAGGTTCAGAAATGGGCAGGCAGAAACAGACGCGGGCGCCTTTCACTGTTTCAGTGTCAATCCAGATTCTGCCGCCATGGGCTTCGACGATGGATTTGGCGAGGAAGAGACCCAGTCCTGCACCTTTTGTTTGCCGGCTGGCATTCGGCGCGCGGTAGAATCGATCGAAAATATAGGGAGCGTCATGCGGGTCAATTCCCGGTCCCTGGTCACTGACGCATATGATGATATTTTCACGTTTTTGCACTGCTTTAATTTTTATCTCTCCACCCGGTGCATACTTGATGGAATTGGAAACCAGGTTGGAAATCACCTGTTCAATGCGGGTATCATCCGCGACGATCACAGGTAATTCATTGGGGATATCTACCAGGATCGTGTGCCGGTCAGTTTGTGATCGCATCCGCTCTGCGACTCGTTGGATGACATCGCCAATTTGTGTATCATTGCGTTTTATGCTAAAGCCATCCGCCTGCAAGCGGGTAACATCGAGCAGGTTCTCGATATATTCGCTCAAGCGGTCAGCTTCTTCTTCGATCACTTGCAAACTTTCCTGAACGACATCTCGATCCCATCTGGCATCATCGCGGCGAAGAGTGCTGACATAACCCTTGATGAGCGCGACAGGAGTTTTAAGCTCGTGGCTGATAACAGAAATAAATGTAGACTTTAATTCCTCAGCCTCCCGAAAACGTGTAATATCCCGGATGGTGGTGATGATATTAACCAGTTTTCCCTCTATTGAAATGAGAGGTGCATAGGTGATTCCCACCGGGATGGGCAGAGGATTTTTGGGGCGGTGGAGATCACCTTCCACGTAGAGGCTGGCGTGCGGTGTGAGTGGCCAGCCATCAGCAAGCGCCTGGGTTAAGGTTAGCCCTTGCGGGGTTTTCTCCCAGCGGATGATGTCATCATGGAATCTACCAACCATCTCTTCCGCGCTCAGACCGACCATATAGGAGAAGGAACGATTAGCGCTTTCAATACGAAGATCCTGAGTGAGGATCAGTATGCCATCGGCAGCTGCATCGAGTAAGGCGCTGATGCGGCGGTGATCGTTTTCAACCTGGGTGTAAAGTTGGGCGTTTTGCACTGCGATGGCAGCCTGATCGGCAAAACTTGCCAGCAGGGCGCGGTCGTTGGAGGAAAAAGCCGCAAACTGTCGGAATACGAAAATTGCGCCAAGAACTTTGTTGCCTGTGATGAGCGGTAAACCAACGCTGCTCAACCTGCCCAGGCTGATAGCCTTGGTATAGGTACCCAACACTCGGTTAATTTCCTGAAGTTCAGCATCTTCGGGATCCTGTTCATCAGTGATTTGAGCGAACTGTGGTTCAAGAAACTTAAGAAAGGCGGGAGGCAAACCGGAAGATACTCGGATTTTCCACCCGCTTAATTCACGTAAAGCAATCAATCCTGCCTGACCAGCCAGCATCTCAAGCGAAATTTGCAGAATTCGCTCTAAAAGTTTATTAAGATCAAGCACCTGCGTCAGAGCACGGGAAATCTCAAGCAGGTAATCCCTTTGGCGGACGCGAAAATCAGGCAGCATCTTTCCTCATTCTAAAATGAATGACATGCACTCAACTTATACAGACTCAGCATAAGAAATCGCCTGCTCCAAAATGGCGAGCCCTTCATCGATTTCCGTTTTGGTGATGCACAGGGGTGGAGAAACGCGGATGGTGCTGCTGCCACATCCCAGCGTCAATAGACCGAGTTCGAAGGCGCGGTCGACAACAATATCACGAAGTTTCTCCGCCGGGCGGCGGCTGGTACGATCCTGGACAAATTCGATGCCGATCATCAATCCAATCCCCCGCACCTCGCCGATGGAAGGATGGTTGGTTTGAATATCTTTTAATTTATCGAGGCAATATTTACCCACCTGAGCCGCATTTTGCATGTATTCCTTTTCGATCAGATCGAGAGTAGCCAGCGCGGCGACGCAGGCAAGCGGGTTGCCGCCAAAAGTATTGCCATGACTGCCTTTTTTCCAGGTGGTAATACTCTTTCGGGCTATCATTGCCCCGAACGGGACGCCTGACGCGATCCCTTTGGCAGTGGTGACGATATCCGGTTCGGTGTTGAAATTTTCAATCGCCCACCATTTGCCGGTGCGCCCAATGCCCGATTGCACCTCATCAGCAATGAGAAGAATGCCATACCGGTTGCAGATTTCACGGAGTTTGGGGAAGAACCCAGGTGGAGGAACAATGTACCCCCCCTCGCCCTGAATTGGTTCGATAATAATCCCCGCCACATCCTGAGATGGGATAAGATGCCCGAGGATATCCTCTTCAAGGTAGCGGAGAACAGCATCCCCCACATCTTCTCCGGGCAGCATGTGCAGCACAGGATGATAGGGGTCCGGATAAGGAATATGGGTGACTCCATTCATCAATGGATAAAAACCTTGATGATAATGTGGTTTTGAGGCAGTGAGCGTGACCGAGCCGTGTGTACGTCCATGGAAACCCCCTAAAAACGCAATAAATTGTGAACGACCGGTATAGTATCGCGCCAATTTCAGCGCGGATTCCACACTTTCGGTGCCGGAATTGGTGACAAAGATGATGGCTTCTTCTTCAAAGGGAGCAATGCGGTTCAGGTATTCAGCTAATTCAATCCATTTTGGATGGTAAAAATCGGAAGAAATGTGAATGAATTTTTCCGCCTGATCCTGGATGGCTTTAACAACAGCAGGATGGCTATGTCCGGTGGAATTAACAGCTATTCCGGCGGCAAAATCCAAAAAGCGGTTGCCATCCACATCCCATACAAAAACTCCCTTCCCGTGATCCATGACGAACGGGTAACCTCTTGGGTAGGACGGAGAGATCACCTTCTGATCACGTTCAATAAAACTCTTTGCCTTTGGTCCGGGTAAATTGCGTGGTTCCAAGTGTGCCTCCTCTATAATGATGTCAGGATGTTAATTACCAGGATGTGATTCACATCGTAGTGTAATTTCTTCATTATATCATGCGTAAATTTTAGAGAAATGAAGCCGGTTTTTCGGAATCGTTGACGCAGGTATTAAACCCTGCTATGATAACGGACAAATGAAGTTAAAAAAGCCAAAGAAAACAGCACGGTTTTTTCAATCCGTATTATTAAAACTCCGCTGGCTCTTGCCGGGTATAGGAGTAAAAAGATGGGTATTGGTTATTCTAATCGGCACAACCATACTGGGGCTGGGTCTTACCGTTTTCCTTCTTGATGTTTATCGCACGGTACCTGATGGCTGGTGGATACCCTTTATTAAGGTGATTGCACTGCAATTTGTGACCAATCGCGTGCTTCGGGCGTTGATCTTTGGCGTCACTGGTCTGGCATTAATCATTATTGGCATCATTGAGTTAAACAAAGCGTTATTGCGACCTTTTTTGCGCCCGGGCAAGGATATTATCGATACTGTTGCAGAATATCGGCGCAAGGATAAAGGACCACGGATTGTGGTCATTGGCGGTGGAACGGGGTTAACCTCCATTTTGCGGGGATTGAAAGCTTATTCACGAAATATTACTGCCATTGTCACGGTGGCGGATGATGGTGGGTCATCGGGCGAAATCCGAAAATCGATTGGCATCTTACCGCCCGGAGACCTGCGCAACTGCCTGGCAGCCCTTTCAGATGACGAGGAATTGCTCACGCAGCTTTTCCAGTACCGGTTTGCGGAGAGCGCCGGCTTGAACGGGCATTCGTTAGGAAATTTGCTGATTACTGCCCTCACGGGCATTACAGGAAGTTTTGAGGCGGCAATCGCAGAATCCGCGCGGGTGTTGGGTGTGCAAGGAAATGTCTTTCCTTCAACATTAAAAAACATCAATCTGGTTGCTGAAGTTGAGCTCCCGGACCGTAAAGTGACCCTTAATGTAAAAGGCGAGAGTGAAATCAGTCAAATGGGCGGAAAAGTACACCGGGTATGGTTAGACCCGGCGAACCCGGCGCCATTCCCGCCAACACTGCAGGCAATCCTCAATGCTGATCTTATCCTGGTCGGACCTGGCAGCCTCTATACGAGTATTATCGCTAACCTGCTGGTACCTGACCTGGTTGACGCACTGCGCGCAAGCCGAGCATATAAATTTTATGTGTGCAATATTGCCACACAACGCGGCGAAACAGATGGCTACTCATGTGAAGACCACGTGCGCACCATTGAGAGGCATGCTGGCGGCAAGTTGTTCGACCTGGTGCTGGCAAATAACCACTACGAGGGTCGGATGCCGGAGGGGATTGATTGGGTTCGCGTGCAGCAACCGGGGGGGCAGTGCCAGATCTATCAGGCTGATCTAGCCGATAAAGAGAATCCATGGCGGCATAATTCAGCCAAAGTCGCCAAGACCATCATGGATCTGTTCATGGAACGGACTGGTCCGCTCAGCAATAAGGACGGAAACTCAGAAATTTGATCATTTCACCCGGATTAGAAATGGTAAAATACTAAATATTCTAATGGAGGTAATAAATATGGGAATTAAAATCGGAATCAATGGTTTTGGTCGCATCGGTCGGCAAGTTCTGAAAGCCATCAATGAATATCATGGCGGTGAGCTGGAGGTTGTTGCGGTAAATGATCTTTTTGATACCAAGACCAACGCTCATCTCTTCAAGTACGACTCGAACTATGGAATCGTTCCTGGAAAAATTGAAGCCAAAGAAAATGAATTAATTATCGATGGGAAGTCAATCCGGGTATTCGCTGAAAAGGATCCAGCGGCATTGCCCTGGAAAGATCTCGGTGTGGATATCGTTATCGAATCCACCGGTGTTTTCACCGATGCCAATGGCGACCCCGCCAAAGGCAAAGCTGGCGCCCGGGTGCATATCGAAAAAGGCGGGGCGAAGAAAGTAATTATCACAGCTCCGGCAAAAAATGAGGATATTACCCTCGTTCTCGGCGTGAATGATGATAAATATGACAGCGCAAAACATCATGTAGTCTCCAATGCATCCTGCACCACCAACTGCCTCGCTCCGGCTGCCAAAGTGGTGCACGAAAAGTTTGGCATTGTGCAGGGGATGATGACCACCGTCCATTCATACACCAATGATCAGGTGATTTTGGATCAGGGACACAAGAAAGAAATGCGCCGATCCCGTGCCGCTGGTTTGAACATCATTCCCACGACCACCGGTGCTGCCAAAGCGCTGGCGTTGGTTATTCCTGAATTAAAGGGTAAATTTGACGGTTATTCTTTGCGCGTTCCCACCCCAACGGTCTCCATCGTTGACTTTGTCGCCACCATCGAAAAATCCACTACCAAAGACGAACTAAATGCTGCCTTTGTGGAGGCTGCAAACGGACGATTGAAGGGTATCCTCGGGTATACAAACGGCGAGTACAGCGACCCGCTGGTTTCGATGGATTTCAAAGGTGATCCGCGCTCTTCGATCGTTGATCTGCCCACCAACATGGTCATGGGTGGCAATATGATAAAGGTGGTTGCCTGGTATGACAATGAATGGGGTTACTCCTGCCGTACGGCTGATCTGGCGGCAATGATGGGCAAGAAGCTCTGATTCGATCCGGTTTAGTTTCCCGGTGATATGAAAAAAAGGTGCGCAACCCTGTCTTTTACTGAAGGTTGCGCATCATTCTATCTGAGGAGGTTGTTCCATGTTCAACAAAAAAACAATTCGTGATATTGATGTAACTGGCAAGAAAGTACTCGTGCGTGTAGATTTTAACGTCCCTCTGAGCGAAAGCGGTGTTGGCGATGATACGCGCATCCGGGCAGCAATCCCCACGATCCAATATTTGCTCGATCACGGTGCAGCAGTCATCCTTTGCTCCCATTTGGGCAGACCCAAAGGTGGACCGGACCCCAAGTATTCACTGAAACCTGTTGCTGACCATCTGGCTGAACTACTTGGAAAGCCCGTCAAATTTGCTCCGGACTGCATCGGACCTGCAGCGGAAAAAGAAGCCAGTTCCTTGAAGGCAGGGGAAGTGCTTGTGTTGGAGAACACCCGTTTTCACCCGGAAGAAGAGAAAAATGATCTCAAGATGGCGGAGCAATTGGCAAAACTGGCGGATCTTTATGTCAATGATGCCTTCGGCACCGCGCATCGCGCCCATGCCTCCACTGAAGGGGTGACACACTTCAAACCGGGCGTGGCAGGATTTTTACTCGAGAAAGAAATCAAATACCTTGGGCAAGCGGTAGCTGATCCGAAGCGACCATTTGTCGCCATTCTTGGTGGCGCGAAAATCAGCGATAAGATTGGTGTCATTAATAACCTGCTCAGCAAAGCGGATGCCGTGCTGATTGGCGGCGGGATGGCGAATACCTTCCTCAAGGCGCAGGGATTTGCCGTAGCTGATTCTCTCGTCGAAGGGGATTCTGTGCCGGTTGCCAGTGAGCTGCTGGCAAAAGCGCAAGGAAAACTTCATCTGCCCGTAGATTTGGTGTTAGCGGATAAATTTGAAGCCGAGGCTGCCCGGAAAGTCATCCCGGTGGGAAATGTTCCTGACGGGTGGCGAATACTGGATATTGGACCTGAGACTGTGCGCGCTTTCAGTGAAGTAATCAAGACCGCAGGAACAGTGGTATGGAATGGACCGATGGGTGTTTTTGAATTTCCCAGGTTTGCCGAAGGTACCTTTGGCATTGCCAAGGCTGTGGCTGAAAGTTCAGCGGTAAGCATCATCGGAGGTGGAGAATCTGTGGCAGCCATTCAGCAATCCGGTCTGGCTGAGAAGATCACTCACATTTCCACCGGAGGCGGCGCCTCACTGGAGATGCTTGAAGGGTTGGAACTTCCTGGTGTGGCAGCTTTACAGGATAAATAGATCCGGGAACCGGTGAACATCTGGACAGAAAAACGAGGTTAGGGTAGAATTCTTGCGCCACCTGAACCAGTGCTTACCCTCAACCCTCGCACTGACAGATGTTTTTTGGAGGAATTAAGTTGGCTAACATCAAATCGGCAATCAAACGCAACAAACAAAATGAAAAACGAAGGCTTTTAAATCGAGTCTACCGGGGTTCTGCGCGCACCCGTGTAGCGCGAGCGCGTGTTGCAATCGAAGGTGAGGATCCTGAAGCGGCAAAATCCGCTACTCTCGCCGCGATCTCAGCGTTGGACAAGGCTGCTCAGAAAGGCGTGATCCATAAGAATAACGCTGCACGCCGCAAGAGCCGCCTGATGAAGCGCTTAAACGCAACGAAATAAAACTCGTCTTTTCTAACGTACAAGGCGGGAGATCATCGTCTCCCGCTTTTGCGTTAAACGGGAGGATTGGAACCCGTGTGATATAATCCTCGTGGTTTAATCTTAAGGTTTTGGAAAAATATGTTTGAAGCAGAACAAAAATTTGTAGAAGAAAGCATCCTTGAATACTGCAAGAGCAAGGATTACCCCATTGTGGAGGTTAAATGGGCATGGATCCCATTTAACGGGCAATGGGGTATTTCTACATCCTTTTTTCAGCTTGCTGCTGCCTCGTTTGGAAAGACGAAAGGCAATGTCGCGCAGCGGGCAAATGAGATTGCCAGTGATCTCGCTGAGAAAATCCGCAGTTATGCCGGGTTCGACCATGTGGAAGCGGTCAATGGCTACCTTAATCTTTATTTTTCGACGGATGAATATGCAAGTAGAGTCATCGAGCAGGTTCTCACGGATGGCAACCGCTACGGGCATGGACGCCATCTCAACCAACGCCTGATGGTTGAGTTTTCACATCCGAACACACACAAAGCTTTTCACGTGGGTCATCTACGCAGCGCCTTTCTGGGGGATGTTTTAGCGCGCATTCTTGAAGCAGCGGGTTATGATGTCGTTCGGGCGAATTACCCGGGTGATATTGGTCTGCATGTCATCAAGTGGTTGTGGAATTATTTGAAATATCATAAAGGTGAAAAACCGGATCGGGATATTACCCGCTGGATGGGGACTCTTTATGCCGAAGCTGTAAAACGGCTCGATCAAGATCCAACCCTGGAGGAAGAGATCCGGGAAATGTATGCCCGCTGGGACAGAAGGGATCCTGAAGTTGTTCAATGCTGGGAAGAGACCCGTCAGTGGTCGCTCGACGGTTTTAATGAGATGTACCAATTGCTCGATATCCGCTTCGACCGTTATTATTTCAATTCAATGTTTGAAGCTCCGGGGAAAGAAATCGTGGCGGAGTTATTGGAGAAGGGGATCGCGGAGGATGAGCGGAAGAGCGGTGGAGCGGTCATTGTAAAAATTGACGAAAAGTTGGGCTTGAAAGAAGAAAAATACCGCGTAATGGTTGTATTGCGCTCCGATGGCACGGCTCTTTATGCCACTGAAGATCTGGCATTGGCACGGCAAAAATTCCTTGATTACCCCGATTTGGTGAAGTCATATTATGTCGTGGATGTACGGCAATCTCTGCACTTTCAGCAAGTGTTCAAAACGCTGGAGCTGGCAGGTTATCCGTGGGCGACAAAGTGCCAACATGTTCCCTATGAATTGGTGAACCTGCCGGGGAATGTGGTTATGGCTTCGCGTGAAGGTACCGTGGTTTTGCTGGAGGATCTGATTCGTGAAGCCACGGACCGCGCTCTGGCTGTGGTAAAGGAAAAGAACCGCGAACTCAGTGAGGAGCTTCAATTAGAAATTGCCCGGGCAGTTGGGATCGGTGCGATCAAGTTCCCGATGCTTTCACGCGAGAGTAATAAAGTGGTGACGTTCGACTGGGAAAGCGCGCTCGATTTTAACGGTCAGGCGGCACCTTACATTCAATATGCTTACGTCAGAGCCAATTCAATTTTACGCAAAATTGATCAGGTCATCCCGGAGGATGGGGGAATCCCCTATGAGTTATCGCAACCCGAGGTCACGCTGATCGATCTGATTGGGCGGATGCCTGAGGACATCCAAAAAGCCGCCCGCGATTTGAAACCTTTGATTATTACCACGCAAGCCTATGAACTGGCACGCGCCTTTAATGATTTTTACACACAGTGCCCAGTGTTGGGGGCTGAGGAACCCCAGCGCTCCGCTCGTATCCGGTTAGTGGCAACCGCACGGCAGGCAATTGCGAACAGTCTGGCGTTACTGGGCATCACAGCCCCACAAGCGATGTGAAAAAATCTTATCTTGTAAAGGAGATCCACTCACATGTCCCCAATCAAAACCCTAATCATGGGCGCAGCAGGTCGCGATTTTCATAATTTCAATGTTTTCTATCGCGATAATAAAGAGTATGAAGTTGTCGCGTTTACCGCGACTCAGATTCCGAATATTGAAGGGCGTAAATATCCGGCGGAACTGGCAGGCTCGTTGTATCCTGCCGGAATACCGATCTACCCGGAATCCGAACTGGTCAACCTGATTCGAAACCTTAAAGTCGAGCAGGTCGTGTTTGCCTATAGCGATGTGCCTCATGAATACGTAATGCACAAAGCTTCCACCGTTCTGGCGGCAGGCGCTGATTTTCGTCTGATGGGTATTGAGTCCACTCAGGTCAAGTCAATCAAACCGGTTGTATCGGTGTGCGCCGTCCGCACTGGTTCCGGCAAGAGCCAGACCACACGTCGCGTCTCTCAAATCTTGCGTGCAATGGGTTTTCGCGTTGCCGCGATTCGCCACCCCATGCCCTATGGCGACCTCGTGAAGCAGAAAGTCCAGCGTTTTGCCACGTATGCCGACCTCGATAAAAATGAATGCACCATCGAGGAGCGCGAGGAATATGAACCTCACATTGATAACGGTGTGATCGTCTATGCAGGTGTGGATTATGAAGCCATTCTGCGTGAAGCGGAAAAAGAGGTGGATATCATCCTTTGGGATGGCGGCAATAACGACTTCTCCTTCTACAAGTCAGATTTGGCGATCGTGGTTGCAGATCCTCACCGCGCCGGGCATGAGAAATCCTACCATCCCGGTGAAACCAATGTCCGCCTGGCAGATGTTTTTGTCATCAACAAGGTGGATACCGCTGATCCTGCCAAGGTGATTGAAGTACGAAATACCCTTCACGAATTAAATCCCAATGCGATTGTGATCGAAGGGGCTTCTCCACTGTTTGTCGATGATCCTGAAGCCATCCGTGGCAAACGGGTGCTGGTGGTTGAGGACGGTCCAACCCTGACCCATGGAGAAATGGCATATGGTGCTGGCTGGGTGGCTGCAAAGCGCTTTGGTGCAGCGGAAATTGTTGACCCCCGTCCATTTGCTGTTGGCAGCATCCATGATACTTATGTCAAATACCCGAAGACTGGCACCATTCTTCCAGCGATGGGTTATGGAGACAAAATGGTGAAGGACCTTGAGGATACGATTAACAAATCGGATGTGGACCTGATTGTTTCTGCGACGCCGATTGACTTGACCCGAATCATCAAGGTAAATAAACCTATGCAGCGCGTTCGCTATGAACTTCAGGAGATCGGAAAACCTGATCTGGAAGACATTCTGAAACGGAAATTTGCTAAATAGAAACAGGACCTTTGTGGCTCAGCGGTCTGAGAAGATCGCTGAGCCATTTTGAAAGAAGTGATGCATGTTCATTGACCAAGCAACCATTTATGTCCGGTCGGGGAGAGGGGGAGCCGGCATGGTGCACTTCCATCGTGAAAAGTATGTTCCTCGTGGCGGACCAGATGGGGGTGATGGCGGACGTGGCGGGGATGTGATTTTTCGCGTTGTGGCGACATTGAACACCTTGACCAGTTTCCGTTATAAAAGAAAGTATGTTGCCCAGGATGGCGGAAATGGCGGTCCGAGCAATATGACGGGTCGCAGCGCGGAGAATCTGATTATTCCGGTGCCCCCCGGTACAATGGTTTATGATGCGACCTCCAATGAACTTTTAGGTGATTTGGTGGAAGCCAACCAGGAACTAACCGTTTGTAAGGGTGGACGCGGCGGACGGGGCAACCAGCATTTCGCCACTTCTCGAAACCAAGCCCCCCGAACCGCGGAAAAAGGCGAACCGGCAGAGGAACGGGAAATCCGGCTGGAGCTAAAACTTCTCGCTGATATTGGAATCGTTGGAGTGCCCAACGCCGGAAAATCGAGTCTGCTGGCAGCGGTGACCAATGCCAGACCGAAGATTGCTGCCTATCCCTTTACCACCATTGAACCGAACCTGGGTGTCGCCCACCTGGACGAGGAAACGGATCTGGTTCTGGCAGATATTCCCGGTCTGATCGAAGGCGCCCACGAAGGTGTGGGACTGGGGGATGATTTTCTCAGGCATATCCAGCGCACTCGTGTTCTCATTCATGTACTGGATGGAAGTGCGGCGGATCCGCTTGCTGATTTGAGCCAGATTAATGGTGAGTTGGCGCTCTTCGATCCCGCTCTGGCGGAAAAACCTCAAGTTGTTGTGGTCAATAAAATGGATCTTCCGGAAGTGAAGGAGAGGTGGGAAGAGTTACGGAAGAGTTTAAAGAAACGCGGGTATGAAGCCTATGCCATTTCTGCAATCACTCGCGAAAATTTACAACCGGTTTTGTGGAAAGCCCACGAACTCTTAATGAATACCTCAACCCCCGAAAAACCGCCTGTAATGCCTGTGTATAAACCAAGCCAGGATCCACGTGCTTTCAGCATTGAGCGCGAGGGTGAAAACTGGCGGGTACGTGGTGAGGCGATTGAACGGGCGGCTGAAATGACCTACTGGGAGCATGATGGCTCCGTGCGCCGCTTCCAGCGGCTGATGGTGACACTTGGGGTGGACGAAGCCCTGCGTGCCCAAGGGATTCAAAATGGCGATACCGTCATCATCAGAGATTACGAACTGGAATGGCAGGATTAAGATGCAGCCCTTGCGACGCATCGGCATTTTTGGCGGCACATTTGACCCGCCACATGTGGGGCACTTAATTCTGGCGGAGGAATGCCGCACTCAATTGCAGCTTGACCTGCTTTTGTGGGTGGTGACGGATAACCCACCGCACAAACGGTATACTCATATCAGCCCGATTGAAGACCGGGTAGTGTTGGTTGAAAAAGCCATTCATGGAAATCCTTGCTTTGAGCTTTCTCGTGTAGATATTGACCGCCCCGGACCGCATTACGCGATTGATACAGTAAAACTCCTCAAAAAGGAGTATCCAGGTGCCGAGATGTATTACCTGATGGGTGGAGATTCCTTGCATGACCTTCCGACATGGAATAAGCCTCAGGAATTTATCCAGGTTTGCGATGGGATCGGTGTAATGAGGCGGCATGCAGATCAGGTGGATCTGACATCGCTTGAGGCACTCCTACCGGGGGTGACTGATAAGGTAAGGATTGTCGAAGCTCCGATCCTGGAAATTTCTTCCAAACAAATCAGGCAGAGAATTGCCGAAGGGATGGGCTACCGGTATTACTTGCGGGATGCCGTTTACCAGGCGATCTTGGAAATGGGTCTGTATCGCTGATCCTGTTCTTGCATCCCATCCTTAAGATTCCCGTTTCGAATTTAAGAGTTTAGACTTAATGAGATCACCTGACTGGAACAGGGATTGCCCCATTTAACGAACATTTTCAATGCCGAGAGATCCATTACCACACTGAAGATAGTCTTCATCGGATCGGGTGCCAGAGGGTGGTGCATGGCATGGTTGCAAATTGAGTCTGGGTAATTATCGTGGTCGGAGAGGATCGCGAAGAAAGAATCGGGGGTATGGAGCTCGGTTTCCTCCAGAAGGCTGAGCGCCCGGCTAAAGCGTTTGTTGCTGCGGATTAATTGTTCCCGTTCTTTTTCGATTTCCTGCATGCGCGGGGTGAGGTAATGGTTTGTGTGAACCAGTTTATTGTTGGAACCCCGGATTACCTCAAAGCGAGTGGCGGATACTTCAACATTATAAATTCTGCCATCCTGATGGGCGAGCAGGTGATTATACCCTGCGGCTCGCATTGGCACATGGGAGAGGCGTATGGCTTCCTGGAGGGTGCTGGTGGCGAGAATTGCGCGGGAAACGATGATCCGTGGGATGCCATACTTGACATCCACAGGATTGACAGAATTACAGCTTTGGGCAATTCCTGCCGCATTGAAGCCTATGTTGGGCAGCAGACCCCCATATGAAATCGCCAGGAAGGCAGGTTCGTTGATAGGATGGCAATCCAGAATATAAATATCCGGTTCGTCCATGGTGAGCCAGTCTTCGTTATGACCGACCAGGACGCCGCTAGAATATGTCGCCTGCCTGGATGCTGCAATACTGGTGCATTTTTCAAGGTGAAGAGCATCGAAAACCAAACACTCAAAAGTATTAACGACCACAAGGTCAGCGTAGCTCACGTTCGCCCCTTCTGCTATGCCCATGATTTCATCAATATATTGAGGGTAAGTTCCCAGAGTATGGTGCATGTATTGCATGGCTTGAAGGATGGCTTGAGACCAGGAAAGATGCAGACTGGCTGCATGTGAATCAAAATACGACCGTACATTTTCAATCCCATGCCTCACCTGGCTGCGCATGGCTTCACCGATTTGCTGACCGAGGTCATGGTGAGACCCGCGCGCATGCACAACAGGCGGCACCGGCATCACAGAGCTCCCCTCTGAGTGGTCCATAGTATTACTATACTCAGAACGTTTAAAAAGGCAACAAAAAACCCGGCAGGTTGCCGGGTAAAAGTGGTGGTAAAAAACTTACTCGTGAATGAGTTCGAGATTCCCCATTGCCATATTGACTCGAAGACGGATGAGAGCGCCTACCTCACCGCTGTGGTAGGTATTATTTTCCACCGTCCAGGTACCGGTCAAATTGATGTCGCTAAGCTCATCTTCAATGATGATTTCAGCACGCGCATTTGCGGGAATGCGAATTGTGATGGAGCTCATGCCCGATTTGATTTTGCCATCACAATCGTTTGTGTTCTCTCCGGAGAAATCGAGCACATAGTCGCCTATTCCGCTGTTGAATTCAAATTGTTGCACTCGCGCGTTGCCCAGTCCGATCATTTCAATCGTCGACGCGCCAGTGTGGTAAGTCAATTCTTCCATCGCCATTCCATTGGGTGAATCAAAGAATAATTTCGA
Source organism: Anaerolineaceae bacterium (assembly GCA_018056725.1). Taxonomy (GTDB): domain Bacteria; phylum Chloroflexota; class Anaerolineae; order Anaerolineales; family Anaerolineaceae; genus UBA6107. The sequence continues at coordinate 14,112 of JAGPFF010000013.1, forward strand.
TGCACTTGCCCCATCGGAAATGGTCAGCTTACGCAGGGCAAGACCGCCCAGGTGAAGCTCTCCCTCATAGGCACCGCTGGCAAGGCTCAATTCAAGAGGCATACCACCCAATTTCAAATCCCAATTGTTCTTCAACTCTCCATCAGGTAGTGAGAAGGTAGATTCAGCCTGCTGAGAAACCGTCACCGTGCTGCCTTCCCTTTTCAAGACCGGTTTCCAGGCTTCGATATTGTAATCAATTGTTCCTTCAAGTAATTGATCTGAGCCACCGGAGAGTTTGAGCGATCCAGCACCCATCTTAATATTGACCGTTGAAATCTCTGCGCCGGATTCCGGTGGTTCATGGATCACTAGAGTTCGGGTTGTTCCAGGGGTTAATGTTGGCACGTTTACCGTTACAGAACATGCCGATAGAAGGAGGATTCCGGCTGCCAGGGCGACAAAATGAAGGACCTTCATGCTCTATCTCCGTATTTGCTTTCTATAAGGAAGGACATTTATACTCCCGGCACTTCTGGTGGTGTGGTGGGAGGTTCAGTCGGCGGATTGGGGGTGGACGCTGGAAGGATAGCCTTAAGAAGCTCGTCGGCGTATTTTTCGGAACCTACACGGCTGGTGATGACCGCGCCGAGACCGAGAATTACCGCGATAAATCCGGGAATCCATCCGACACAGGGGATGAGATTCACCAAGCCCGTTACCAGTGCAAGCAGTAAGGTGCCGATTCCAGCTGCAACTGAGGCGTGCCACGTGGTTTTGAAGAGGGCAGCCATCCGCTGACCGATTTCATAACCCAGAGCGATGTACCCGATTGCCACCGCCAGCCCCAGGAGGATAAAGCCGAGGATGCTGACCGGGATCAGGAGTATGGTAATGATCAATAACACCAGAATGATGGGAGTGACGAGGATGGTGAGTACCCCGATTCCTCCGCTGACCCATGGCTCGCGTACGATGGTGGCAGCGATATTCTTGAGGTTGTGCGGCATTAATAAACCCACCACAACAGCCAGAACTCCGAGGAGGAGTGCTTCGAAAGTGGCGCTGAAAGTGCGCGTGAGCAGATTGCGTTGAGTGCCAAAGGGAGAAAGATTCTTTATTCGCTCAGGCGGAGTTAAGTTGTCCAGGTTAGGGGATTCTGTGGTGACACTGCCATTGATTCGAGCGAGCGCGGAGCGCTGCAGGTTCGCGCCGAGCAGAGAAAGGTCGCCATTGATTACGGCAGTATCCCCCAGGTTGATAGCTCCGCCAATGGCGACAATATCTCCATTGACTATACCTTCAGCCGCAAGCGTCCCTCCAATCAGCATGAGGTCCCCATTGACGGTCGAGTCAGAGGCAGTGGAGGTTGTTCCTCCAATGACCAGGATGTTACCGTCAAGAACTTCATGGCTTTCCAGCCGAAAAGTATTGCCGATCACCACCTGATCGCCAACAATATGATTTTCAGGTTGCGCGGTCGGATCCTGGGCAAATACGGTTGCCGGGGTGAGGGCAATCCAAACCATGAGTGCGATGACGATTAGAACGATGTGTTTTTTCATGAGTTTTTAACCCCTCTTTTAATCGCCAATTTCCATATGGAGAGCGCCAACGTAAATGCTGAGAGAAGAATCCATCCACCCAGAATGATCAGTACCAGCGCGAGAATGGAGGGATCAAGCGAGCGGGCCAGGCTGGTAATAAACTCGATGACACTTTCTGCGCCAGCCACTACGGTGAAGAATGAAGTCAAAGAACCAGCTGCCAGCGAGATCAAGGAAACTTTTGGATCGAAAATCAAGATGGCGCCAATTGCCACTACAATCGCCGATCCAATCAAAGAGAAGACCAGATTGCGCGCCTCGCGTTTTTCTTCGGCGTGCTTGCGTTGTGCCAGTGAAGCTTGCCAGCGCCGGGTAAAACCTTCCGGGGCAGGGACTTCTGGTGCAGAGTGAACGATGTGCAATGCCCTTTCCAGATTCCCGCTGAGGCGGGCACACTCCGGACAGGCTGCCAGATGGTCTTCCAGGCGGGATTGTTCTTCAATTGTCAGTGGTTCTTTTTCAAGGATCCAGGTTCTGAAGGGTTGGTGTTCCATAATTTATCCTTCCTTGACTGGCAGTGACTGATCTGTTGTGATTGCTTGCGCAAGTTGCCGCCGCGCGCGGTGAAGCCTGCTTTTTACTGCACTTACACTAAGCGAAAGCATCTGGCTAATTTCATCTTCTGAACATCCATACCAATACTTTAGAATGACCGCTGCCCGATCTGGTGGGTTGAGGGTGTTGATGAGTTGATGGATCGCTTCCTCTTCATCATTGAGAATAACCGAGGATTCCGGGTTGGGGATGTTCGGATCAGCGAGATCGAAATCGGGGTATTCATCCAGTTCAAAGATCCCCGCTTTATGTTTTCGCTGTTGATCAATACAATAATGGGCGGCAATCGAAAGCAGCCAGGTGATAAAAGACCGATCGAGATCATAATGTTTTAGGTTTTGATAAGCCCGCCAAAAAGTCTCCTGAGCAGCGTCTTCGGCTGCGTTGGATTCACCTAACATCCTGTAACACAGGTTATAGACCGGATTCTGGTAGGTAGTCACCAACATGGCAAAGGCTTCATCATCTCCATTTCGGGCTTTTTCGATCCATTGTGGGTCCAAAGATTGCGTCACTGCAGCCCCGTTTAATTATGTTTTCTAGCCAATATACGCAGCTGGTGAGAATTGGTTGCAAAAATTAGCGAATTGAATAAAATTCGCCACTTACCCGATGGGTTACTTGAAAATGATTTCTTCACGACCGGCGAGTTTTTCCTTAATCTTTTGTACGACGGTATCCAAATGCCGTGTCTCATGGACAAAATCGAGATCATCGGTGCGCAAGGTGAGGACGGGGCAAAGATCGAAGTTGCCAATCCAATCACTGTAAAAGCTATCAAGAAGAGATAGATAATCGCGGGTGATGGTGGATTCAATCGAACGACCCCTTGACTGGATGCGTTCGAGAAGTACATCCACTGGAGCCTTGAGGTAGATCAGTAGGGAAGGATTGGGCAGGTTGAGAGTAATCAGGTCGAATACTTTACGATAGGTGTTGTAATCGCGTTCATTGATATTTCCCATTACATGGAGGGCACGGGCGAAGATATAAGCGTCTTCGTAAATGCTGCGATCAATAATGGCAGGGCGCGGGTCGTTATACATATCAATATGTTGTTGGGCTCGGTGACCGAGGAAGTAAATCTGCAGATGAAATGCCCAATCTTTCATACTCTGATAGAAATCCGGTAAATAAGGGTTATCAACCACGGACTCGTAGGCTGTGTGCCATTTAAGCCTTTCACCAATCCGCTCGGTAAGAGAAGTCTTGCCCGAGCCGATGTTACCCGCAACCAATATCAATCGTTTCGCCATGTTTTTCTCCAGTTGATTTTAGTTTAATTATAAGGCAGGGGTCAACCTGAGTGAATAAAAAAATACCGCGCCAGTCTGACGCGGTAAACGAAACGAGTAAGATCTACTCCTCTGTAACCAGTACTCCAGCGACAAGCCCACTGCCGCTGTGGACTGAAAGCCCGGGGGTGAATTCAGCTACGAGGATCTCCTCAGGCATGGGCAGTTTTTCACGCAGGCGGGCTTCGAGGAGTGCGGCATCAGGGAGGTTGTTGACGTGCACAATCCCTGCCTTGATGATTCGCTTCCCGTCGCTGGCGGTCTCCAGCAGCTCCACCAGGCGGTTCATGGCAACGCGATGTGTGCGTACCTTCTCAAGCAGGTCAAGTTTGCCATCGATGATAGTCATAATCGGGCGGATGTTGAGCAGATTCGCCATATTGGCGGGAATTTTCCCGATACGCCCACCCATGGCAAGATACTTAAGTGTTGTCAATGAGCCAAATAAATGCAGGTGAGGGAATAGATCCTGAGCGGCGCGCACTGCTTCTTCATGGGTTGCGCCTGCAGCTGCCGCTTCAGCAGCTGCGATTGCCATAAAGCCCTGTCCTAGAGAGAGGAAGTCAGAATCAATAACGGTGATTTGCCTGCCCGGGAAATTCTCACAGGCAGTGAGGGCAGAATCATAAGTGCGGCTGATTTTACTGCCAACCGTGACGCAGATTATGGAATCTGCGCCGGAGGCAAAAGCTTGTTCGTAGACCTTTTTGAAGGACTCCGGTGATGGCGCAGCGGTGGTGGGAAGTTTATTTAAACGGTCAATTTTTTCAAAAAGAACCCTGTCATCAATTGTGACGCCGGTTTCAAAGCTTTCTTCTCCGAATTGAATGGTAATGGGGACCTGGGTGATAGGATAGCGGGCGGCAAGCGCAGAAGGGAGACTGGAATCAGTATCTGTAATTATGTGAATATTGGTCATTGCGGACTCCTGGTCGATTTAGAAAAGTGGATTCATTATACCTGTGCCGGGCAAAAAGCAATTTTAATTTCTTAACACATGGCTTATGGTTTCGATACGCAGTGTTCTAAAAAATGCCTGGAATACCACCGCTGATGAATCCTTCCATGCGGCAATTTGTTTAAGTACAAATCCCCGGGGAATAGTAAAATCGTCAGTTTTTTTTCAGGGTCAACAATAACTCACTCAATCCTTTTGCCGATAGTAAAACCGGGTTTCCATCATGGAAACCCGGCAGCCCAGATCAGCGCTCCCTTTCAGCACTCACTATAGCCACAGGAGTAGCATTTACGGCAGCCTTCCTCGTTGATGACGGCAGCCACGCCACACTCGGGGCAGAGATCCCCAATTCTATTCAGCTGTGCAGAGGAATCAAGCGCAGGTTTACCTTCAACCGGCGGAGTAATTTTATTCAGGTCATCGATGAGATACTCCTGAACAGCGTTGGGGGTTGATTCAGTTTTGCCGAGGCGGATTGCCCGCTCATCGAGGTATTCCTCGAGCACCTGGGCGACACCATCCGGCAACGAGCGCACGCGGTTGGGACCAAAACCGAGCGAGCGACCGCCGCCAATTCCGGCAAGCTGGCGTGTGACATCGGTAAGGCGCTGTGACGGTTCGACGGGGGAGGCGAGGCGCAATACATAAGAAATGAGGCGACCAATCGCTTCACTGACCGCTGCGGTATCAGAACCGGCTTTGGCGGTGTTAATAAAGACTTCGAAAGGTTGGCTGGCATCGTTTTCATTGATAGTAATGAAAGCCTTACCAAGAGGTGTTTCGATGGAGAATGTGCGTCCGATAAGCGCACGCGGGCGGGGTTTTTTGGTCTCCTGCCAGATTTTGATCTGATCAGCGGCGGGTTCTGCCGTTGGCGCTTTCTTTTGCGCAGTGGAGTGAGTTTCCAGGACTACGGATTCACGCGAGCCGGTTACATAAACGGTAATCCCTTTGCAGTTGAGTTCCCAGGCGCGCATATAAGCAGTGGCTACATCCTCCTCGGAGGCGTTTTCGGGGAAGTTAATCGTTTTGGAAAGCGAGTTGTCAACAAAAGCCTGGAGAGCCGCTTGCAAGCGCACATGTTCTTCGGCAGAAATATCTGCGCTCACCACAAAGGTATCTTTGATTTCAGGAAGCAGGTTGCGTACGTTCTGGCAGGTACCTTTACGCATCACCTGCTCGAAAATATCCTGTCGATCCATTTCAGAGACTCCGGCTTCAATCAAAGCCTTTTCGAACATTGGGCTGGCATAAGTGAGTTGCAGATCCTTTCCGTTATCATTAACGTGTCGGATGTAGGCGAGAGCAAAAACAGGCTCGCAGCCATACCCCTCACAGCCCGCGACGGTCGCAATCGTACCTGTTGGCGCGACAGTTGTTTGGGCAGCGTTCCGGATGCCATAACGGCGAATACCCTCACTGATCAGCGACCAATCAACAATCGGACGCCCCCAATATTGCTGGTTTTCAATTAGTGAAACCGGGGGCTGCCAGATCAGATTCTCAGGATCGTAAATACTACCTTTGATGGATGGGAAAGCGCCACGTTCGCGGGCAAGTTCTACGCTCGTTTGCATGGCGTGATACCGGACGAACTCGATTACCTGGGAGCCAAAATCTTCTGCCGCCGGGGAGCCATAACGCACGCCAATATGATACATCAGGTCAGCAAGCCCCATGATGCCCAGACCGATGCGGCGGTTGCGCATGGCGGCTTCTTTGAGCTGGGGAACCGCGGGAACATAAGCATTCGCATCCACTACATCATCCAGGAAGCGTGTGGCGAGGCGGGTGTTTTCACGCAATTTATCCCAATCCACGGTGTGGTTGGGACCAAAGTGTTGGGCAAGATTAATAGAACCTAAGCAGCAATTCTCATAGGGACCAAGCCACTGCTCGCCGCAGGGATTGGTCGCTTCCAGTTGGTAGAGATGGGGGACCGGATTAGCTCGGTTGGCGGCATCGAGGAAAAGCAGACCGGGTTCGCCGTTGTGATGTGCTTGTTTGACGATGCGCTCGAAAAGGTCGCGCGCGCGGACAGTCTTGTAAATTTTGAAGGGAATCCCGGCAGCTTCCGCCTGTTCAAAAGTACCGGTAAAGGATTTAGCCCGCGGATCTGAAAGGTCGGGGAAACGCAAACTCCATTCGGTATCGTCTTCCACAGCACGCATGAAGGCATCGGTAATGCCAACCGAAATGTTGAAGTTGGTAATCTGATTTTCATTTGTTTTGCAGGAAATAAACTCTTCAATATCCGGGTGATCCACACGCAGGACAGCCATATTGGCTCCTCTGCGCGTGCCGCCCTGGGCTACTTCGCCAAACGCGTGGTCATACACCCGTAGAAAGCCCACAGGACCGGTAGCCTGACCGGAGGAGGTTTTAACATGGGCGCCTTTGGGGCGCAGGCGGGAAAAAGAAAAGCCATTACCGCCTCCCGTTTGTTGGATGAGGGCGGCATCGCGGAGGGTTTGGAAAATGCCGGCGGAATCCCGCCCCATGTCATCATTGATGGGAAGAACGAAGCAGGCAGCGAGTTGACCGAGGGGGGTTCCTGCTCCAGTGAAGGTGGGTGAGTTCGGGAAGAATGACTTCGAAGTGAGCAGAATGTAATACTTGCGGGCAAGAGCATCGGTATCCGATGCCCAGCGGGCTTCGACACTGGCTATGGTAGACGCCACGCGCCAGAACATCTCTTCAATGGTCTCAGCAGGGGTGCCATCAGCGTTTCGACGGACGTAGCGTTTGACCAGCACCTGGCGGGCATTTTCCGTCAGTTCAATTGAAGGAAGATTGGCTGGGAGTGAGCCTAAGTCTAAAAGCGATTTTTGCGCGGTGTGCGAAGTTGAAACCATGATGTTCTCCTATGAAGCCAGTAAGCGGTCAATCTCTTTACGGATAGATTGCAGGTCTGAAAGCTGCAAATAGACAATGGCGTAACGAATATATGCAATCTGGTCGAGACGCTTTAGTCCTTCGATCACCATATCGCCCACAACGCGGGATGAAACCTCTTCGCGTCCCATCTTCTGCAGGGCGGATTCGATCTCGTTGACCAGGTGGTTGATATCCTCAGCCGAAACGGGGCGCTTGGCGCAGGAAATGCGGATGCCTTCAAGTAGTTTTTCACGGTTGAAGGCTTCTCTTGCTCCGGAACGCTTGATGATGAGGGGTGTTGCCAGGATGGCTCGCTCGTAGGTGGAGAAACGCTGTCCGCAATGTTCACATTCCCGCCGGCGGCGAGTTCCGCCACGGCTGTCGTGAGTGGTATCAATCACTCGCGATTGATCTTTCTGACAATATGGACAGATCATTCGTCCCTCCAGATGAAGTATTCAGTTCAAATGCCGGCAGATGTAGCCGGAATGCGGGCTTCGATGTTCGTCCTGGATTAAAACCCCCTATATATAGGGGGAAACCAGCGAGCGGACCGTACATCTAGGTACTATTCTAACATAGTAAAAACGACGATTCAAGTTACAAAAAGGTTATTTCCCCTTAAAACTTCCTGGGTTGGTTGGGCAGGGAAAATGTGGAGATTCTTTGTGAAAAGAACAATATTTCACCGAAATTACTGCAATTGCCTTCTCGCTAACCAAAGATAATCCATCTATGGGATTACAACCCAATATTTTTCATTCCGTTACGGGCGGGTTGGAAATCTTAAAAATGAAAGGGTGGAAAAAACTCTATCCGATTGTTAATTTCTGGCTGGATTCGGTTCCATAAACGCAACGGGCTGGCGGTGACCAGCCGCCAGCCCGGCATGAACGTGCTATACAGGTTGCGCGCTTGACGCGCAACCTGTTAACCTTATGGAGGACGGATTTCGATGTTTGCCTGCAAAGCGAATGATTACTTAGATTCGAAACGCTTGCGGAGGAAGGTCGGCAAATCTACATTCGTCGTATCCACATAGACCGGTTGAAATTCATTTGCCTTTACACCAGGTTCCACACGGGCAGGTTCTGTGGCGACGGAAGGTGCAGGGGTTTTCTTGGTTTCTTCGCGCATAAAGGTTACCGGTCGGTTTGGAGTTCTGACGGTGCTGGGACGATCGAAACCAGTGGCAATGACCGTAATACGGACGTCATCCCCCATGTTGGGATCAACGACCGCGCCAAAGATCAGGTTAACGTCCGGATGTGCAGTTTCTTTGATGATGGAGGCAGCCTGGTTCACCTCAAACAGTGTCAGGTTAGGTCCACCGGTAACGTTGAAGAGGATGCCGCGCGCACCATCGATGGTAATATCCAACAGCTGGTTGGAGATAGCCATTTCGGCAGCTTTTACAGCACGGTCTTCCCCGCTGGCATGACCCACTGCCATCAAGGCGGCTCCGCCCTGCGCCATCACACTCTTCACATCCGCAAAGTCCAGATTGATGAGACCCGGAATAGTGATCACTTCGGAAATCCCTTGAATGCCCTGCCTTAGTACATCATCAGCCGTTCGGAAAGAATCCTGAAGCGTGGCACGCTTGTCCACCATTTGCAGAAGGCGGTCATTCGGGATCACAATGAGCGTATCGGAGTGTTCTTTCAGCGCGCTGATCCCCTGTTCGGCGGATTGCAACCGTTTTGATCCTTCAAAGGAGAAGGGGCGGGTGACGACTCCAATGGTGAGCGCGCCAACTTCCTGGGCAATTTGGGCAATGATCGGAGCAGCTCCTGTGCCTGTACCACCACCCATGCCGGCGGTGACAAAGACCATGTCACTCCCTTTTAATGTCTGATAGAGCTCCTCAGAAGATTCCTCGGCTGACTTGCGACCAACCTCAGGGTCTCCACCTGCGCCAAGACCCTGCGTGGTCTTATCCCCAATGCGAACTTTGATGGGGGCTTTGGAAAGGAGGAGTGCCTGGGCATCAGTGTTGACGGTGATGAACTCAATTCCCTGAACACCTTCATCGATCATACGGTTGACTGCATTGCAGCCACCCCCACCCACTCCAACCACCTTGATGCGGGCGAAGGCTTCAGCAGACTTGCTTTCAGATTCATAACTCCGGGGTGCAGCGAACGAATTGGTCTTGCTATTGGTCTCCATTTTCTTATCCTCCATAAAAATATGATGATGAATCCGGTCAGGCAAAGCCGGTACAACCTACGGAAGTAGTCTTCCCAATACGGTCTTGACCTTACTCCAATCAATGGTGGACTTGCCAGCCTGGAACCCGCGGGAGCGGACCCGGGTGCGGGAGAAGGTCGGCTGGGCCATTATTTCGGACCATTTGAGCAATCCCACGCTGGTTGAAAAGGCAGGGGATTGCAATTGGTCCACGAGGCCGATCAGATTTTCCGGGCGGGCAACGCGCACCGGCATGTTCAGAATATTTGCCGCGAGCTGCCGGATACCGGGGAGCAGGCTGGTGCCTCCGGTGAGAATCATTCCGGCAGGGAGGAGATTATCGTATCCTGAACGACGAATCTCCTGGTGGAGGAGCTGCATGATCTCTTCCACCCGGGCTTCAATGATATACACCAATTCGCGGCGGCTGATCTGCTGGGGCAGTTCCTCCCCGAACGTTTTAAGCGTAAAGAACTCGCCTTCCCCCACCTCCGAGGTAAGGGCGTGTCCGTACTGACGCTTAACCTGCTCGGCCTGCTCCTGGCTGATGCGCAGCCCAATCGCGATATCCTGCGTGATGTGGTTGCCTCCCACCGGCAGGACGTTGGTGTGCCAGACATCCCCGTTAATATAGATTGCCAGGTCGCTGGTGCCACCGCCAATATCACAAACACATACTCCAATCTCCCTTTCTGACTTGCTGAGCACAACCTCGCCAGACGCAAGGGGATTTAGGACGAATTGCAAAACGTCCACGTTGCAAGCGTTCACGCACTGACGGATGTTTTCGACGGTGGCGGACGCGGCGGTGATAATGTGAGTTTCAGCCTCGAGCCGGAATCCTGAAAAGCCGACCGGAGATTGAATTCCATCCTGACCATCAATGGTAAAACCACGTTGGATTACATGAATGATTTCACGGTTGTGGGGCATGGCTACTGCCATGGCTGACTCGAGCGAACGGTCAACGTCCTCCTGGGTGATGACCCCGCCGCTGATACCTACTACCCCGCGCGAGTTCATCGCTGAAACATGCGAACCCGCCAGACTGACCAGGGCGGATTCAATCTCAAGCCCGGAGGTTCGCTGTGCTTTTTCAATCGAACGGGCTATGGATTGGGTGGCGGCGCTGATATCCACGACATTGCCTTTTTTAATCCCGTGGGCGGGTTCAATCCCCACACCTAGGATGCGCATATCCGCATCATCCTCCAGGCGTGCGACCAGCGTACAAATCTTGGTGGTTCCGATGTCAATTCCTACAACAATAGGCTCATCCATATCTCACTTACTCCGTTCGAAAATATGGTGAATCAACGTGTTCAACGCTGATCATGGCGGGCGTCAGCCCCATTTCGTTCAAGCGGGCAAGGATGGTCTGGTATTCCACCAGCTTGAACTCGACATTGGAAAGGTCGGTACCAAAATAGACTTCCCACCCTCCCGGATCGCGCCATCCCATACCGGCGACGGGATCGTAAACCAGGCTGGCGCCGGCAGGTAAAATGGCATTCATTCCGATGACCGCTTTGAGCGTCGCAGCATCCATCCGGTCTAAAACTGCCTGGTTGTTCATGGCGCTGACTTTTTTCTCGATCCATAAACGGGCATAATCCACTATGCTGGGATCTTTTATCTGTTGTTTCGCGAGCGGAGGAGAAACCGGACTTTCAACAAAGATGAGATTTCCGGCTTCACCGCGTGGCTCAAGAATGACGCCTTCTTCATCCACCCAGTATGTTTGCCCGTTTGCAACCCACTGCAGGATTGGCTCCCGCTCTGCAGCTGTGACCACGATCTGATTGGGCATGGCGATATCTACCTGTGGGTTTACAAGTTCGGGGTGGCTCAGAAGAAGAGCGCTCGTCAGATTTTCCCGATTGAAAAGGAAAATGGACGTTTTTCGCCCCTTAAGGAGTGGTTTGAATTCATCCTGTGAATAGCGGGTAAGCCCCTGGATTGTGAGGGTATTCACCCGAAACATAGGTGAATTGATGAGAATGATGGTAAAGAGCAGCAGAAGAACGGCGATCATACCAGAAACCCACTGCCAGCTGAAATGCAGGATGGGAATGGCGGGCAGGCGGGTCTCAACCCCATTGGCTGCCACGCGGTAGACCACTTTGCGCCGTGGGCGACCCGTCCCTTCACCCACGCTGGAGGCAGTCTTTCGGATGCCACGCGGAGAGGAAGGAGAGGTTCCTGCATCTGAAGAAGCCGTACGGCGGCGTACCACCGACCCGGGATTCTCCCGGCTGGTAGCCTGGCGGCTTACGGACTGTTCTCCCTTCAGCGCACTCATCCCACACTCCTGTAAACACGAACGGTTTGATCACGATCTTGCTTCCTTTCAAAGGCAAGTTCCACCAGCCGGTCGATTAATGCGGTATAGGGAATCCCACTGGCTTCCCATAATTTGGCGTACATGCTGATACGGGTAAACCCGGGAATAGTGTTCACCTCACTGAGGAAAATGCGGTTGGTTCCCCGTTCAACGAGGAAATCCACTCTCGCCATTCCGGCGCCGTCCACAGCGCGGTAGGCTTGGAGGGCAATTTGACAGATGGATGCAGCGGTTGTTTCATCGAGAGCAGCAGGGATGATCAGACGGGAAGCATTGGTGAGATATTTGGCGGAATAAGTATAAAATTCCTCCACAGGTTCAATCTCACCTGGGACAGAGGCGATAGGATCCTCATTGCCCAGGACGCTGATCTCAATTTCCCGACCGTTGATGCCCTGCTCAACAAGCACCCGCCGATCATAGCGGGCTGCCTCGAGCAAGCCTTCAAGCAAAGAAGAAGGATTACTGCACTTCGTGATTCCAACAGAAGAACCAAGGTTGGCGGGTTTTACAAACACCGGATAGGTAAGCCTGGCTTCAATCTGGCGAATGGAGGCTTCCAGATGCTCGTGCAAGTTACGGCGGGTGAATAGGAGGGATTCCGCCACGAGGATGCCGTTCGCGCGCATCACATCCTTGAAAAGACACTTATCCATGCCCACTGAAGAGGCGAGCACGCCGCCACCAACATAGGGCACATCGGCGAGCTCAAGCAAACCTTGAAGGGTTCCATCTTCTCCAAAGGTGCCATGGACGAGCGGAAAGACAACGTCCACCTTTTGATCAAGCTGCAGAGCATTGTTCTGGAGGCGGTAAAGTTGACCCTGGCGAGGCTCAGGCAGCAGGATCACAGGCGAGAGGGATTGATATTGCTTCTTTTCAAAGGAGGTAATCACGTCCGCTCCGCTAAGCCATTCACCCTGGGGAGTGATGCCGATTTGGACAACCTCGTATTTTTGAGGATCGAGAACTTCCAATACAGAGCGGGCGCTCATGAGCGACACCTCATGTTCACCTGACCGTCCACCAAAAATAACTGCAATCCTGATCTTTTCCATCAATCGACGCTTCGCCAGTCTCCAATCCATTCAATTTCTGTTTCCAGTTCAATATCAAACTTCTTTCGTACTTCGTGTTGAACCAACTTGATGAGGTTGAAGTAGTCTCGCGCAGTACCTGTGCCATCATTGATGAAGAAATTGGCATGGAGAGGGCTGATCTGAACCCCCCCAATACGGGTACCTTTCAAACCGCAGACCTCAATTAACCGTCCGGCAAAATCACCCGGCGGGTTCTTGAAAGTGGAGCCGGTACTGGCACCTGCAGGCTGGGTATTGCGGCGCCGTTCACTGAAGTCGTTCATCGTGGCAAGGATCTCTTCAGGGTCGCCCTTCGTTCCCTCAAAACGGGCAGAAAGGATCACAGATTGACCGGGCTGACGCTTGAGCACACTGCTGCGGTAAGCGTAGCCCATCTCAGAAGAGCTGCGGTAAACACGACCGCCTTCCCGCTGAAGAACATCGGCGGAGAGGAGACAATGCGCCACATCCGAGCCAAACGCGCCGGCATTCCCATAAACTGCTCCACCTACGGTGCCCGGAACGGTGGATGCCCACTCAAGACCGCTCAAGCCATATTCAGCCGCAGCCCGCGCAACCGAAGTGAGAATGGCGCCTGATTCAGCGATCACTGAAGGGGGATCGTCTTCTGCCGCAACGGTGATCTTTCTAGCCTGGTTGTGGAGCACCAGCATATCCAGCCCTTTATCGCTGACCAGAATATTGGCGCCGCTGCCAAGAAGGAAGAAAGGAACCTGGTGCTCCCAAAGGAAGCTTACATCCTCCGCCAACTGATCGGCAGTTGCAGCAATGACGTAGAAGCGTGCTGGACCGCCCACGCGGGAGGTTGTCAATTTTGCCATTGGAACCTCGCGTTGTAAGCGTTCTTTAAAATAATTGAGCAACTGCTTCTCGTCGATCACCCAATCTCTCTTTTCTTCAGAGCTGCTTTACTCTGACGATCAACTTTTCCATCAATTCCATCCGGTCTTGCACGCTGAGTGCCCGAAAGTCGTCCTCATTCCTTTCCACGCGACGCTTGATCTGAATGCGCGGGAAATCGGAAAAATAGCGCGGGGTGGAAAAATCGGAGTTGACATTCTCAAAACTGGTTTTACGTGGAGGGGTCATCTTATCCTTTCCTTTCCTGTAATACTTGCAGCAAATGAATACAAACCTGGTCAGCATCTCCAGCTGACATGACAATCACTACATCTTCAGGTTGCAGGTTTTGCGCCAAGTATTGGGTAACATCGGAGAGGTCGTGGATATGAGTTGCCGGAACATAATCGATCCGCTGGACCAGATCTGCCACGGAATAATCCTTATTCGTTTCACGCGCAGCGTAAACATCCGTGACGATCACCTGATCAGCATCATGGAAGGAGGCGATGAAATCATTTTCCAGCGCCTGTGTGCGGGAAAAAGTGTGAGGCTGCCAGACTGCAACGATGCGTTTCTGCGGATAACGGGAGCGAGCGGCTGCCAGGGTGGCTTTAATCTTGCTGGGGTGATGAGCATAGTCACTAATAATAGTGATCCCATGCACTTCACCAATGACTTCGAATCGTCGGGCTGCCCCGGCATACTCCGAGAGGGCGACCGCTGCCTGTTGGACAGAAGTGCCGAGGGCGTAGTGCACAGCGAGCACTCCCAGAGCATTGCGCACGTTATGCTCACCCGGAACGCGCAGGCTGACTGAAATGGTCTGACCGGGAAGTGAAAGATCAAAATCCATCCCACCGCGGGCATTCAGGCGTACCTGCCCGGCATGGAGCTCCGCTGAAGGCGTAAGACCATAGGTTACCACCCGGGCGCCGGGTGGAACAACGGTTGCCAGCGCGGCTGATCCGGGATGATCCAGGTTGGTTACCAGAATTCCGCCTGGCTGGAGCCTTTTCACAAAGGAAATGAAGGCAGCGTGATAATCGCCTGGGGTGGGGAAGCAATCAGGGTGATCATATTCCACGTTGGTGATCAAAATGAGGGCTGGATCCAGTCCAAGGAACATGTAATCATATTCATCCGCCTCGATCACAAAATATCGCCCGCCACCCGCGCTGGCATTGGTTCCCAGATTGCGTGAAACTCCGCCAAGAATAAACCCGGGTTCCAGACCGATTTGTTGAAGACTCCAGGCAAGCATGGTGGAGGTGGTTGTTTTCCCGTGCGAACCCGCCACTGCCAGCAGCTCGAACTCCCGGAGGAAGGTATTGAGGAAATCAGCCCGCTTAAGCACGGGAATTCCTCGCTCACGGGCAGCAACGACTTCAGGATTATTGTTGGGGATGGCGGAGGAACGGACGACGACATCCGCACCAGTAACATTGGCAGCCGCATGTCCTTCGTATAATGTAACGCCTAAGGGGGCAAGGTCGCGTGCCAGGGGAGAAAGGAGGCGGTCAGAACCGCTCACGGTGTAGCCCTTTTCAACCAGGACGCGCGCGATGGAGGAAATGCCTGTTCCACCAATGCCAATCAAATGGATGTGTGTCATCAGATAAACACCACCAAAACAAAGATAAAACATACTGCCACTGCGATAAAGATCGTTGGAGTGGTCATCAACCATTCTGGAGGCAGGTAGCCAATCCAGCGCAGCGCAGCCTGACCGGTTTGCGTGAGGGCATCAGGCGCGGAGACAAACGAAAATGGATATCCGGCAACATGCAGGTAATACCAGAGGGTGCCAAAAAGGAGAAAACCATTCAAACCGCCAAGAATGAAACCCAATAAGGTGTCCTGGACAATATGTCGGATGAAACGTCCGCTTTCCACCAGTTTGGGGATCTTGGGAGTCTGATACCCGGCAAAAACCAAAAGCGCCAGAATTCCACCTTTGATAAAGAAAACAGAAGTAGGTTGCGAGGTTTGTATGGTTTCCTTAAAGAATGGAACATACGTTTCGAGGACGGTGAGGGAAAACATCGCCAGGATGACGCTGAACGTAACCAGCAATTCCTTCGCCCAGCCACGCATGGCGCCGATGAGAGCGAAAAGGAGAATGAAGAGGGTTAGCAGCACATTAAGACTAATCATTTCGTGCCTTCCTTTCGCTTGCCAAGGGCAACGAGCAATTCCGCAATCTGATTCGCAGCTTGTGGGTTGGCGAGAGATTTCATGTTTTTCTGCATATTTGCCAGCCGTTCGCGATTGGTGAACAGTTCCTTAACCGTCGCCACAAGTTCGTCAGCGAGATGATCATTTTCAATCACCAGTGCAGCATTTTGGGCGGCAAGGTAATCAGCATTTACCTTCTGATAGCGCCAGGCAAACGGGTAAGGGACCAAAATGGCGGGCAATCCAAATAAGGGCAGCTCACCGAGGGTGGAAGCGCCTGCGCGCGAAAGTGCGAGATCCGCACAGGAGAAGGCGTTGCTGATCTCTTCGTGCAGATAGGAATAGGGCTGGTAGCGTCCAGCTAGCAGCGCCGGGAGTTGATTCTTATAACCCTGCGCGGTTTCAAAATCGAGGGAGCCGGTGAGATGCAGGATCTGGGTGAAATCGAGTAATTCGCTCAGGTGTTCAAAGACAACTTTATTGAGGGTTTGCGCACCCTTGCTGCCGCCAATGATGAGAAGCACCGGCAGACTGGATGAGAACCCAAAAGTGGATCGGGCATCTTCCTTTGGAAGTGTTTTAAGCTCTGAGCGGGTGGGGTAACCGGTTACCTCCAGCTTTTTACGCGGGTTGAAATAGCGGCGTGAAACCTCACTCGTGAGAGCAATACAATCAGCAAAGCGGGCGAGGGTTTTAAGTGCCAAACCGGGTTCAATATCCGGCACATAAAGCAAGCTCGGAATATTTGCACCGGCAAGCGCCATGGGAACAGCCAGATAACCACCGGTAAAGAGGAGCACATCCGGTTTGAATTCGCGCAAGATGCGACGGGATTCAAAAAAGCCCTTCGCCAGTTTGATCAGATTGGGAGGCAGCGAACGTACCCCAACACCGTGAACGCCAGCTGCACTGATCTCGGTGTAAGGCTGGGAGGATCGGGCAACGAGGCTGGCTTCCATGCCGCCTTTGCCGCCAACCCAAAGGGTCTTTTCGATCTGGTTAGCTGCCGCTTGAAGGACTGCCAGCGCTGGGTACACTCCCCCGCCCGTCCCTCCGGCGCAAATCAACAACCGCATGCCTGAGGCTCCTTTCTGATTTGAGCTGCGCCAGTTTGGACTGACGCGAGACACTCATCAAGATTCCGATACCGGTCATGGTGGTAATCAAACTCGAGCCGCCGGAACTGATCAGCGGCAGCGCGTTGCCCGCGAAAGGCAGCAGGTTGACCAACACGCCCATGTTGATAATTGCTTCGATGAAAATCCAGAGGGTAATTCCGCTTGCCAGATACCTGCCAAGTTCATCCGAAGCGTGGTTGGCGATGGTAAGCCCACGCCAGAGCAGTGCGATAAACAACGCGATGACAATAAAGGCGCCTACCAAGCCCAGTTCTTCAGTGATCACAGAAAAAATGGAATCTGTGGTGGCTACTGGCAGACCGATGAACTTGGTGGTGGAGCGACCAATGCCAACCCCAAAGATGCCGCCATTGATAATCGCTTCGAGCGACCATTTAACGTGATCTGAAGCCATCTGCGGATCCTGCAGCCCATTCCAATAATCGGTAAGACGCGTGGCGGCAGTGGAGCTGAGGTGCATCAACGCAAACCCCAGTGCTGCCACGCCGATCACCACGAACAGGATCTGGCTGATTTTTCCGCCAGCGATGAAGAACATCACTCCACCTAAAACCACAATGGTGGCGGCAGCCGAGATATCAGGTTGACCCAGTATGAGCCCGGCAATGACGGCAATGATGGCAATCAGAGGGATGAATCCATAAGTCCACTTGTGCAGATTATCCTTTTTACTGTAGAGCCAGAAACTGAGGTAGATGATCACCATCAGTTTGGCAAATTCAGATGGTTGAATGGAGCCGTTAAGTAAACCGCGGCGCGCGCCAAATTGAGTCTGGGTGCCGACCAGTAGGACGCCGATGCATAAACCGATCACACCCACCATGCCCCAGACGACTAACTTTTGGAAGCGGTGGTAATCGATAAAGGTGAGAAAGACGATCACAAAAATTCCGGCAACACCAATTACCGCCTGCCTGAGGACGACTTTGTATTCAGAATCACCCTGAGTGACGGCGAACTGCCAGCTTGCGGAATAGATCATCAGTAAGCCGATGGCAAAAAGGGTAAGCATGATGATGACTAGCGGTAAATCAATGCTCTCGCGGAAACTCAAGCGGCGCACGGTGGCAGGGCGTCTCACAGTTGCAGGTTCATTGGTAGTGGTCATAGGGCATTTACCCATTCAATAAATTTTTCGCCACGTTCCTCAAAGTCTTTGAACGCGTCGTAACTGGTACAACCTGGAGAGAGGAGCACCACGCTGCCAGGTTTGGCGACCTGAAGGCTGGCTTCCAAAGCATCGGTGAGGGAGGCTGTGTGAGAAATGCTTTGCAACCGGTCACCTGGTTTGGGCTCGCCAAGGGCGGAAAGAATCTTGGCGGCTGATTCACCGAAGACAATTACGTGATCCACCCGCTGGTGAATTTCAGCAGATAGTTCATCCCAGGGGAGATTCTTATCTCTGCCGCCGAGAAGAAGGACGAGTGGTTCGTGGAAGGAGCGTAGGGCTGCCAGGGTGCGCTCAGGGGCGGTGGCAATCGAATCGTTGACCCAGGTAACGCCCTGATGTTCGCGCACAATTTGCAGGCGGTGTTTGACGCCTGTAAAACTGCTGACGGCAGTAGTGAGAGATTCCGGGGAAAAATTGAGTGCATACGCAATGGCACACACTGCGAGTACATTCATCAGGTTATGGCTCCCACGCAGGTGGATGTTGCCAGTATCGAGCAGAATGCTTCTCATGGAACCTGATTTTGCAACGATTTGATGTTCAGCCACAAAAACCTGTGGCTCTCCGGTTTCCCATTCATGCCAGCCAAAACTAACCAGGTTGCCATGAACCCGATCTTTGAGCTTCCAGGCTTCCGGGTCATCACGGTTGAGGATGGCAATATCCCCGGCATGCTGGAAATCCAGGATGCGGGCTTTTGCGGCAATATATTCAGCCATGCTGGTGTGCCGGTCAAGGTGATTGGGGGTGATATTGAGAACTACAGCAACGTGTGGACTGGTAGTCATCAGTTCCAGCTGAAAACTGGAAAGCTCCTGAATGACCAGATCATCCGGCTGTATTTGATCAATGACCTCGATCAAGGGGTTGCCAATATTCCCGCCCACCCAGGCTTTCCGCGGGGAGGTCAATTCATGCCTGGCTACCAGTCCGAACAGACTGGTGGTGGTCGTTTTACCAGCAGAACCGGTAATTCCGACGACGGGAGCTTTTACCAGCTCGAGGAAGATCTGGGAATCGTTGGTCAGCGCAATGCCGCGCCGGGAGGCTTCAAGCAAAATGGGGAGGGTGAGGGGTACGCCCCCTGAAACGCAAACCAAATCCGTATCATCGAGAAGCGAAATGGGATGCGCCCCCAAAACCCATTGAACCGGCAAGTCAGAAAGCTGGTTCAGACTGGAACGGAGCTGTTCAGCAGATTGGTGATCGGTGAGGGTGACTCTGGCGCCTGACTTGACCAGAAAACGGGCCAGCGCCAGCCCCTGGCGGGCGGCGCCAATAATCAATACCCGTTTTTCTTCAAATCGATTCGTCATCTTCACTATTCCAATGCCAGTGCCATACCAAGGATGGCGCCTAACAATCCAATCAACCAGAAACGCTGCACAATTTGCGTCTCACTCCACCCCAACAGCTCGAAATGGTGATGCAGGGGCGCCATCTTGAACAGTCGCTTCCCTTTTGTCAATCGGAAATACACAATTTGGAGCACCACACTGACGGCTTCACTTACCGGAATGATGGCGATCACCGGCAGCAGGATCCACTGACCGGTCATCAAAGCAATGACCCCGAGCACAGCTCCAAGCGAAAGCGAGCCGGTATCACCCATGATCATCATTGCCGGGTGAACATTGAACCATAAGAAACCGAATAATGCCCCGACCAGCGTGAAGCAGAATCGAGCCACAAACGTGTTTCCCTGCATGATGGCGACCGCTCCATAAGCTGCAAACGCTGTGGCACAGATCAAGCCGGCAAGCCCATCCAGACCGTCGGTGAAATTGACTGCGTTAGACATGGCAACGATGATGAAGGTTGCCAGCGGAATGTACCAGACCCCAAGGTTGATTTCCATGTTCAACCCTGGCCAGAGCATATCAGGGACATTAAGGGTATTTTTGAGGATGAAAGCCGTGATGACGGCAAGGATGACCTGGAGGATAAATTTGGTGCGGGCACGCATCCCCAAGCCTCGACGTGGTCCTCGAATTCCTTCCCAGTCGTCCACAGCGCCCAGCAAGCCATAAGCCAGCATGACGCTCAACGGAAGGAGAACGGAACGCCCGAGCAAGTTCAACCCGAGAATCTGTGCTGCGTTGAGGAGAATTGTGATCAGCGCAACCGTGCCGATGATCACAATTCCACCCATGGTAGGGGTGCCCATCTTGGTGATATGGCTTTCCGGTCCCTCGACGCGGATGATTTTGCCTAACTTAAAGTGCTTGAGAACCCGCAGAAGAGGACCGCCCCAAATCACGGACAGAATGAATCCCAGACCACTGAGTGCAAGCACGAGAGATGTTTCCATTACTCTTCAACCTCCAGGGCTTGGACGATGTTGTCCATACGCAAACTGTGTGCCCCTTTTACCAATACCACATCCCCCGGGCAGAGAATAGCATCGAGTTTACTCACTATTTCACTCTCATCATCGGAATGAAATGTTTTATCGCCGGTGAGCCCTGCTTCGAGAGCAGCGTTCAGGATCAGATGAGCATTTTCTTGGTAGGTGATGAGATAATCCACAACCTCAGCGGCACGCATCCCCACCTTCTGGTGACCGATCGCTTCATAGGGACCTAACTCGTTCATGCCTCCCAATACAGCGATTCTTCGTCCGGGTAATTCGTGCAGCAAATTCAAGGCGGCAAGCATGGATTCCGGTGAGGCGTTATAAGTATCATCCAGGAGGAGGGCATTTTGGCGGGTACGCACTACCACCAACCGCAGTTGGCTGGATGCCTGCTGCAGACCGGTGATGATTTCTCCCCAGGTTAGCCCTTCCACCAGTGCGACCGAAATTGCCCGCAGAATGGTATGAATTGAATGTCGACCGATCATTGGTGCATGAAGATTGAAAGTTTCTCCACCGTGGTGCAGCCGGAAGCGAACACCATTGAGACCGTCTGATTCGATCTCATCCGCCCACAGGTCGGAAGCTGGATCGAGACCGTAGAAAAACAAACTGGCTTTGGTGAGGGAAGCCATCGGCATGATAAAAGGATCATCCCGATTCAAGATCGCCGTGCCTTCAGGTGATGGAGGGAGCGCCTGCACCAACTCACTCTTGCCCTTCGCGATGGCTTCCTGTGATTTGGCTCGGGAGGCGTGCACGGTGCCGATATTGGTTAACACTCCCACCTGGGGCTGGGCAATCTGGCAGAGCAGTTCAATATCACCGGGTTGGTAAAAACCCATCTCTAGAACCACACACTCGTAACCGGGTCCGAGCCGGAGGAGGGTGAGGGGGAGACCAATTTCGTTATTAAAATTGCCCTGATTCTTGAGGGTGTGATAGCGTTGGCTGAGAATTTCAGCACTAAGTTCTTTGGTAGTAGATTTTCCCACACTGCCCGTAATGCCGATCACCCGGACCTGAAAACGACGGCGCCAGTAAGCAGCAATTTTCTGCAGTGCCCGGGTTGTATTCTCAACCTTCAAAGCAAAAGGCAGTGGCGGGAAGGAAGCATCTGGATCAAGAGGTTTGGTCAGGTCTACTAATTGAAATTCGTGAGGGATATCGGCTTCCACCAATGCGATATGCGCACCGTT
The DNA here is from genome assembly GCA_018056725.1 of Anaerolineaceae bacterium. Lineage (GTDB taxonomy): Bacteria > Chloroflexota > Anaerolineae > Anaerolineales > Anaerolineaceae > UBA6107. Next base: position 35,903 of record JAGPFF010000013.1, read on the forward strand.
GCGAAAGGCATCGGCAATGAAATTGTGCCCATCCGTTCTCTCGCCTTTAATGGCAATGAACATCGAACCTGGAATCGCATGGCGCGAATCCACAACCGCTTCGGTAATTTCCGGAGTCATGGTTGTGGGTCTGATTCCCTGTAATGCTTCAATTACATCTGCCAGCGTTAACATCATTCCTCATTATTTTTCAGCGAGGCTTAACCGAACATCATCCGGAGGCAACCCCATCAATACCACGAGTTCCTGAACCACGTCATGAAAGACGGGAGCGGCAACAATTGAACCCCAAATGGAGGATCGGGGTTTTTCCAGCCAGATGTACACGATGAATTGCGGATCATCCACTGGTCCCCAGCCGATGAAGGAAGCATTCGTCTGGTTGCTGGTGTATTGACCATTCACTGCAATTTCCGCGGTTCCGGTTTTTCCGGCAACGCGGTATCCTTCCACGAGCGCGTCGGAAGCTTCCTGTTCCAGTGAGATTGCCAGCATGTCGGTCAATGTTTTTGCCGTTTCAGCTGAAATTGGCGTTCCCACGACCTGCGGAGCAGTGTCGTATTGCTGACCGTTCTGGATGTAGGCTTTCAGCACGTGGGGAGCCATCATTTTACCATCATTGGCAATGGCTGACGCTGCGGTTAACAATTGAATGGGGGTTACTGCAAGACCCTGACCGAAGGAATTTGTTGCCAGGTTAATGGTGTACCAGGTGGGATCGCCAGGAACACTCAGTGGATAAACTTCCTCCCCTGCCAGATCAATATTAGTGCGGTGACCGATACCAAATCGTTCCAGGTAATCATAAAAACGCTCTGGTCCAAGCTGTGTAGCCACCCAGGAGAGGCAGACATTCAAAGAATGCTGCATACAGCCGATCATGTCCTGTTCGCCCCATGCCCCGCGATCCCAGTTGTAAATCGTCCAGCCTCCGACCTCAATCTGACCGGTATCAAAGAAGGGCGTGTGCGGCGTCACCACTCCGGCATCGAGTGCCGCTGCCATGGTGATCACTTTGAACACTGACCCAGGCTCGTAGACCTGATTCACCGATTTGTTGTAAGAAGATCCAGCCGGGAAGTAATCATTGTAATTCCAGTAGGTGTTGGGATTCAAGCGGGGTGTATTCGCCATGGCGAGAATTTCGCCATTTCTGGGATTCATCACGATGATCGCGCCGCTGTCTGCTTTGTTCGCTGCAACAGCATGGTCAAGGATTTTTTCCATCGAGCGTTGAATCTCGCGGTCGATAGTCAGCACCAGGCTGGCACCTGGCGGAACGGTGGGAATTTCCTGCATTTCGTAAGGATCGAGTGAAATCAATACATTTTTGCTCACTCCGCTGAGCAGGCTGCCGTACATTTCCTCCACACCGTAGTAGCCGGCGCCTTCTTTGCGATCATAGAAGGTGAAAAAGCCAAGAACGTTGGATGCCAGATCCTGTTCCGGATAGGTTCGCTGCAGGTGCGGCGACCACACCAGACCGCGCAAAGATGGTTTGTTGGGGTCTGCCCCATACGGATTTTTATTCTCGTATTGCGTCTTCAGCTGACTTAACTCATCGATTTGTTCAGAAGTGATGAAATCCGCAAGCGTAATGTAATTAAATCCTTCGGGCGGGTTGGTGGCGGATTTGAAAACGAATCCGTAATCCAATCCGAGCACTTTTGAGGTTGCCGCCGCGATGGCAGCAGGGTTCATCACAAATTTAATTTCGATTCCAACCTCATAAACCTCTTTATTTCCTGCCAGTAAATTCCCCCAGCGATCGTAGATATACCCACGCTCGGATTGAATTGTCCGGTTTTCATAGCCATAATTATTTGCCCAATCATTTAAAACTTCGGCATCAGCACTGTTTTGGATGCGTACCATTTGCACGAAAATGGCTACGGCAAATAAGGTTAATACCGCGCCAAGGAAAGAATAACGTGGGAAGGAGGATTTTTTCACCGCTTGACCTCCAATGCGCCCTCACTCAGCACATTGATCCCGGTAAAAAGCCAATCCCACAGCGACTCACGGTAAATGTACTTAACCAGCTGTTTTTCCGCTGGTTCCGTTCCTGGTGGTGTGGTCACCATCATCGTCTGCTTGCCGGCATAACCTGGAATGGTGAGATAAATGGCTTCTTCAGGCGAGATACGTTGAAAACCCATTTCAAGCGCCCGAGCTTCCATATTGGTGGCGGAGGTCAGGACTGCAATCTGCGCGCGAGTGTCGGCGATCTGCCGTTCAAGGTCGAGACGTTTGAGGTCGAGGCGGTAGGCTTCCAAACCGGCAGTGGCTGCCTGCCCACTGATGCTGAGGTAAATTCCTGCAACGATTAACACCACAATCAAAGCAACTAAGAAACCCCCGACAACCTGAACCCGGCTTCGCCAGGGAGCCTGCTTAAATGCCTGAGCCAGCCGGTTTTTTCGGTTGGTTTTAGCAGTCTTGGTATTGGATGCGTGTTTTGTTTCAGCCATCTTGTTGCCTATTTCTTCTCACAAACCCTTAATTTGGCACTTCGTGCCCTTGGATTTTCCGCCACTTCATTCTCATCAGCGAGGATTGGGTGGCGGGTTATTTCAATAATCGAAGCCTGGTGACCGCAAGTGCATACCGGTTGTTCCGGCGGGCAAATGCAATCACGGCTTTCCTGTTTGAAATACTGCTTTACGATGCGGTCCTCCAGCGAGTGAAAGGAGATCACAGCCAGTCTTCCGCCGCTGTTGAGGGACTCCACTGCCTGGGGGAGAAAGGTTTCCAGGCGGTCAAGTTCGTGGTTGACTGCAATACGCAGCGCCTGAAATGTCCGAGTGGCGGGGTGGATGCTGGAGGTTTTGCTGCGGTTAATCCTGGCAACGAGAGAGGCGAGTTCGAGTGTGGAATGGAACGGGCGATGCTCCACAATGGCACGGGCAATACGGCGGGAATTTCGTTCTTCCCCATAACGCCAGAGGATATCCGCCAGTGTCTCTTCCGAGGAGGTATTGATCAGATCCTCTGCCGTGAGGGGTTGGGTTGGGTCAAAGCGCATGTCCAACGGACCGTCCTGCAGAAAAGAAAAGCCACGTTCCGCGGAGTCGATTTGCATCGAAGAAACCCCCAAATCGAGCACAATTCCATCCACATGTTCCCAGCCAATGGAATCTAGCACCTGACGAAGCCCGGTGTAAGAAGAATGAACAAGATGAAACCGATTTTGGAATAAATTCAGGCGCTGGAAGGACAGTTCCAACGCCTGCGGGTCGACATCCAGACCAAGAAGTTGACCGTTTGGAGAACTCTCCTCAAGGATCCCCCGGGCATGACCCCCGGCACCTACCGTCGCATCCACATAAAGCCCCGGACTTTTCGGACGTAAAGCAGATATGATTTGATGGTAAAGAACTGAGACATGCGGAGCAGAAGGCGCAGTGTCAGATTTATCCATGGTTAGATCGTCAGATCAAAATTCGATACCAGAGTGGCGGCTGAAGTAGGTCCTTCGCCTGCTTCCTCCATTTCTTTGTAAAGGTCAGGATTCCAGATTTCAATATCTTTGCCAATGCCCACAATAATGGCGGCAGTATCGAGCCGGGCAATTTCGCGCAGTGGTTGTGGTATGATGAAGCGCCCAGTTTTATCAAACTCAATCTGAGTGGCATTCGAGAAAATGAGACGGCGTAACTGCCGGGTATGAACATCGCCCATATTCATGGCATTAATTCGATCATAGAGGAGTTGAAAGCGGTTGGCGTCCATCACAAGAAGGTTTTGGTCAAAGCCATTAAGGAGAAAAGGTTGCTCACCGAGGAGTTCACGGTAAGAAACCGGGAACGTTAAGCGACCTTTTTCGTCTATATTGTGGAGGTAGCGACCAATGAAACCGTTGAACATTTATTCTACCTTTTCTTCTTACGCCAAACGCCGGAAAGGCTTCCGGCGTTCCACTTATTCCCACTTTTTACCACTTTCTTCCACATTATAGCGAAAAGTGAGGCAAAATACAAGTGTTTTGGCACGATTAATGCAAGTTAAAGGGGATTTTTTGTCATCATTTCCCCTTCAATTTTGAAAGGAGACCTGTTATGAAAAAACGAAGATTTTCTTTATCCTTTTTGGCAATAAGCCTGATCCTGTCCTTTCTGCTTGGCGGTTGTGTGACGGTCAATCCGGGGCTAACACCTGCGGCGCCGCCAATCGAATCGCAGGTACCTGTGCCAGACTCCGCCACGAAAGAGCCTGAGATTAAGGTTGCAACATCTGTTCCGGAACCCAGCCAACCTTTGCTTACCGAGGACGCCATCCTCAACATGCTGTATGATTCTGCGCTAGCACAGGCACCGGTGCCTCTGGTAAACGGGCGTTTTTCCGGAGAGATTAATGGGATGTCACTTACTGCGGTGGTGGAGCCGGGCATCGCTTTTGGGGATCTTAATCAGGATGGCATCCCGGATGGGGCATTACTGATCGCTGAAAATGCGGGTGGATCCGGGACTTTTGTTTCGTTATTGGTGGTTTATAGCTGGCAGGGGCAGTTTGTGGTTTCGCCTGCGGTAACCATTGATGACCGCCCGGTGATTAATTCAATGACAATAGATGAAGGCGTCGTAAAACTCAGTGCGCTCGTGCACGCACCGAACGATCCCATGGTGAGCCCCAGCACGTCCATTCAGTCCGAATACCGTTTATTTGGTGCGTCACTGGTGCAGAGCCAGCTTGTCTCTGCGTTTGCTGGCAGCGCTGAACATCGGATAATCATTGAAGCGCCCGTGGAAGGCGAGCAGGTGCAGAGTGCGTTCAATTTGCGCGGATCCATGCCTGTTGGACCATTTGAAAACACGCTAAAACTGACCATTCTGGATGAAAGTGGGAATGTGCTGCTGGAAGAAGGATTCATGGTACAGGCAGAAGATATGGGATTACCAGCCCTTTTTGATTCACCCGTCGTTGTGCCGGAGGGTTCTGCCGGAACACGTTTACTGGTGACTTTAAGTGAAATCAGTATGGCTGATGGCAAACCGATGGCGGTTGAATCGGTGATGGTGATCAGGCAGTAATGGTTTAGGCTTCATTAGAAGTAGCGACCAAGAGTCCTGCAATAACTACTTTGGTTGATGAAATGGATAATAAGAGGGTGTGAGAAAAATCTCACACCCTTTTTCTGACGGATGGTGGTCTCTGACATTTAGCTGTCAAATTCTCCGATTTCTTCGCCATTGACAAAAACCTGATACGTTCCCGAGGGATAGCTGCCGAGAGAGACCGTTTCCTCAAAGGGCTCCAAAACCTGGACACAAATGGCTTCAGCACCCACAACGGAATAAACTTCGACATTGATCCGGTTCAGCTCATCCGGATCATTAAGGACAACCCGCAACTGGTGGCAGGGTGTGGGGAGACTTCCAGCGATGATCAGATTAATCTGTGGCGGGAAACTTTCCAGAATCAGTAATTGCGTAGAGTCGATGAAAACACTGGCGCGGTTCAGGTTCGCACCAGCAGGATCAAGCGGGATGTGATTCTCACCGGGTTGGAGGGTGGAGATAGGGCTTGGTTCCGGGTTGAGAGGCAATTCAGTGTGGATAGGCTGACTCGTGTTTGACGGAGGCACTTCCCCGATGGGTTCGAGGGTTAGTGCGGGGGATGGGTTCACAGTGCAGGAAACGAGTAAGAGAAAACTAAAGATCAATAGGAATTGTTTTCGCATTTTGTTCTCCTCAACCTTAATAACGAAGATTCGCCCCGGATTGTTCCATCTTCATCACCTTCATTAAATCATTCCATGACGGTGGAATCGCGAAAAAATGACGAGAAAATTCAAAATTGATCTTAAAAATGACTTGAAACATGATACGTTGACAAAAAATCACTATATAATAATAGAAAGAAAGTGCAGTTCAGTTGTTTATGATCGGATTTTGTTGCAGTATTTTCCTGTCAACAATACTGATCAGTTAACAGGTAATTCAGCATTCTTTTACAACTTGTTGATCGGAATATAAGGAGGTGAAATAAACATCGATTGACTTTTCTGTTTGCCGGGCTTTTTGAAGGACCTACTTTCCATTGGAGGAAAAATGACTAAACGATTCATATTTACCTTGCTTGTGATCGCTTTTATGGCATGTACGGCAGCATCACCGGTTCACGCACAGGGTATTGGACCCATCGAACCATTGACTCCAGTTCCCGCACCGGATGATTCGGGCGAGATGGTGAATGAAACTGCCCATCGCTGGTTCGTAGAGTTTTATGGGGCACCGACCATTGAAGGCGCCTCCATTGACGCAATTAAAGCCGAGCAGAGTGCTTTTCGCTCTCAGGCTGTGAAAGCAGGGATTGTATACAGCGAGAATTATGTCTATACAGACCTGTTCAACGGTCTTTCGGTAACGGTGGTGGATGTGGCTGATGCGATCAGGATCAGCCGGCTGCCCGGTGTAAAGAACATTTACCCGGTGGAGACCATCGCCATGCCGGAAACCACGGAATCCACCCTTGACCCCGAACTGTTCTCCTCCTTGAACATGATCGGTGCAGCTGCGGTGCAGTCCGAGCTCGGTTTCACCGGTAAGGGCATCAAAGTCGCAGTGATGGATACCGGCATTGACGTCAATCATCCCGCATTCGGTGGCGATGGTGTAGCCGAAACCGATAGCACATACTTCTATAGTAGCCCACGCGTGCTCTATGGTTGGGACTTCGTCGGAAACGATTTCAATGCGGATGATACTTCTCCAACCTATAACCCGGTTGCCGTGCCAGATGACAACCCAGATGATTGCGCCGGACATGGCTCCCATGTGGCAGGCATTATCGGCGCGAATGATGACACCAATGGATTAAAAGGTGTGGCACCCGATGTGACCTTTGGTGCTTATCGAGTATTCGGCTGTGAAGGGTCCACCTTCAGCGACATTATGCTGTCGGCAATGGAACGCGCTCAAGAAGAAGGAATGCAAGTACTGAACATGAGCATTGGTTCCTCTTTTGAGTGGCCGCAGTATCCCACCGCTGTCGCGGCTTCCCGCCTGGTGGATCATGGCATGGTCGTGGTTGCCTCCATTGGCAACTCTGGAGATTATGGATTGTATGCAGCTGGCTCACCTGGATTGGGTAACAAGGTAATTGGTGTGGCATCGTTCGATAATACGGAGGTCTTTCTGCCTTACCTGACTGTCAATGGTCGCGAAATTGGTTATATCACCATGACCTATTCGCCCGAACCCCCCACCAGCGGTAATTTTGAAGTGGTTAATATCGGTCAGGCTTGCGCGGCGATTGGTTCCGACCTGACTGGAAAGGTTGCCCTGGCAGCCCGCGGTACGTGTTCTTTCGGCATTAAAGCCACCAACGCGATTGATGCTGGCGCTGAAGCGGTGTTGATTTCCAATAGCGCTTCCGGCGTGTTCAGTGGCACTCTTGGCGCGCCAATTGGAGATGGATCCGTACCCGTAGTGGGAATTTCCAAAGCCGATGGAGACTTCATCCGCACGCAAACCGCACCTGTAATGATGGATTGGACTGATCAGATGGCGTCTTTCCCCAGCCCCACTGGCGGCTTGATTTCCTCATTCAGCTCCTACGGTCTTTCACCTGATCTGGCAGTAAAGCCTGATCTCGGCGCGCCTGGCGGCAACATCTATTCCAGCTACCCACTCGAACTGGGCGGTTACGTGACCATGAGCGGTACTTCTATGGCATCCCCTCATGTGGCTGGCGCTGCAGCCCTGTTACTGCAAGCCAAACCTTCCACGCCTGCCTCCGCGGTGAAAGGCATTCTGCAAAGCAATGCCGAACCGCAACTCTGGTGGGGTAACCCCGGCCTCGGTTTTCTGGATAATGTTCATCGCCAGGGAGCGGGTTTGATCCAGATTGACAAGACAATTCTGTCCCAGTTAATCTACAAGACTTCCGTGTCTCCATCCGTCATCGCGATGGGGGAGAGTGGCAGCCTGGATACGCCAACCCCCAAGAAAGTTGTTCTGACCGTTAAGAACAGCTCTCCTTACCCGATTACTTACAATATCTCCTCTGTCAATGCCCTTTCCACCGAAGGCGTTATTGGAGTCTTAGGTTTCGCCGATTCCGACGCAGTGGTAACTTTCAAGAATTCCTCCGTCACTGTGCCTGCACGTGGTTACGCAACGGTAAAAGTCACCATCACCCCGCCGACTTACCCCGAGAATGGCTTGTATGGCGGCTATATCGTCTTTGCCCCCACTAATGGCAGTTTTGATCTTCGTGTGCCATTTGCCGGCTACGCTGGTGACTACCAGGAAATTAAAGTATTGGAACCGACCGCAAACGAATTCCCATGGTTAACCTATATGGACGTAGATGGCTATTGGAAGGTCGAGGATCCAACTGAACATACCTTCACCATGGTGAATGGCGACTTCCCGCGCTTCCTGGTGCATCTCGAACATCAGGCGCAGAAGATGACCATCAAGATCTATCGCTCTTCGGATGATGCTGGCATGGGCAAGGGGTACAAGGAAGTCTATCTGCCGCGTAACAGTACAGCCGGTGGTTTCTATGAATTCCCATTCGACGGTGTGGTTGTGAAGAATGGTGTTTCCATGAAACTCAAGGATGGCACCTACTACGCGGTGATGAAGATCCTCAAAGCCAATGGTGATCCTTTGAACCCTGCTCACTGGGAAACCTGGACATCGCCTGACTTTGTTGTGGATCGTCCGTAAATTTCCTATCAATTAGACGGCTGTAATCTGTCAGTAAGCCAGTCTATTCATAATGAGAAACAGCCCGAAGGGAGAGCAATCCTGCCCTTCGGGCTGGTTTTTATGAATGGAATGACAAATTGAGAATGAACCGGAAAGAAGGTGTGAAGAGAATTTTTCCCGAGAGGCTAAAGATCGCTCACGCGCGGACGATACTGCAAGGCTTCTGCGAGGTGAACGGGGGAAATTGCCGCACTTTCCGCCAGATCGGCAATGGTGCGTGCCAGTTTGAGGATGCGATGGTATGCCCGGGCTGAGAGCTGCAACTGATTCATCGCGGCACGCATCAGGTTTCGGCAGGGATCGTCCAGCACACAGTACTGGCGTACCTGGGCGGGGTGCATGTCCGCGTTGGCGGTGAGTGCGGTGCCTGAAAACCGCTCCCGTTGCGTCTGGCGGGCATGCTCCACACGGGTACGAATGGCAGCGGAGGATTCTCCCAACCGGGCATCGCTCAGTTTCTCATAATCCACTCTTGGAACCTCGACGTGTATGTCAATGCGGTCGAGCAGCGGTCCGGAAATACGGCGTTGATATTTGGTCACGGCTGCCGGAGAGCAGGTACAGGCATGGGTGGGGTCGCCAAAATAGCCACACGGGCAGGGATTCATGGCGGCGACCAGTTGAAAGTTGGCGGGAAAAGTGAGCGTGCCCTGGGCACGGCTGATTGTCACTACCTTGTCTTCCAGTGGCTGGCGCAATACTTCAAGCGTGCGGGTACCAAACTCGGGGAACTCATCCAGGAAAAGCACGCCGCGGTGGGCGAGGGAAATCTCGCCGGGATGCGGCCAGTTTCCTCCGCCAACCAGCCCGGCATGACTGACGGTGTGATGAGGGGAGCGAAAAGGACGGGTGCGGATTAAAGGGGTACCGGCGGGGAGGGCATCGGCGACGGAGTAAATGCGCGTGATATCGAGGGATTCCTCGATCGTCAGGGAGGGGAGAATAGAGGGCAGGGCTCGTGCCATCAGCGTTTTCCCGGCTCCTGGCGGACCGATCATCAGCAGGTTATGGGAACCCGCAGCCGAGACTTCCAGGGCACGTTTAACATGTTCCTGACCTTTAATCTCGCGAAAATCCGTTTGCACCAGTGCGTCCACCTGATCGAGCGTCAGTGCAGGCTGAGCAGCAAGGGTCGCCTGACCAGTCAAGTGCTGGTAGAGATCGAGCAGCGAGCCAACGGGGATGACCTCAAGGTCAGGGAAGATGGCGGCTTCAGGGGCATCTTCAGCAGGAACATACACGCGTTTGAACCCCTCCGCGCGGGCAACCGCCGCCATGGGCAACACGCCGCGGACGTGGCGTACGCTGCCATCAAGTGAAAGCTCGCCCATCACCAGCCCATCCTTGAGGCAATCCGCGGGAAGCTGCCGGTTGGCGATGAGGATACCCAGAGCGATCGGAAGATCGTACGCCGATCCTTCTTTTCGCACAGTAGCGGGGGCAAGATTGACGCGCACCCGTTTGCGGGGATAATCTAGACCGGTATTGCGGATGGCAGACTGTACCCGTTCGCGGCTTTCCTGAACCGAAACATCCGGCAAACCTACGATGATAATCGGTGGCTTAATCCCAGGCGTGAGATCGACTTCCACATCCACGATGACCCCTTCGAGACCGATCACTGCACAGGCATTGACTTTAGCGAGCATGGAATTAGTGTAGGGGAAGAAGGAAAAAATGTCAATCGGGGAAGGGTTTTGGGATGTGCAAGGAAGACCCTCAGGCATCAACTGAATTGGGTCAGGAATTTTAGGGTTGAATGGTAAAAACAGGCAGGAAATTTGTATAATCAAAGTAGCGACCCAATCCATTGCAGCTCGCACCGCCATATTGAATTGAGAAAAGGAGGTGTTGAATGCAAAAGTATCTGTTGTATGGCGCCTATTCTCCAGAAGGATATAAAGGCTTACTCGCAGAAGGTGGCACAAAACGGGCGGAATCTGTTCGTTTTGCGGCTGAAAGCATGGGCGGCAACCTGGAAGCGTTTTACTTTTCCTTTGGCGAAAATGATTTTTACGTCATTATCAATTTACCGGATAATGTCAATGCCACCGCATTTTCGCTGGCAGGGAATGTTAACGCCTCATTTACTATGAAGACCGTAACCCTGCTGACCCCCGAGGAATTGGATGCGGCGATGAAAATAAAGGTTAATTACCGCATGCCCGGTCGGGAAGAGTAAAAAGGGTACAGGAAACTTACCCTGACCGCATTTCCGGGCTTGGATACGCCAGATGCTGAACAGTAGAGAAGCCAGGAAATGCAAGGTTGAATGGATTAGAAAGATCGGATCCTGCCCCTGATGCGTATAATGCGCATAGACAATTGTTGGCACAAATAAAGCCTCTCATGCACTAGAGTCATCACAAGCGGGGAAACATCCCTTGGGGAGGATCGTTTTACAGACTGGGAGGCTGACTATTCGCCAGGGGGCAGGCGCATTATCCTGCCAGCTTCTGGATTCGTTCCATAAGCTCCGTATCCTGGCGCAGCAGTCCGGCTGACGGAAGTCGTTCGATCAACAGCTTCCAGTTGGGTTCCTGACGGAATACTTGTTGAAGAATGGGCAGCGCTTGATCTTCACGCCCGGTTTCAATCAATGTTACCGCCTGCCAGAATGGAAGCTCAATCAAGCCAGGCGCCAGGCGGACAGCTTGATCGTATGCCTGAAACGCCTCTTCAGTGCGCCCCTGGCTGAGCAGGTCATCGCCACGATTCATATTTTTATATGCCCTTTGGATGTGGTATAGCCGGCGCAATTCGGTCAAAGGCTCCGGGTGATCTTCAACGCGAAGATCAACGAGAATCCCTTTCCAGGGCTGCGGCGTGCGTTCGCCGGAGACAACTAAAAGGGCAGCGGATTGCTTCCCGCGAATGTCTCCCCCTTCATTCTGGGCGGCATCCAGTGCGGCGAGCATCCGTTCCGCCAGGCAGCCCGTCGCTGACTGGTAGGCGGCAGCCATTGCCCCCCAGACGGTGGGTTTGAGCATCATATTTGCCTGGACGGAAAATTGTTCTCCAGTCTCATGCCCGGCTTCTGCGATGCAGCGGGAACCGGTATGAACCGCCACATTTCCTTTTACATCCAGCATGGCAACCTGACGTACTTCAGGGTTTTCATCTTTTTGCAGCAGTGAATCCAGCACCAGCTTTGGGGGTTTGGATTGACCCATGTGGTAGAGACCAAGCGGTCCGTAACTGATTTCCGCCATTGACTGGGTGGCAACCGCGCCAACACCGGGTTCCGCCCAGGTGACCACGGAACCGGTGGAAAACCAATGCGACTGAACGGCTGCGCCCATCTCACCCGTAGAAGGGTCCCGGGCGACGATGGAGAAGGTATGAGCGAAAGGAAATCGTTTCATTCTCTCTACTCCAAATTCCATTCCTTAATTTAAAGAAACTTTTTTTGAACACCAGCGGGCAAAAATTGCCATAGAGAGGTATCGCCCACCCGAAGATTCGCTGAGACCCAGTTCTCCGGCTGAAGCAGCACCCTCGAAACCGTCCATCATTTCTGAAATTGCGTAATACAACGTCGCGGCAGAGGCTTTGACGGCATAAGCGGTCAATTGAACAAATAAAGGCGTTGGGGAAAGGATATTGCGGCAGGCAGCAAGCAGATCCGGTAAAAATTTATAAAACTCCCAAACCTCACCCTTGGGTCCCCGCCCAAATTTTGGCGGGTCAAGGATGATGCCATCATAATGACTTCCGCGGCGCTGCTCCCGTTGAACGAACTTTATGGCATCATCGAGAATCCAGCGGATGGGAGCCTGCTGAAGTCCGCTGAGCTGCTGATTCTCGCGTGCCCAGGTGATCACCTTGCGGGAGGCGTCAATATGGGTCACCTGCGCCCCGGCAGCTGCCGCAGAGAGCGAAGCAAGACCGGTATAGCCAAACAGATTGAGAATTCTGGGATGCGTATCCGATTTGTGAATAACGTTTTCTGCCCAATCCCACTGGCTGGATTGTTCCGGGAAAACTCCGACATGACGTGAAGCACTGGTCCGGATGGAAAAGGTCAGGTTGTGATACGCACTCTTCCATTGTTCTGGCAATTTTCGGCGGTATTCCCAGTGACCGCCATTTTCCTCGGCGGCGGGCTGGTAAATGGCATCGGCGGACTTCCACTCGGAAGGGGCAAGGGCTGGCTGCCACACTGCTTCAGCTTCCGGGCGAATCAGCCGGTAAGGACCAAACCGTTCCAATTTTTGTCCTGCTCCACTATCCAGCAAAGCATAATCCTGCCATTCCGTGGCGGCGAGCAGTTGAAGTGTGGGAAGACCTGGATTGTGAACCATCAGTCATGAGTATATCAGAAACAAAACGGGCGGGCGATCCCTGACCGATTGGAATATAATTTTGTACATAAACCAAGAGGTGAGCATGATTGAATCTCCGGAACGGCGTGGAACAGATAGTGTCAAGTGGGGGCTTTATGAAAAAGATGTTTTGCCATTATGGGTGGCGGATATGGATTTTGTTTCGCCCCCTGCGGTGATCGCAGCGTTGCAACAACGGGTGGACCATGGAGTGTTCGGATATGCCATGGAATCCAAAGAGTTGAAGGAATTGATACTTGCCCGTATGGAAAAGCTTTACCAGTGGAAAATTAAACTGGAAGATATTGTGTTGCTGCCTGGAGTTGTTGCCGCATTCAACCTGGTTTGCCAGGCAGTTACTTCTCCCGGCGAATCCATTCTCATCCAACCACCGGTCTACCCGCCTTTTTTTCAGGCACCCCGGTATGCCGGAGCGAGGACAGTCGTTAACGAAGTGCGGGTGAAGGACGACGGTAAGTACGGGATCGATTTCGAAGATTTTGAGTCTGCGCTGGAAAAGGATACGCGTTGTTTCCTGCTTTGTAATCCTCATAATCCAATCGGGCGCGTATATACCCGGCAGGAACTCCATGCGATGGCGGAGATTTGCCTGCGCCACAACATGGTGATCTGTTCAGATGAGATCCACAGCGATCTGGTCTATCCAGGTGCCAGCCACGTTCCGATAGCTTCAATCGATGCCGAGATTGCCAATCAAACGGTCACTCTCATTGCTCCCAGTAAGACCTACAACATTGCCGGGCTGGAATGCTCAGCGTTGATCTGCACCAATGCTGAATTGCGTGAAAAAATCCAACACGCACGGCGGGGATTGCTGGGCGGCGTAAACGCGCTGGGGATGATCGCGGGGGCAGCGGCTTACCGGGAAGGGGATGACTGGCTCAGAGAAGTGATGGCAGTTTTAGAGAGTAATCGCGACTTTCTTATGGGTTATTTAGCGGAGAAATTACCCGCGATCAAGATGATCCAACCCGAAGCGACCTATCTAGCCTGGTTGGATTGCCGGGAATTGAACCTGCCTGTTTCACCGGCAAAATACTTTTTGGAACACGCCAGAGTGGCAGTGAATGCCGGCGAAGATTTTGGCAAACCCGGTGAAGGATTTGTGCGTCTGAATTTTGGTTGCACACGCAGTACGTTGCTGGAAGCCCTGGAGCGAATGCGTCGTGTAATCTGAAGGAAGAGATTGGTAGATAAAAAAAGCAGAGCCATTGGCTCTGCTTTCGCATTAAGGCTTTAGCCTGTTGACCGAGCGAAGCGAGGGAGGCAGAAAACCACCCGCTATGCGGGTGGAAGACAAAAGGTTAAACCACAAATCACCCCAATTGCTAGAATAGTGAATGTTCAAGCCACTA
>JAGPFF010000046.1 GCA_018056725.1 Anaerolineaceae bacterium
TGCGGTCTGACATTAAAACCAACACACCGGCAATCCCCAGAACGAGACCCACAATGCGGCGAAAAGTCAGTTTCTCTTCCTTGATAAACAGTGCGGCAATGACCATTGTGGCGAGCGGTTGGGTTGAATTTAGGACCGAAGCCATACCCGAGGTAATATACTTCTCACTCCAACTCACCAGCATGTAAGGCAGGGCGACGTTGAAGAAACCTAATATCATCAAGACCCACAAATATTTACGCGGTAAACGGCGGCGGGTAATCAGGAAATATGTACCCATCCCGAGCACCGCAAATAACACTCTGAAAAATACCACGGTAATATGTCCGACTTCCTGAAGACCCATCTTAATCCAGAAAAATGAGGACCCCCAGATCAACCCCATGGCGATGAATCTAACCCAGTTTTTGACCGACAATTTTGTGTCCTTCCATTACAAGTAGCCAGGCTTTGGTGGCGATGCCACTGGCTGCGGAATATCCAGTTAAGGCGCCGGTTGCCGCCACCACCCGGTGGCAGGGGATTAATAGGGGAAGGGGATTACGAGCCAAGGCTCCGCCTACCGCCCGGCTTGCGGCGGATTTTCCCAGAGCTCGCGCCAGCTCCCCATAGGTTCGGACTTCTCCAAAGGGTATTTCCCGGGTAAGTTGAAGGACTTCGCGTTGGAACTTGCCAGTCATTTCCCAATCGAGCGGTAGATCAAATTGCCGTCGTTTGCAGGAGAGATATTCAAGGATTTGTTGTTTGCAACTTGCCAGTAGAAGTCCCTCATCGGGGGCTTGAATGGATTCTTCAATACTGGTGCCAATTTTGACTTGGGCAATCCCCCTGCCCGAGCTGATGACTGTGATGGTTCCGATTGGACTATCGAAATGCAAGCGATTTTCCATTGCCTGATCCTTGAAAAAATATCGTAATTTCGCGTATTCCGTAGGGTAATCGTAGGGGAAGAGTCAAGTCAACTGATGGTAATCCTGATAATATATCTACAGGGCGACTTCTTTTCTTCTCCTCCTTAGTAAAGAGAGCCGGGGTCGGCGTCCCCGGCTCTCGATGATTTTACCACAACAGGCTTTTTCAATATGGATTCCCGCATGCCGAAGTGCGGGAATCCATTTTTTTGAATTCAAATTGTGATACACTCTTACTTGCGGCGGCGACGCCTGGATTTTTTTCTCGGAGGTCCATAATGGAAAATAGACCCACTTATCCCGTAGATATTGCGGGGATTCACCGCGAGTTACGCCTTTTCGAAGTAAAACCCGGGTTGAAGATCGCGATCCTTAATCTGCTTGGTGATACCGAACTCGTACAGGCATGTGCGGTTGCCCTGGGGCAAAAACTCGCTCCCATTACCTATGATGTACTGGTAACCGCGGAAGCTAAAAGTATTCCCTTGGCGCATGCGCTTTCAGTGGAAACCCGCAAGCCCTATGTGGTTTTTCGCAAGGCTTATAAACCTTATATGGGCAACGCGCTGCGCACAGAAACTCTTTCCATTACCACCGGCGAACCACAATATCTCTTTCTGGATGAAAAAGATTTTTCATTGATGGAAGGGCACAAAGTGGTGATTGTAGACGATGTAATCAGCACGGGGTCAACTCTTCAAGGAATGCGTCTATTAGTGCAAAAAGCGAAAGCTGAAGTCGCTGCAGAAGCAGCTGTCTTTACAGAAGGCGAGCGGGCAAAATGGCGGAATATTATTGCCCTCGGTCACCTGCCAGTTTTCACGGATTAACTTACGGAAGGCTAGAAACTATCCAAAGAGCCAGTAGACATACTGGCTCTTTCAACAATTCGGAAAAGAGTGTAGCCGATCAGAATATAAGCCAGCCCTACCAGCACTTCACCACCGAGTAGCCCGGCTACATTGGACCAACCGGCGCCATTTACCACCATTCTTGCTGCCTGGATACCGCGGCTCATCGGCAAAAAGGTTGACACAGGTTGTAGAAAAGCAGGAAGCTGCTGAATCGGGAAGTTTACACCGATCAACAAAAAGAGTAACTGTCCCAGGGTATTGGTGAACATCCAGCCATCCTGGCTGCGCAGACTGATGGTTCCCATGATCAGACCCAACCCCGTTGAGGCGATGGTGATCAAAATCAGGCAGCCAACCAGCAGAAACAGGTTGACTCCCTTGAACTGAATATCAAAGAAAAGCATTGCGATGGGCAGTGCGATGCAAACAGTGAGGAATCCATCCAGAATATGAAACAAGGCTCTCCCCAAAAAGAGGGGCGCACGTGGAGCAGGGCTGCCAAGCAGGTATGACAGAGCGCCAAACTGGCGTTCATTGCCGATAGTCATGGAAATGCCGTAAAGCCCATTGGTGATGGGCATTAATAAAATATTCCCAAGGACGATATAGGACGGATCCGTGAAGCCGACAAATTTGCCAATGAATACAAACATCATCATCGAAAAAAGAGGGTACCCAAATTTACTGGTCATGTAGCTGAAAGGCGTGCTCCACGCAAAAAGCGACCGGTAGGAATACCATGCCTGGAACAGGTAAAGCCGCACAATGCGTACCAGAGATTTCATCATACGGACCGAAGCTCTCCGGTGATGCGGATGTGATCGTGCACTTTGCCATCCAACCAACGTGCCAATAACAGGAAGACGAAGGAAATTCCCAGTGCAATCAGCCATTTCATCGTCAGTTCCGCGCCAATCACACTGCCTTTCAAGCAATCTCTCATCGCTTCGAGCCCCCAGCGAATGGGGAAAATTACTGAAATGGATTGCATCCAATCCGGCAGCACGCTGATTGGGTACATGAAACCACATAACAAAGCAACCGGCAGCTCCAGCAGATCAACGAAGGTGCCGGAGAGACGCGACCAGGCTAGCAGGTTAGCCAGGAATACCCCCATGCACCACAAGGCGAAAAGCAGTAACAGGAAGGAGAAGATGACTCCAGGCAGGTAGATGGAGGAAAATGAGTAATTGAAGATCAGTCCGGCTACCAGCACAGCCGCCAACATACTTGTCGCTCCAGCCAGAACATTCAACAGTGAACGGAATCCCACCACTGTTCTTAAGGGGGTTGGGCTTCCCACGATCAATTCTAAAGTGCCTTCCCTCCGGTCAGCGCGGATATCGTATGTAGAGGTAAATACAAGACCGCTCCACATCCCCATGATCCCGCCACCGAGCACAGTATAGATCAAATCTGGCACGGCATTCCCGGCTGCCTGCGAGAGGAACATTGACACCGCGCTGAAGATTGCCGGTTGGATGAAATATAACCCCAGGCTCCACAGGCTGAGCACCCGCATTCGTAATTGCACATCCATTTGACGAAAAGCCAGCCGGAAAAAGGAAGCCATTATTTTTCCTCACCCTGGATTATGTTGACGTACACATCTTCCAGAGTCTGGTTGCGAACTTCCATATTATGGATTAAATCCGTGTTTAACCAGGGAGAAAGCAGTTCTATCACAACAGCCGGTTGGAGGGTATAGATCCTTGCCACCTGTTTACTCGCGTTTTCGTGATAGGTGATTTTAGTTTGAGCATCAAGTTTTGCCAATAAGGTTTGTAACCCCGGGAGGTTCTCGTGACTCGTCTTCAATTCAATCACCGATTCCGGGCTGATCTGGCTTTTGAGTGCTGAGGGCGTATCCATGGCGATAATGCGACCTTTGTTGATAATGGCAATACGATCGCATAGTTCATCTGCCTCTGCCATGTAATGTGTGGTGAGCAAAATTGTTTTTCCGCGTGATTGAAGGTATTTTACGGTGGCTCTTAATTCGCGGGCGCCAACGGGATCAATCCCTACTGTGGGTTCATCGAGGAAGATTAATTGCGGATTGTTCAACAGGGCGCGCGCCAGATGGAGACGCTGTTGCATTCCACTGGAGTAGGTTTCAACCTTGTCCTCGCCTCTCCCGTCTAAACCAACGATTTCGAGTAGCTTTGGGATGCGTTTGCGCGAGACCTCCGGTGGCAATGCATACAATTCGGCAAAGTAGCGCAGGTTCTCAATAGCCGTTAATCTTCCGTAAAGCCCCCGTGACCCGCCAAAAGTAAACCCGATTTTTTTGCGGACTTCTACTGTCTGTTTCCTTATGTCCATGCCAAAGATGGAAATATCCCCACTGGTTGGCAGAAGCAAGGTAGTGAGCATTTTTACTGTGGTAGTTTTTCCTGCCCCGTTTGGTCCCAATATACCGAACAGTTCCCCTTTTTCCACGGAAAAGGAAATCCCACGCACCGCTTCAGTAAGCCGTGTGGTACGCTTCAAGAAGCCATGTGTTGATTTGAAGGTTTTGTGCAGGTCGTTGGTTACGATCGCGTTGCTATCTGACATAGACAAAATCCTTCATTTGATAGGATGGACGAGATGAGCACCAGCGCTGGGCTGCGTGGCAAAAATTTCTGACCGCAACCCTGTTTTTTCCAGATAGGTTTTCCCTAATCTTTCGATAAAATCACCGACGGTTTGTTTCCGCACCAGGTTAACCGTGCAGCCGCCGAAACCAGCTCCGGTCAGGCGAGCGCCAAGGCACCCCTCAATTCCAGCAGCTGTGTCGACAAGGATGTCCAGTTCGGGGCAGGAAACTTCATACAAATCACGCAATGAACGATGCGTGGCGAACATTAACTGCCCAAAATTTTCAGCGTCATTGTTTTCAAGATATTTGATCGCTGCATCGACTCTTGCTATTTCTTCCACTACATGTCGGGCGTGCCGGTATACCTCGGCTGGAATTTTGCCTTCAGCAGTTCGATACAGTTCAGGAGGAATATCCCGCAAAGCGCGCAGACTCGGATCCAGCGCCTGAAAATAAGCCACAGCAGCTTCGCAATCGCGCCGGCGGTCATTGTATGCCGATCCAACCAGCGAGCGCCTCAAGCTTGAATCAGCGATCACCAGCGTGGTATCTGGAGGCAGCGGCACAGGGCGGTAGGAGAGGTTGCGCGTATCCAGCATGACGGCATGATCCTGCACACCACAGGCACAGGCAAACTGATCCATCAAACCGCAGTTGACCCCCACATAGTCATGCTCCGCCTCCTGGCAGATGCGTGCCAGGGTCATACGGTCGAGTGTCCAATCCCCCAGTGTTTCGCAGAGCACGGCGAAGCCCACTTCCACTGCTGCTGAACTGCTCAGACCGGCGCCAATGGGAATATTGGAGGCAAAATCGGCATAAAAACCACCCACTGAAAAATCATACCGTATCAGGTTCCAAACCACCCCTGCGGGGTAAAGTGCCCATTGGGGTAGCGGGAGACCCTCTACATCCCGTTTTTGATCCAGATCGCGCGGGTTGATGGTGCATTCTTCCCCCATGTCATGCGCGGTGAGATGTATCATTCCATCAGTTGAACGGTGAAAATGTAAGTTGACTGCACGGTCAATCGCTGCAGGCAATACAATGCCATCGTTATAATCCACATGTTCCCCCATCAGGTTTACCCTGCCAGGAGAAAGGATATGTCCCCGGTCGATTGACAAACTCTTATTCTCCTTTGTCCTTGAGTATCAACCTTGCTTTTTGCGCGTGGTTGAGCGTTTTAATTGCCCGTTCGCGTTTCAAAGCCGCAGAAAGGTCTGGCTGTTCTTCGATATAAACGAGGCGAACTGGGCGATGCTGTTTTGTGTATGCCGCACCGATTCCACGGTTGTGTTCCTTTTCCCGCCTTACGGGATCCAGACTCCAACCTGTGTAAAAACTTCCGTCCGCACACTCTACAATATAGCAGAAATAAGCCATTTCACCTGTTATCTTTTTTCTTAACTGATTTTCCTCCAAAAAGGCGTTCGGCAATATTACGGGTTTCAGGGGATTCCGGTTGATTCTCCTGATCCCAATCCTTGCTTGTTCTCTGGTACAGCCAGCCTTCGTATCCCTGTCGGGCTCTCTTCATTGATTCCCGCAGCCCTTCTTCGTCCCCTTCCTGCAACATATCTCGCAGCGATTGGAGTTCCGCCATCATTTCGTCTAAAACCCTGACACTATTTTCACGGTTTAACAAGCTGCTAATTCCGAAGTATTCCGCTTCATCATACAACATGCTGATGGAAGCCGTGCGGAAAAATCCCCGAGAAGTGAAACGTCTGGCGTCACCCCAACCAGTGCTGTTGAGCAGGGTGTTGAGTAATGCAGTGGCGTTTAAAATGGGCAGCAAATTGGTGCGCGCAAGGATCCCGTCTGCCTCCAGGGGTTCACTAAAATAAGGTTTTGCTTTAAGCAAACCGCACAGCTCGGTTGCCATTTTCAGCGCTCGTGGCTGTGTCTCCGCATCAGCCGCTATTACCATGTCGCAATTCTCGAACAAGTCAGTATGTGGCGTAAGCAGAGTATCATTCCAATCCGCCAGCCGTTCCGGGTCAATAACAGGGTACACAACAATGAAGGCTTGATGCGCAGGAAGAATTTCACGCGCCCATTGATACACTTCCTGAACCACGCTGGAAAAGCAGAGGATTACCGCTTCCGCTTTAACATGAGGTGCCATAAGTTCCAGTCCATCACGTATCATATCTACGGGGAGATCCATGATCACGAGATCGGCATCTTGCACCGCCTGGGCTAATTTGGTCTCACCCCGATCGAAGACGTCAGCCTTTTCAAGGTCCTTCATTCGTTTATGGCTTCCATCATGCCCGATACGCATGATCTGATCCTTGTAAGCTGCCAAAGCCAGTCCGGCAGATGCACCAACCTGACCAAGTCCGATTAAAGCGATTTTCGTACTCATGCTTATACTCCCAATAGGGCTTTACTGATTTGATTAAGCGCAGGCGTCATTACCCAGCTGATGATATCCACACCCACCATGGGGAGAACGAATAAAAGGACCATCAGCAGGATGGGACCATAACGTTGGATCTGACTGAAGCTGTTGGACCACTTGGAGGGCAGAAAGAAAGCGAGCACTTTTTCGCCATCCAGAGGGGCAAGTGGGATCAAATTAAAGAGCATCAACACCAGATTGATGGTCATGAAGGTAAAAGAGAAGTCCGCCGCTGATGGAAGGATTCCGCTTGAAGCCTGCCAGGGGAAAAGGTGTAAACGAAGCAGCAAACCGGCAATTACCGCCAGTAAAAGATTGGAGGCTGGACCAGCCAGCGAAACCCACATCTCTGCGGATTCCGATTTGCGGCGCAAAGCATAGGGGTTGATGGGAACCGGTTTTGCCCATCCAAAGCCCACCAGCAGGAGCATCAAAGAGCCCAGTACGTCCAGATGTTTGAGAGGGTTTAAAGTCAATCTGCCTGCATCCCGGGCGGTTGTATCACCAAACCGATAGGCAATGAAGGCATGCGAAAACTCATGAACGGTCAAGGCAATGATCAGGGTAAGTACACGGGAGATTAACAGGCTGGGTGAGAGATTGAACATACCCCATGAGCCCTCCAAAGCTCGTCAGTGGAAATATTTAATTTTAAAATTATAACATGGGTTATAATGCCCTCATGTTGCCTGATCTGAACCTTGGGGATAGGGTGAAGTTGCGCAAGGCACATCCGTGTGGTGGTTACACCTGGAAAATTGTGCGGCTGGGCGCGGATATAGGATTGGAATGTGAAACCTGCGGTCATCGTGTGCTTCTTACCCGGCGAGAACTTGCCCACCGAATGAAAACTTTTCTCCCTGCGGTACCAATCCCTGGCGAAAAATGATAACCGTTCCCGGCAGGCACTTGTTTGAGTGAAATCGCTATCATATAATCTAACCATGCCAATATTAACCTCTCATGATGTCGACTTCCTAAGCCGCAGTCCGGAACAAACCCGCCGACTGGGCATCCGCCTGGGTGCGCTCCTCAAACCAGGAGATGTTGTTTGTCTTTCCGGCGATCTTGGTGCTGGAAAAACTACATTCGTGCAGGGGGTGGCGAAGGGTTGGGGCTCTTTAGACCCGGTTTCCAGCCCGACCTTTGTTTTGGTGAACCAGTACCGCCAGCCGGACGGTAAGCAAATGCATCACCTGGACGCTTACCGCATCGAATCCGTGCCTGAGGCGGAGGATCTGGATATTGATGCCTTATTTATGAATGGTCCTCTGGTGGTGGAATGGTCCGAGCGGATTGCAGCCGCACTTCCGCCAGAGCATCTGCAGATCGATTTCTCCTGGGTGGCGGATGAACAACGAAGGATCCTTTTTTCGCCCCATGGCGAGCGCTATGTAAAATTGCTCGAAGATTTCAGACGGCTCGCTTTTGGAGGTTGAAATGCTATTAGCTTTGGACACTTCTACATTAACATGTGCCGTTGCCTTATATGATGAACCTGTGGTCATTGGAGAGATGATGTGGCGTACCGCCAGCCACCATACAGTGGAACTTGCCCCAGCCATCGCGGATCTGTTACGACGCTGTTCGGCAACTCCCTCCGACTTGAAGGCAATTGCCGTCGCACTGGGTCCGGGTTCTTTTACCAGTCTGCGCATCAGTCTGGCGCTTGCCAAAGGGCTTGCCCTATCGCTGAGTATTCCTGTGATTGGCATCCCGACATTCGAGTATCAGGTGGCAGCTCAGCCGCTGGCTGATGAACCATTGTTTACTGTGATTCCCGCCGGCAGGTCACGGATGGCGATTCAGGAATTTTCTGTCCGGGATGGTCATTGGCAGCCGGTGGATTCACCGCGGGTAATGACCGCTGAAGAAATATCCGACCGCATTACCGGTCCTACCCGGATTTGCGGAGAGATGAACGCGGAGGAAAGGCAGATTATCGGGAGGAAGTGGAAGAATGCCATCATCGCCCCTCCTGCTCTCTCTCTACGCCGACCCAGTGTGCTGGCGCAACTGGCATGGCAACGTTGGAAAGAGGGTCAGGTGGATGACCCGATTCAGCTGTCTCCGATTTACCTGCATATCGCCGGGATGATTCAGGATTGAACAATCCAACTACGGCTGTTCCCATAATTTTTCGACCAATGGAATTAGCTGACCTGCCTGCGGTGATTAATCTTGATCAGCGCTCGTTCTCCTTACCCTGGCCAGAAAGTTCGTTCAAGTTTGAAATCGAAAATAACCCTGTTTCACGTTGTTGGGTGGTAGAAACTCAAATCGAAGGGGAGCATCCGATTCTGATCGCCATGATTGTGATCTGGTTGATCGTGGATGAAGCCCATGTGGCAACGATCGCCGTCCATCCAGATTATCGCCGACAGCATATTGCTCAACGACTACTCTCTTTTGCGCTCATTGATGCTTACCATTCAGGTGCCGTGAAATCTTTTCTTGAAGTGCGCCGTGGGAATCTGGCTGCCATCACCATGTATCAACGCTTTGGTTATCAGCAGGTGGGGATCCGGCGCAAGTACTATCAGGATAATGGTGAAGATGCGGTACTGATGGATCTGGATCCTCTTGATCTGGACAGGCTGCAGTCCTTACAGTAAGGTAAAATTGAGTTTATAATTTTTCGGTTCGCATTCTCTCAGGAGGCATCCATTTGGATCGCGCAGTAGTCCTTCAGGAAATCAGTGCTCAGGTGGCAAAGTGTCAGGCTTGTGCTTTACATTTTTCACGCAAGAATGCTGTTCCAGGTGAGGGAAGCCCGACCGCTGAACTGATGTTCATTGGGGAAAGACCGGGCTTTTATGAGAATGAGCAAGGGCGTCCGTTTGTTGGTCAGGCGGGAAAATTCCTGGATGAACTGTTGGCAGATGCTGGATTTCAACGGGAAGAGGTATTTATTGCCAATGTGGTCAAGTGCCGCCCCCCGGGCAACCGGGATCCGCTTCCCGATGAATTAACCGCCTGCAGCCGCTTTCTGGATTGGCAGATTGAAACGATCAACCCCTGTGTGATCGTCACGCTCGGGCGCATTTCGATGGGAAAGTTTTTGCCGAATGCCCGTATCAGTGAGATTCATGGTAAACCCGTCTGGGTGCACGAGCGTTTAATCGTCCCAATGTACCATCCTGCTGCCGCTCTGCACCAGCCCACGCTCAAACCCGCTGTCATTGCTGATTTTAAAGCTCTTCCTGCTGCCATTCTCAATGCGCGGGCAGCTGCCCGAGTGGCAACAATTCAACCTGCTGTAAAATCTGAAGAAAAATCAGAAGCCGACAATCCTGAACAATTGTCGTTATTTTAATTAATCGAGGCATCCATGGATTACGCAAGTCAATTGATTGATAAATTTCAGAGAAAATCCGCCCGAGTGGCTGTTTTAGGAATGGGATATGTGGGTCTGCCATTTGCCACCGTATTTGCTTCAGCTGGTTTTAACGTGACTGGTATTGACCCGATCCAAGAAAAAATGGAAATGCTCAACCGCGGCGAAAGTTATATTTTAGATGTGCCTTCGGAACAAGTCAAAAGGCTGCACATGGAAGGGAAGTTGCGTGGCACCTCTGATTATTCCGTACTCAAGGACATCGACGCTGTTGCGATCTGTGTTCCCACACCTTTGCGCCATACCGGCGACCCTGACCTGTCCTTTATTATTAGTGCGGCGGAAGGGATTGCCCCTTATGTTCATCCTGGGATGGTGGTTGTGCTCGAATCGAGTACTTACCCCGGCACTACACGTGAGTTGGTATTGCCTACTTTAACGGAAAAAAGTGGCTTGAAGATTGGCGAAGAACTCTTCCTCGCTTTTTCACCGGAAAGAGTTGACCCGGGACGCAAAGATTGGACGACCAAGAATACGCCGAAAGTTGTTGGCGGAATGACCGCCACATGCACAGAAGTCGCTTCTGCCTGGTACAGTCAGGCGCTGGATACAGTTGTTCCGGTTTCTTCCACCGAGGTGGCGGAAATGGCTAAACTGCTTGAGAATACCTTCCGTATGATCAATATTGGATTTGTAAATGAGCTCACCCTGATGTGCGATCGTCTGGGAGTGGACGTGTGGGAAGTGATCGATGCCGCCTCGACCAAGCCTTTTGGTTTCATGCGCTTCAATCCAGGACCGGGTCTTGGCGGGCACTGTATTCCCATTGATCCAATGTACCTTTCGTGGAAAATGCGCTCTCTTAATTACACAGCCCGCTTTATCGAGCTGGCATCTGAGATCAATACGAATATGCCAAGGTTCGTCCTTGGCAAAGTTCAGGATGCCCTTAATGATCATCAAAAAGCACTCAAAGGCAGCTCGGTGCTGGTTTTGGGTGCCGCCTATAAGCCCGATATTGATGATTTACGCGAATCTCCAGCGATTGACGTGATCCGCCTGCTGCAACAGAAGGGAGCAAGGGTTTCCTACCATGATCCCTACATTCCCCACATCAAAGAGGAGGACTGGGAAATTGAATCTGTCGCCGATATGATGCATGCAGTGGAGGATGCCGATTGTGTGGTTATTGTCACGAATCACAAAACCTATGATTATGGTGAGATCATGAAACGTGCCAAATTAATTGTCGACACACGCAACGCCCTTGGATCCCTCGGAAGGGGTTCGGACAAAGTAGTCAGGCTCTGATGGCGCGCTATCTGGTTACTGGAGCGGCAGGTTTTATTGCCCGCCAGGTGATCGAACGCCTGGCTACTGAAGGGCATGAGATCATTGGGGTGGATAACCTCAATGATTCATACGATCCGCGTCTGAAAGAATGGCGGCTGCAGCAACTGGCACGTTTACCCCAGTTCACTTTTCTGCAGGATGATATTTGCCGCCCGGATCTTTTCACCGAACTCTCGCGCCAGTTTGCCCCCTTTGATGCGGTCATTCACCTTGCCGCCCGTGCTGGGGTGCGGCAGGCAGTGGAAATCCCGGAAGCTTATCTGCAAACCAATGCTATGGGAACCCTGAATATTTTGGAATGGTGCCGTAAAAGCGGACCTTCCAAACTAGTGCTCGCTTCTACCTCATCAATCTATGGCGCCAATCCGCCCCTGCCAACCCCTGAGGATGCGGATTCCTGTCACCCCCTACAGATATACGCCGCAAGCAAAAAAGCTGCCGAGGTGATGGCGTATACTTATCATCACCTCTACGGGCTGGACACAACTGTGGTTCGCTTCTTCACTGTTTACGGTCCTGCCGGTCGACCGGATATGGTGATGTTCCGCTTTACCCGTTGGATCGCTGAGGGTGACCCGGTGCAAATTACCGGAGATGGCAATCAGATGCGTGGTTTTACCTATCTGGATGACATTGCGGATGGTGTGTTGAAAGCGCTCAAACCGGTGGGGTACGAGATTATCAACCTGGGTGGGCATGAAACGATTACGATCAATGATTTGTTGCATCGCATTGAAAAACTGGTAGGGAAAAAAGCCGACATCCAGTATATTCCCCGCCACCCTGCCGATGTGGATGCCAATTGGGCGGACGTAAGCAAAGCCCACCGGATGCTGGGGTGGGAGCCAAAAGTGACTCTTGATGAGGGACTTTCTCATCTGGTGAACTGGTATCTGGAACAACGCTCCTGGGCTCGTGATATCATCCTCTCATGAAAGCCCTGTATTCCAGGATTTCGACTTTTCTCGCCAATGACCGTGTGTTGAGCCGGGTTTTAAAGAATACCGGCTATCTCTTTAGCTCCAGCACCATTAGTTTGTTGTTATCTTTCATCCAGAGTGTTTTCGCTGCCCGTTTGCTGGGGGTGGCAGCTTTTGGCATGATTGGCATCATCATCACTTTTGTCAGCAATGTCAACCGGTTTTTTTCTTTCCGCATGGGCGAATTCATCGTCCGCTTTCTCGGGAAGGAATTGACCGATAACAATCGGCAACGCGCTGGCGCAGTGGTAAAAGTTGCCATGCTCATCGAAGGCAGCACTTCTCTGATTGCCTTTCTTTGTCTGCTGC
>JAGPFF010000089.1 GCA_018056725.1 Anaerolineaceae bacterium
AGTTATGCCCACAGTTTTGGTACAGTTGTCCCTGAATTGCTGACCATCGGCACGGAGTATGAACCATGAACAGCCGGGATATGTCCTATCAAGCGGTGATGGCACGCAAAAACGAAATCATGATGTCCTCGATGGGGATGGATTACAGCGCTTATATTTCCAGCCCGGTAGCCTTTGATTTTGAAAGGATGATGGGGGATACAGGCTACTCGATGGATGAGATCCTTCGTATTCAGCAGGAGACCAAAGTAGGCAATACCCCTCTGTATGAATTGCGCAATCTGACACAGGCGGTACGCAAAATCTCGCCCAAGGGAAAGGGCGCGGTTATTCTGGTCAAAGATGAAGCTGCAAACGCTTCTGGAAGTTTTAAAGCTCGCCGTGCTTCTTTGAGCGTTTACGAAGCTGCCCGTAAGGGTTACAAAGGGGTGGTTGCCGCCACCAGTGGCAATTATGGCGCCGCAGTGGCTTCACAAGCTGCACAACGGAATCTGAAGAGCATCATCGTGCAGGAAGTATATGACAGCCGTGGTGTTGGTCAACCTGAAATTATAGAAAAAGGGCGAGCCTGCGAAGCTTATGGCGCAGAAGTGCTAAAACTTACTGTCGGTCCCGAGTTATTTTATATGCAGCTTCGTACCCTTGAAGAAACCGGATTCTTTAATGCGAGTCTTTATACACCATTTGGTATCCGGGGGATCGAAAGTTTGGGCTTTGAAATTGCGCAGCAGACCCAAAAAATGTTTGGAAGAGCCCCCGATGTGGTTGTGGTAACCCACGCTGGTGGTGGAAATTTGACCGGAACGGCACGCGGCTTATTGCAGGCAGGTTGCCACTATACCCGGATCGTCGGATGTTCCGTCGATTTGCATGGCTTACACATGGCATCCGATCATGATTTCAACCGCAAATCGTTCACAACTGGTCATACTGGTTTCGGGGTACCTTTCGCAGTCTGGCCGGATCGTACGGATGTACCTCGTAACGCCGCCCGCAGCCTGCGATACATGGATGAATATCATATCGTTAGTCAGGGTGAAGTATTTTACATCACTGAACTGCTGACAAAAATAGAAGGGCTGGAACGCGGTCCAGCGGGCAATACGAGTCTTACCGCAGCCGTCTCACTTGCCCGTCAGATGGATCAAGATCAACTCATCGTCGTCCAGGAGACTGAATATACCGGCGCTGGCAAACATCAAAACGCCGAACTTTCTTTCGCACGCGAAAATGGCATCGAGGTCCGGCGGGGAGATCCCGTGGAAAATGTCCCGGGAAAATCCATTATCATTCCCGAACGGCTTGAACAGGTTCAAAGCCAGATGCAGAACCTTGACCGGTTACGGCTGGAATATTTGGGGAATGCAGCCCGCCAGCTTGTACCAGCTGCCTGGACAGAGAAAGATATTGCATTCCTGGCGGAGGATATCAAGAAAACTCCCCAGTGGATCCATGAAAATTTTATTTCCCATTTGAAATAATTTCCGGAGAAAAGTATGACCAATGATCGCTTGGAAAAATTTACACAACGTCAGTCCGAATTGCACCAAATGACGGATGAAGAGTTAAAGGACCGGTTTTGGGAATTGTGCAACCAGACGGTGGCACCCATTGTCGAACTTGCCAGAACGCACACCTCTCCATCGATCGAACGTTCGGTGCTGCTGCGCATGGGTTTGGATAGCCTCACCGCTCATGCGGTGGTAGATCGCGTTATCGAAGCCGGATTACTGGGTAAGGGGGCAGGTCACGTCCTGCTGAAAGTTGCCCAAAAACTTGGTTGCGAGATACCCGCGGCTGCCAAAGCCATTGTTGAGGACAACGAAATCCTCAAAGAACTCTTCTGATACCCGGCGCAGGATGTAAACCATGACAAATCACGAAAAATTAGACCCAAATCAGAAACTGGATATCGATCACATTCTTGAGGATCTGGAGAATTATCGCCCCGCGCGCAAAGGATGGACCTGGCGGGAGGTTCCCCCTGAAGGGGTGGACATGGGACCTTTTCACTACCGGGATATGTCCAAACCTCTTAAAAATTCGATCGGTCTACCCGCTTCAAAGTACTTTGATCACATCGATCCACAGCCCAAGTGTGTCGTCACCACTGAAATTGCCTCCGGTCGCTTCGAGGATGACATCCGGCGGATGCGCATGGCAGCCTGGCATGGTGCGGATCATTTGATGGTTATTCGGACCACTGGTCAAAGCCATATTGATGGTCTGATGGAGGGCACCCCCGAAGGTGTCGGTGGTGTGCCCATCACCCGCAAACAGATTCGTGCCAGCCGCAAAGCCTGTGATCAGATTGAAGAAGAGGTTGGGCGACCGATCAATTTTCATAGTTATGTTTCTGGTGTTGCCGGACCTGAAGTCGCAGTCCTCTTCGCGGAGGAAGGAATCAACGGTGCCCATCAGGATCCTCAATACAACGTGCTATACCGCAATGTGAACATGTACCGATCCTTCGTGGATGCCGCGGAAGCCAAAAAGGTAATGAATGGCGCCCGCATTTTCCAGATTGATGGAGCCCATAATGCCAACGCGACGGCAAAAGCTGGCTGGCTGGTAATGCCTGAATTGATGGTGCAGCACGGGATCAATTGCGCTTTTTCAGTGGCGGTGGGCATGGACAAAGAGTTGATCGGTCTTTCCACCGTCCCACCCGATGCCCCGCCAGCGCCCAAACTCTGGTTTGACCTCCCCTATGCAGTGGCGCTGCGTGATTTCTTTTCAGAATACAAAATGCGTGCACAGCAAAATACC